>NZ_CP005085.1:300000-520614 GCF_001563265.1 Sphingobium sp. TKS | reverse complement strand
GCCATGAAGTCTGCGCCGATTCGTCCAGCGTGGGAGAAAATCTGCCTGACCTGTCCTTACGCGTCAAGTCAGGGCAGGATAGACACCGGATTCGGCCCCCAAGAGGTCAGGATGGAACTTCGCTCCGAAGCAGCAAACCATGAGGAAGTGCGGCGAGTCGCGTTTCCAAGCGCCCGGACCCGCGCAAACGGCAGCGCGGACGCCGAAGAAAGTCCCTGACGAACGCTATGGCGAGCGAATCACTCCAGCAGGAAGCTGTCCCCCATACGGTCAGGAAGGCCCCAGCAGGTCAGGTTGCATCCCCCGATCGGTCAGGGAAGCGCCCCCGGAAGGGCAGGCAAAATCCCCCGTCCGGTCAGGATAAGCTTGCTCAAACCCGCAGAAATGCTGTGCTTTCGGCCTCCTGAATCTGAATCCTTTTGAATCGGAAAAGCTTCCGCTGCGAGCAGCGGCGTTTTGATTCTTTTTATTTTGAGAAAGAGATCGGCGTCGCGCCTGATGCAATCGTTCAATCCCCCCGCCTGGAGGGATACGCGAAGTTAGCCGCCTACGATAGGCTGCCGGCCAAATGACCTTGCGCATGGAGGGTGCATGATCAACTTCGCCAAGTTCGAGATCATCGGCCGGATCGGGGAAATCGACGCGCGGCCGAAATTCACCCTGCTGTCGGTCTGCGCGAATTATCGCCGCAAGGGTGACGATAACGAATGGCAGGAAGACAGCCACTGGAACCGCGTGAGCGTCTTCAGCGAAGGCCAGCGAAAACATATCGCCGACCGGGCTCAAGTCGGGGATCTCGTGCGCATAGCCGGACGGCTCAAGGACAACTCCTATGAACGCGACGGCGCGACGCACTACACAACCGATCGCATCGTCGAGGAATTCGGGATCCTGGCACCCAAAGGCATGCCGGGGTGAAATATCGGGGAGGGGAGGGCGCAATCAGCAGCGGCGCTCCACCACTTCCGAGGATTAGTCGATGCCCATAGCTGCTCCCCATCGCGCCAAAGCCATTGTCGAAGCCCTGGGTGGGATCTGGCGCGGTACGCGCGGCGAATGCCGGTGCCCGGCACATAACGATCATGGTCCCAGCCTGTCGGTACGCCTGGGCGAGCGGGCGATCCTGTTCCACTGCTTTGCCGGCTGCGACACGCGCGATGTTCTGGCTGCTTTGCGCCGGCGCAAACTTCACGATGCGGAGCCGCTCACAATGCCGCGCCCGAAGGCGGCCGCGGACCATCGCGCTCTTGCACTTCGCCTATGGAAGGCGAGCCAGCCCATCGCCGGATCTCCAGCGGCCGATTATCTGGCGGCGCGCGGTCTGCCGCCTCCCTATCCGCGTTGCCTGCGCTACAACCCGCGCACCATCGTCGGGGCCGGTGAGCGCCGCCGGTTCTTTCCGGCGATGATCGCCGCGGTCGAGAATGATCTGGGGGTTGTCGCCGTCCAGCGGACCTGCCTCGATCTCGCCGACATCCTGCACAAACCCATGCCAAAGCCGAAGATTGCCCTTGGCCTTCTCGGCGACGCGGCCATTCGTCTGGCGCCGGCCGGCGAGGAGCTTGGCCTTGCCGAAGGCATCGAGGACGCCCTTTCAGCAATGGCCTGGTTCGGAACGCCCACCTGGGCGCTGGGCGGGGTCGAACGCCTTGGGCTTGTCGCCATCCCCGAACGGGTCAAGCGTATCATCGTCTATGGCGATCGCGGTGCCGCCGCTGCCGCCATGCTCAAAAAAGCCCGCCCCCATCTCACAGCCAATGGACGCGAACTGGTGCTCCGGCTGCCGGAACGGCACGCGGACTGGAATGATGCTTGGCGTGTCCGCCGGGCCGCCGAGGCGGCCTGAAAGGGGAGGGAGCCTTCCGGCTGATGACCTGGCGCTGATGCCAGGTGTCAGACCTGGAGATGCCCCATGGCCACACACCCCCTCGCGCTCACGCTGCCGCTCGATGATCCCGCCCGTACCGCTGCTCAAGGCATAGCCGACCGGCTGTCCGAAGGATGTCCGGTTGCACGTAACGACCTCCTTGCCGAAATGACCTCCGCTTTCGGTGGCTCGAGCGCCGATGGCCTGTGGTCATTGCGCGACGCCTACGATGTGCTCGAACTCGCGCAGGTCCTCCATCTGAAGAACGCGACGCTCCCGGCAGATGCGAATGCGCGGCTCGCCCAGCTGATCGCTATGACGGCGGCGCTTCCCACGCAAAGCGTGCGTAGCGAAACGCAGATCGCGTTCCAGCAATTCTCGACACCGGCGCCGATCGGCTTCCTTGCCGCCAAGGCAGCCGCGATCACGGCACACGATATCGTGCTCGAGCCCTCGGCCGGGACCGGCCTCCTGGCCGTACACGCCCATCTCGCCGGCGCGCGCCTCCTTCTCAATGATATCGATGCCTGGCGCACGCGTTTGCTGCGTCACGCCTTTCCCGAAGGCAGGCTGAGCACGCATGATGGCGAACTGATCGACGATATGCTCGATCCGCAACTGGTGCCGAGCGTCGTGCTCCTCAATCCGCCCTTCTCGCGAAGCCAGGGGCGCGCGCGCGATCGCCATGCCGCGCTTCGCCATTTGCGCTCCGCGCTGTTGCGGCTTGCTCCAGGCGGGCGCTGCGCCGTTATTCTCCCCGACCGCATCGAGACGGAGGACGCGGATTGGCTGCACGCCACTGCGGGCGCGCATGCCCGGCTGCATCTCGACCTGCCGCCCGATGCCTATGCCAAGCACGGCACCGGCCAGGCAGTCCAGCTCATACTCCTCGAAAAGGACGGGGCAGGGGGCTCGGTCCCGCGCCAGACCTGCACGACGCTCGGCGCTGCGCTTGCGGCCATCGATGCGATGGCGACCCCATGCGCGCCGCAGCCGCAGCCGATCTCCCGCCCCAGCGGATTGTTCCGGGGCCTCACGCGGCGGACCCGCCCCGTCTGCTCGCGTGCGGCGGTGACCCTGCCCACGACCCGCGCGGTCGCCTATCACCGTCTCGACGCGCCCGCACCCGCGGGCGAACCGCAAGGGATTTACCTGCCCTATCGGCCGAGCCGTCTGCTGATTGCCGATGCTCGTGAGCACCCAAGCGCGCTGGTCGAATCGCAGGCAATGGGATCGATTGCCGCACCCCCGGTCGCTTATGAACCCGTGCTGCCGGCCAGGATCCTGGACGACGGCCTGCTCTCGGACGCGCAGCTCGAAACGCTGATCTACGCTGGCGCGGCGTTCGAGCGCGATCTTCCCGGGCGGTTCATATCCAGCGAGGAGGGTCTTTCGCTGTCGCCGGCAGAGGCCGGTAACGCCTATCGGACCGGCTTTTTCCTTGGCGATGGCACGGGCGCCGGCAAGGGGCGGCAGGTGGCAGGCGTCATCCTCGACCAGTGGTTGCGTGGCAACCGCCGCCACCTCTGGATATCCAAGAGCGAGACGCTGGTCGAAGACGCTCGCCGGGACTGGTCGGCGCTTGGCGGCTTGCCGCTCGACATCCAGCATCTCAACCAGTGGAAGCTCGGCACCCCGATCGCGCTGGGCGATGGGATCCTCTTCCTGACCTATGCCACCCTGCGCTCCAACCGCGGCGACAGGGGCACGCGGCTGCGCCAGCTGATCGAATGGATGGGTGAGGATTTCAGCGGCGTCATCGTTTTCGACGAGGCGCATGAAATGGCCGGGGTGGCCGGCGGCGAGGGCCGGTTCGGCGCCACGAAAGGGTCCGAGCAGGGCATTGCCGGCGTCCGCCTGCAAAATCTCGCTCCGCGCGCCCGGATTCTCTACGCCTCGGCGACGGGCGCCTCGGATGTCAACAATCTTGCCTATGCGACACGCCTCGGATTGTGGGGACCGCAGACGGCCTTCGCCGACCGGCGGGCCTTCGTGGAATCCCTGCGCCGAGGCGGCATCGCGGCGATGGAGTTGATCGCCCGCGACCTCAAAGCGCAGGGCCTCTATGCCGCGCGGGCGCTCAGCTTCGCCGGCGTCGAATATGACATCCTCGAGCATCGGCTCAGCGAAGAACAGATCGCCGTCTACAATGCCTATGCCGATGCCTGGGGCATCTTATGGCGAGCTGCGCATAACACCTGTTATCGCGAGGAAGCGGTAATGCGGAGGAGCGCGGCGTAGTCCTGCAAAGCTGCGGAACATTTCGCCACGTCCTTCACATTATTCTATAGGGTGTCGAGCCATCCCATCAGATTGGCATCTCGCTTCCACGAAGGTGGCACGTTGCTCGCCGCCGGGGCGCCAACCTGTTCCAGCGCCTTTCGTTTGGTCTCCAGATTGGCCTGAGCATAGTGATTGGTCGTATCGAGACTGACGTGCCCGAGCCAACTGCGGATGACGGTGATATCGACCCCGGCGGCAACGAGGTGGACGGCGGTCGCGTGCCGGAAGCTGTGAGGCGTAACGTGTTTTGACTGGAGGGTCAGCGTCGATTTCGCGGCTTGTTCCACGTAGGCGTTGAGCTTGAACCGCACCCCTGACGCCCCTAGCGGTTCACCGTATCGATTGACGAAGATCCGCTCATCGGGCGCACGGGGCTGTCGCTCCAGTAGCTTCCTGAGCAATGCCACGGTTTCTGGCCAGAGCGGGCAGATGCGTTCCTTGCGCCCCTTGCCGTAAAGACGCACGAAGTTCGGTGCATCGAACCGGATTGCTTCGGGACAGAGGTCAAGCGCCTCTTGGATTCGCGCGCCACTGTTATAGAGGAACGAGAGCAGTACATGGTCGCGCAGCCCTTCGAGTGTCGATCGGTTGGGCTGGGCGAGGATGGCCTCGACCTCCTCGGGCTCGAGGTAGCACGGCGCGGAGGTGGGCTCCCGCTTCAACGGAACAGCCAGGACCTCTGAGCACTGCGCGATGTATTCCGGATTCTTGTCCGCCACGAAGCTGAAGAAGCTGCGGATGGCGGCCAGTCGGCAGTTCCGCGTGCCGATCGTGGTCTTGCGGCCATGCTCGGTATGATGAAGGAACGCGCGCACCTCGCCGGCCGAGACGTCGGTGAGCGTCAGCCGCGCGACCCCGCAGCCTTTTCGCTCCGCGACGAACCGAAGCAGCAGCCGCCAGGTGTCGCGATAAGAGCGGATCGTGTGGATTGACGCGCTGCGCTGCTCGGCCAGCCACTCCTGGAAGAACGCCCGCAACAACGCGGGCAATGGATTGCCTTTCCTCATGGCCGCGCCTCCGTGACAAGGCACGGGGCGCCGAGCGCGCGGAACCGTTCACTGGCTTCCTGCAACAGATCCTGCGTGACGGTGATGTAGACCAGCGTGGAGTGGAGATCCCGGTGCCCCATGTAGGTCGAGAGGAAGTGCAGTTTTTCCTGAGGGTTAATGCCGGACCGGTACCACTGGAGGATGCGGTTCACCACCATCGAGTGACGAAGGTCATGGACCCGCGGCCCGGTCCGGCCCGAAGCGGGCTTGAGCCCAGCACGGCGCATGACGTTGGTAATCATTGTCGTAACCGCCTCGGGCCTGTAGCGGTCATTTAAGTGGGCATGCCAGAACAGCCCTGATTTCGGGTTCTGTGGGCCGCCAGCGCGCCGCCTCGCATCGATGTACGCGCGCAGTTCGACCGCGACACTGTCGGATAGAGGCAAGATCCTGGTCTTGTAGAACTTCGTTTCCCGGATCGTGATCGTGCTTGATTGCAGGTCCACGTCACCAAGATCGAGCCATGCCAGCTCGCTTCGCCGTAGCCCGGCACAATAGGCCAGCATGATCATGGTGTAGAGGGTCAACGGCCGCAGCGGAGCGTCCGGCGACGGATAAGTCCGTGCGGTATCGAGCATACGCCGAACGTCAGCCGGGCTGAAGATATGCGGTTGCCGATGCTCCCGCGCTACTTCCCGCTCTGGCCGGGGATTGAAGCGCTTTGGCGGGATAGTCGGATCGAGGCGGAACCGCGCCTTGGTCAGGATGCGCGCCAGCTTCTGGCATTCAGCCGCGTGGTTGCGGGTCGGCTTGGCAGCCGCCCAGCTCGCAATCATTGCCTCAAGTGGTTGCTCCGCGAGGTCGGGACGGGCCTGAAGGAACCGATCGAACCGCAGCAGCCAGTGAGCCTGCGCTTCATATTGATATCCCCGGCTGCGCATCAGCATGACATGGTCTTGCATGAAGTCACCCAGCACGCTGCCGAAGGGCGCAGGCCGTCGTAACGCGGCCAAGGATTCGTCGGGATTCGGGGAAGCCAAGGCCCGCCAGATCGGCTTGCTTTGCTTGACGTTGTACCGACGGCGAAGTGCAGCAACAGGGTTGTCGGCGATCAGCCCGATTTCGACGAGGTGGTCGAGGAAGCGGTCGACAATGCAGACCTGATTGAGCAGCGTCGACAATCGCCAACGTTTTTGCATCTCCTTCAGCCAGGCGTCGAGCATCTGCCGGTCCACCGCCGGATGCCGGCGGGCAACATCTTCGAAGGTGCAAAGGAACCAGCGATATGTCGGTACGCTTCCCGGCCGGAACTGCGATTTTACCAGGAAGGCGTCGACGACGGTGCGATCGGGATCGTGCCAGGCGCTCATGACAGCACCTCCATTCCAGGCACCTCGAGTGCCACGGCTCGGAGATCATCTGTTGCCAGTTTGAGATAAGTATTGGTGGATTCGGTGGATCGATGCCCGAGCACGTCGCCGATGATCTTTTGCGGGACCGATGCCCGCAGCATTTCGACCGCACGTGCGTGGCGGAAGACATGCGGCCCCCGCTTTCCTGCTGGCACTACGCCTGCGGCGGCCAACCGACCGCGGATCATGCCGTACAGGTTCGTCATTGCGATATAGGGTGCGCAGGATCGGACGAAGATTTCCCGCACTTCAACCTGGGGCCGCCCAAGGCGCAGATAATCCAGCAGCGCTTCACCAACAGTCACCATTAGCGGCATGTACGAGTACGCGTTGGTCTTGGTGTGGCAGATCCGGAGGGATTCTGCGCGCCAGTCCACGTCATCGAGCCGAAGGCGGCATATCTCACCTTCGCGCAGCCCATACGTGGCAAGCAGCTGAAGTATCGCATAATCGCGTAGTCCGCGTGGCGATCTGTCCTCCTGCGTTGTCGCCAGAACCGCGGCGATTTGGCTCCTTTCCAGCGTCGACGGCACATCTTCGTAGGCATAGAGCATGGGGCCGATGATGTGTGGCGTCAGATCGGTCGGGATGCGACCCGTCCGATGCAGATGGCGAACCACCGAACGGAGACGCTCAGCGACATCGGCCAATGATTTGCGCCGTAAACCAGGCGCGCGCATGTCCATGTAGAGATCGATGTCCACGATGCTCAACGTTTCGAGGCTGGCGGCACCGGCCCGGTCGAACTGCCATCGCAGGAAGTTTCGCGCCTCCCACATCAGCGCCGCAATGGACGCGCTTGCCAAACCGCGCTCCTCGCGCAGCCATGCCTCGTATTCGCGGCAAATTTCATGTCGATGCTCGTCATCGGGACCGATCATTTCTGCGTCCGGGGGCCAATTGCCTTGAGCAAGCCGGAGGAGCTTGGCGATCGCGGTGCGGGGCAACATGTGCCAACGCGCACTGGGAGGCCGACCGTACTGGATCTCAAAATCCTGAACCGCATAGCCAAAATACTGATCGACCTGCTGCGGCGTCACAGTCTCGACCTGTATATCGCACTCGGCCAGATAATCGAGAAACGCGCGGGCGTAGAGACGGTGGTTCGCCACGACCACGGGATTGTAATTCTGTGTGGTGAGCGAATTCGAGAGTTCGGTGATCAACTCGTCATGCAACTTCAACATGATTGCCTCCTCAGCTGGTCCAGGGACCGCCGAGGTTCGCAACCAATATAATGCGCAGCAACTGCGCACACTATCATGGGAATTCGCCGGTTACGCCGCGCTCCTCCGCATTACCGCTTCCTCGCGATAAGCGATCATTCACAACAATCTGCAGGCCGCGCTCGCCGCCACGCGCGTCACCGACGGCTTCAGCGGTGCCACCTATAATAGCGGCGCGAAGGCCGCGGCATTGTCGATCTTCGAATCGACCAAGCAACGCTTCTTCGGCCAGATCCTGCTGTCGATGAAGCTGCCCTCGCTGATCCCGGCGATCGCCGCCGATCTCGCGCGCGGCGACTGCGCCGTCGTCCAGCTCGTGTCGACCTCGGAAGCGATGCTCGATCGTGCCCTTGCCGACCTGTCCCCCGAGGAGCGCGCCTGGCTCGATATCGAGCTGTCCCCGCGCGAATTCCTGGTCGATTATCTGACCGCGGCCTTTCCCGTGCGCCAGATGCGCACCTATACCGACGATAGCGGCACGGTGCGCTCGGAACCGATGATCGACGAGGCCGGGCAGCCCGTGCTGTGCCGGGAAGCGATGGCCATGCGCGACCAGCTCCTCGAGCAACTCTGTGCGCTGCCGGTCGTCGGCTCGGCGCTCGATCACATAATCGGGCATTTCGGGACGGAGGCTGTGGCCGAGGTGACGGGCCGCAGCCGGCGGATCGTCGTCGATGCCGACGGCCGTCAGCGGATCGAACGGCGCAGCGCGCGCACGAACCTCGCGGAGACCGACATCTTCATGCGCGGCGAAAAGCGCATCCTGATCTTCTCCGACGCCGGCGGCACGGGGCGGAGTTACCACGCCAGCCTCGACGCGCCCAATCAGAGCCGCCGCATTCACTATCTCCTCGAGCCCGGTTGGCGCGCGGACGCGGCGATCCAGGGGCTGGGCCGCACGCACCGCACCCACCAAGCCTGCCCGCCCTTGTTTCGGCCCGTTTCCACCGATTGCCGTGGCGAACGGCGGTTCATCTCGACCATCGCCCGGCGCCTCGACAGCCTGGGCGCGCTGACCCGTGGCCAACGCCAGACCGGCGGGCAGGGACTTTTCGACCCCCGCGACAATCTGGAGTCCGACTTCGCGCGGGAATCGCTCGACCAGTGGTTTCGCCTGCTGTTCCAGGCAAAACTCCAATCGGTCCACTTCGATCAGTTCCAGGCGCTCACCGGTTTGAACCTGGCCGGGGAGGGCGGGGGGCTCACCGAGACCTTGCCCACGATCCAGCGGTGGTTGAACCGCATCCTGGCGCTGCGCATCGACCTGCAGAACGCGATCTTCGACGAATATCTCGGCTTGATCGAAGCACGGGTGGAAAAGGCACGCGAGGCCGGCACCCTCGATCTTGGCGTCGAAACGATCGCGGCCGACCGTATTTCGATCCTCGACCGGACGGTGATCCGGCGCGATCCCGTGAGCGGCGCCGAAACCGAGATCCTGCGTATCGAAACCGAGGAGCGATATCGGCCGCTGACCCTGGAGCGAGCGCATTGGCTTCTGGCCGACCCGGAAGCGCGCGGGTTGATCAACCCGCGTTCCGGCAAGGCCGCCATTTGCCGGCCGACCTTCTCGCTGACGGACGAAGAGGGGCGGACCGTGCGCCGCTATGAGCTGGTGCGGCCGACGCGCACCGAACGGCACCGGCAGGACCTCTTCGCCGAAACCCATTGGACCGACGTGGACCGGGCGAGCTTCGACGAAGCCTGGCAGGCCGAATGCGACGCAATGGCGGCGCAGACGCGCACGCAGATCATCTATCTGGTCACTGGCCTGCTGCTTCCGGTGTGGGGCAAGCTGCCCGACGATCATGTCCAGGTCTGGCGGCTGACGAGCGATGACGGCCAGTCGCTTCTCGGGCGTCTTATTCCGGCGCCGCTGGTTGAGCGGATTGCCAGCGCATTCGGCATCGCGGCCCATGTCGAGATCGACCTCGGCGCGCGGGTCGAGCACGTCCGCACCTCGGGCGAGATCATGCCGATCGGAGCGCTGCGGCTGAAGCGCGCCTTGGTCGCCGGCGATCAACGCCTCGAATTGCTGGACTGGAAGCCCGAGGCGCTGCCGCATCTCAAGGCGGCGGGCTGCTTCACCGAGATCATCCAGCACCGCACGCGGCTGTTCGTTCCCCCGAGCCGCGCCCTCGAGATCCTCGCCAGGATCACGGACTGACCCGCGGCCGCGCCAAGCGACCGAAGAGAGGGGAGGGGGCCTTCGGCCGGGTGGGCCTGAGTGGCTCAAGCCGGCCGACGAGGTCGGCGCAACCCTCGAAGGAGACAACCGATGATCCAGTCCGTGAAGGTCAAGAACCTCTCGCTCTCGAAGGACAATGTCCGCAAATCCAATCGCGATGCCGACCTCGACAGCCTCGCCGACAATATCGCCGCGCATGGCCTGTTGCAGAATCTCGTGGTCACGCCGCTCAAGAAGGCAGGACATTTCACCGTCAAGGCGGGTGGCCGCCGCTTGCGGGCGCTCCAGCGGCTGATCGATTCAGGTCGGCTTGCCGGGGACCATGAGGTTCAGGTGCTGGTGCTCGAGGATGATGCTGGATCGGCCGAAGCGAGCCTTGCCGAGAATTTCCACCGCGTCGCGATGAACCCGGCGGATGAGTGCTCGGCTTTCAAGCACTTCCTCGACAAGGGCGCGAGTGCCGAGGATGTGGCGAAACGTTTCGGCGTCACGACCCGCTTCGTTGAGCAGCGGGTACGGCTTGCCGAACTGGCTCCTCTCGTATTCGCGGCGCTGGCGGCGGGCGAGATCACGCTGGGGGTCGCCCAGGCTTATGCCGTCACGCCCGACGTCGATCGCCAGGCGCGCGTGTTCGAGAGCATGAGCCGGTCCTATTATGGCGACAATCCCGACAATATCCGCCGTGCGCTCCTCAACGGAACGGTCAAGGCGACCGACGCCAAGGCACGGTTCGTCGGCCGCGAGGCCTATGTCGGCGCGGGCGGCCGGATCGAGCGCGACCTGTTCGGTGAAGATGTGGACGAGAGCTGGATCGACGTGGAGCTCATCGAGCAGCTGGCCGCCCAGAAGCTTGAAGCGGCCGCGGAAGCGCTCGCTGCCGAACAGAAGCTGGCGTTCGTGACGCCGGTTCTCGCGACGCATGTGCCCTATGATACGGAGTGCCAGCTCCACGAATATCATCCGCCGCTGCGCGAATTGAGCGGGGACGAGCAGGAGCGCGTCGATAGTCTCTCGGATGAGGGCGACGCGCTCATCCGCGAACTTGAGACCGAACTCGAGGACGGCACGCCCGAGGCCGAGGCGGCTTCGGCGCGTCTCGCCGACATCGAGCGGGAACTCGATACGATCGAGGCGTCGCGCACGATGGTCGATGATGCGATCAAGGACCAGCTGGGCACCTTCATCTATCTGGCGCCCGATGGCAGTCCGCGGGTGCACAGCCGCATGTTCAGCGAGCGCGCCATCCGGCAGGCGGGCGAGGATGCAGAACCCGAAGCACCGTCCGGCAAGGTCGCGGCCTCCCGGCTCAGCGCGACGCTGGTTGACGAACTCGCGACCCAGCGCCGGCAGATCCTGGCAGCCCATGTCGCCTCGGATGCCGGGTTCGCGCTCGATCTCACGATATTCCTGATGGCGCACCGGACGGTGTTCGCCAGCAGCTATGTCCGGGACCACGCGACGTTGCAGGCCGCCGCCGCGAGCTTCCCGATCGTCAGCTTCCGCGATGAAGGTAGCGCGGCGAGCAATGTCCTGACCGAACAGCGCCAGGCGCTCGATGTGAGCTGGGCAGGCGGGAACACGCTGTCGTCCCGCTTCGATGCCTTCCGGCAACTGGATGAACAGGCGCGCGCCGATTGGCTCGCCCATGTCATGGCGCAGACGCTGGAGCCGACACTCAACGTCGACGATGGCGGGCGCCGCAACGGCTTCCACGATCATCTCGGACGGCTGCTCGACATTGATGTCGCGCAATGGTGGCGGCCCGATGCCCAGAACTTTTTCGGGCGGGTGAAGAAGGACGTCATGCTCGAAGCGCTCGACGAGATCGGCGGGCCGGTGCTGCGCGGCCGATACAAGGACGCCAAGAAGGGTGACCTTGCCAATGCCTGCGCTGCGCTCTGTTCGGGGCAGGGCATCGTCGAGGCCGAAGTCCGGGAAAAGGCGCTCTCCTGGCTGCCCGACGAGATGCGGTTCGGCGCGATCGAAAAGCCCGAAAGCTTCCGGAGCTATTCCGCTTTCCTCAGCGATGAAGACGACAGCGACGGCGGGGCAGGGGAGATCGCCCCCGATGGCGATGCTGGCGACTTCGAACAGGCCGCCTGAGGCGAACGCCTAACGGCGGGCGGCGCTTTCGTGTCGCCCGCCGCCCTTCATCGGCGGCGCTGAGACAGCCGCTCTTTCGCGGAGTATCCACCATGACCCAATCATCGGGCCGGCCCTCGCCGGCCGAGACCATCACGCGCGCCATCATCGACCGGCTCGAGGCCGGTGTGCGTCCCTGGGTACGGCCCTGGCGATCATGCGCCGCGCAAGGGCGCCCGCTGCGCGCCAATGGCGAGCCCTATCGCGGCATGAACACCTTTTGGCTATGGCTGGCCGCCGAGCAGTGCGGCTATCGGTCCCGCTACTGGATGACCTATCGGCAAGCACAAAGCCTCGGCGGGCAGGTCCGTGCCGGTGAGCAGTCGCAATTTGCGATCTTCTACAAAGCCTATTCGAAGAAGGTCGATTCCTACGAACGTCCGGGTGAGCTCGTCGATGAGCAGCGCCGGGTCATGCGGTCCTATGCGGTCTTCAATGCCGATCAGATCGATACACTGCCGGGCGATTTCTATCCCGAAGCCCTCTCCCTCGTCCCGCCGGGCGACCGGCTCGGTCCGCGGGCGGAGCGCTTCGTCGATCGGCTGCCCGCGCGGCTGCGATGCGGCGGCGATCGTGCTTATTATGATCTGCGCGCGGACGTCATCACCATGCCGCCGGTCGAGCAATTCGACACGCGCGCCGCCTGGGCAGCCACCATTGCGCATGAGGCCGGCCACTGGACAGGCCATCCAGCCCGGCTTGCCCGATCGTTCGGGAAGCGCTTCGGCGATCAGGCATATGCGTTCGAGGAGTTGGTCGCCTTATCTGGACAGTCTGCGCCGCCCGCAACATTGCAGTAAGGTCGGCGATGGACGCCCACGGTAGGCAGTAATCAGGCTGGCCGTAGCGCTGACCCAAGAGCTGGCGGAGGCCAGCCTGATTGCTGCCGGGCCATCAGGCGCACCGGTGTGAAGGTCAGCTTCCGGGTGGGGGGTCCGGGGGGAGGGTTTCGCGCCGGTGTCGATCATTACTGTTTGCGAGCGCCGCGAGGCCAAGGGCCTTGATGCGCATGTGCCGCTGATCCTGCGGGACGATGCGCTCTATGATCCCGATCTGGATCGCTTCTTTCTCGACCTGCCGCTGTCGGGGGTCCGCTCGCGGCACTCGCTTCGCGCCTACGCCTATGATGTTGCGGTCTGGCTTCGCTTTCTCGATGCCTGCGGCAAGACCGTGTGGGCTGCGACCCGCGACGATGTCGATGCCTATCATCGTGAGCGACGCCGCGACGAGGCCGATCACCGGATCACGGCGGCAAGCTGGAACCGGGCTGTCGCCAGCCTCGATCGCCTCTACCGCTGGGGCGAGCAGCAAGGGCTGATCGCCGACGCGCCGTTCAGCCGCCGCGCCGTGTGGCGACCGGCGCAAGGTGGCCGTCGTGGCATGATCGCGGCGCGCAACGACGCCTATGAACGTGTCGCCAGGCGGTCGGATGTGCGGTTCGTCACGATGGACGACTACCACATTTTCCGCGAGGTCGGCCTGCGCGGCCTCGCCCCGGACGGCACCGAGCGCCCCGGCGCTCGCGATCGCAACGGGCTGCGCAACGCGCTGTTCGCCGACCTTCTCGTCACCACTGGCCTGCGTCTTGAAGAGGCGTCGGGCCTGCTCGCCGATGAGCTTGCGGCCATCGATCACGACCACGATCAGGCTCAGCAGCTTTGGCTGCGCCTGCCGCCGCCGCTCACCAAGGGCGACCGGGGACGCAGTGTGCTGGTCCCGCGTCGGCTGCTGCGTCAGATCGCCGCCTATGTCGCCGTCGAACGCGCCGCAGGCGTGACCAAGTTCGCCGCGCGCGACGGCGCGGCCAAGCTCGAACGACCGATCCCTGTCACCCGCGCCGGTCTCGACCGCATGCGCGATGTCTGCACCCCAGAGGAACGATGCCGCCTGATCCTGTGCGACGAGGATGGACCGCCCCACGAGCCGGCGGCGCTATGGCTGACCGAGGTAGGGCAGCCTGTTCGCCCCAACTCGTGGGAGGTGATCTTCACCCGTGCCTGCAAGCGGTGCGAGGAGAACGGTTTCCCGCTGTCGATCAGTCCCCACCAGCTTCGTCACACCTTCGCAGTCCATATGCTCGCCTTGCTGATCCAGCAGCGGCTGCGCGAAGCGGCATTGCCGGCGGGGCCGGTGGAGAGCTACCGGCTGATCCTGGGCGACCCGCTGCAACAGGTGCAACGTCTGCTCGGCCACGCGAGCCTCACCACCACCTATATCTACCTCGATCATATCGCGACGCGCGCCGATACAGTGGACGCGGCCGTCGAGGAGCTGCTCGCGCTGCTGCCGGGACCGCAGGGCGCATGAGCGGGCATCCCCGCAAGGGCCGGCCTGTCGCTTTCGCGCCGATCACGCCGGAGTCCGTGCAGCCCGATGCTGTGCTCGGCCTCAAGTTCACGATCGAGGCACGGCATGGCGGAACGGTCCTGATCGATATGATTGGGCTCGTTCCTCGCCCACTCGCCATCGCCTTCGCGGGCGCGCTACGTCGGTCAGCGGCGCTCGGCGGCCCCATCGGTGCGGCCAGCGTCATCAAGCAGTATGTAAATGCCTACCGCCTGTTCTTCGCCTGGCTTGGCGATGACGCGCTGAACGTGGCTGGCGTCAGCGACCTGCGCGCAGTCCATATCGATGGGTTCGCCTCCGCGCTCGGACAGCGCGGGATGGGCGCGATCCACCGGCACATAACGGTCGGCAAGATCATCAACACATTGCGCGCGATCGAGGCAGACCGGCCCGATCGGATCGCGTCCGACCTGCATGAGCGGCTGCGCTACACGCTGGCCACATCGGCGGGCCGCTCGACCCCGCGCGATGCTTATAGCCCCTTCGTCGCCCGCGCGTTGCGCGACGCCGCGAGGACCGATGTCGAAGCGATGTTCCGCCGTCTCGGCGCCGACGACCGGACCGATGAGGGCGACCCGGTCATCGCCAGCGCGCGCGCCGATGTCGAAGCGATCATCGCGCGGCAGGGCTTTATCGTCGCAGACCAGCCCGCGCTGAAGAGCCTCTATTTCATGCGCATGCGGCGCGCATTGCCGATCAGCACGCTCATCGACGACCTGCATGGCCGCCATCACCTGCTTGCGCGCGATCTGCCGGCGCTGCTCGTGTTGCTCACGCTCGATACCGGCCTCGAGCCCGAGTGCCTGAAGACGCTGACCGTGGATTGTCTCACCAACCCCCATGCCGGCACGGTGGAGCTGCGCTATCTCAAGCGCCGCGCTCGCGGCGCCGAGCACAAGAGCATGCGCGTCCGCGACGGCGGTGGTGGCACGCCTGGCGGTCTTATTCGTCGCCTGATCGAGGCCACGGCGACTGCCCGCACGCATCTAAACGACGATCGTATTTGGGTTTATCACAACGCTGGCGGCCTGCGGGCAGGTATCCGCCACCCGACGGAACGGATCGATGCCTGGGTGGCGCAGAACGATATTGTCGATGACGACGGCAAGCCGCTCCACCTGCTGCTCTCCCGGCTCCGCAAGACCCACAAGGCGCTATGGTACACCAAGACCGAGGGGCATATGGCCCGCTTCGCGGTCGGCCACTCGCGCGAGGTAGCGGCGCGCCACTATGCTGATCTGCCGTCGCTCCGGCCCCTGCACGAGACGGCCGTCGCCGACGCCTTCCGCGCAGCGGTCGCCGCCGCGATGCCGACCGTGCTTCCGCCCACCGCCGAGCAGGCGTTGCGCAAAGCGCCCGATCAGGCCGAGCCGCTGATGCCGCTGGCTACCGTGGGTCCGTTGCTCGACGGCGAACAGGATGTCTGGCTCGCCGCCTGCGCGGGCTTCCATAACAGTCCCTTCGCCGAGGCCGGTTCGCCCTGTGCGCAGCCCTTCTGGGGCTGCCTTGATTGCCCTAACGCCGTCATCACCGCGCGCAAGCTCCCCGCGATCCTGGCTTTCCTCGTCTTCGTCGAAGAGCAGCGGCTGAGCCTGCCCGCGACCGACTGGGCGGCCAAGTTCGGCCGCGTCCATGCCCGCATCACCGCCCAGGTCGTGCCGGCCTTCTCCGATGCCGTCATCGCCGATGCGCGCCGGCAGATGGAGAGCGAGCGGCTTTATCTGCCGCCGGAGGCACGCGCATGACCATACCCGCCCATGCCCAAGAGCCTGCCTTCGACGATCGCCCCGTGCTGGCGAGCGCGCCGCTCAAGGAGGGCCACGCCCGCGAGGAGCTGTCTCGCGTCGGCGACCCGAGCTGGGATCTCGGTCTCGCCGTATTCCGCGAGAACGCCCGGCGCTGCCACGTCACCGTGCATTTCGACGTGCTCGAACATGCCGATGTGCAGGCGGCGATGCGCGCCTATCTCTACGCCCGTCTCAACGTCGATCTTCCCGGCTACCGCCCGAAGCTGCCGCCGGCGAGCATTCGCCAGGCATTCAACCGTGCCCGCCGGTTCTTCGCCTTCGCCCGTGAGCGGCTCGGACGGCTCGACGTTTCCCGTATCGATCAGGCATTGGTCGATGCCTATGCCCGGCACCTTCGTGCCGATCCGGCCCGGCGACCCGTCATCGTCGGCCACCTCCTCGAAGTGGTCCCCGATCTCTATCACTATCGTGACCACCTCGCTGGCGGAGGCCTTGCATTCGAGCCCTGGGCCGGACAGGCGCCCGCCCGCGTCGCGGGCTACCGGCATGTCCGGGAGAACCGCACGCCGCGGTTCCCGGAAGAGGTCATCGCCGCGCTGCTCGCATGGTCGTTGCGCTACGTCACCGTCTTCGCTGACGACATTCTCGCAGCCCGTCGCGAGCTTGATCGGCTCGAAGCGCGCCGGGATCGTCTCGTCGCCGCCGACTCCGGCCTCCCGGACGCTGATCGCCGGCAACGTCGCCGCACCCGCCTGAAGGCCTATTTCGGTCGCCGACGCAGCGAGGGGCGCGGCGCACCGATCTGGGGCACCGCTCATAACGGCAAGCTGCGCGTCGACCCCAACACCGGCGCCGTGACCCCACCGATCAACGCCCATCTCCTGCATCTCCATGCCGGGATCGACGTGCAGGCCGAGCCAGGCGCGCATCTCCTGCTGACCGGCGGTGAAGCGAGGTTGATCGACGCAGTGGCGGCCGAGCTGGGGGTAGAGGTCGGCGGCATGGACACGCCGATCTCGATCGATCCCGAGAGCGGTCGGCCATGGCGCGAGCGCTTCGACGCGAAGACTCTCGCACACGAGGAACGGATGCTCCAGGCCGCCGCCTATATCGTGTGCGCCTACCTGACCGGCATGCGCGACTGCGAGGTGCAGGCGATGCGGCGCGGGTGTCTCTCTATCGCGCGCAGTGAGGACGGCCTGATCGAGCGGCATCGCATCCGATCGACCATCTACAAGCGCCGGGCGGCCGTGGGCGAGGCGGCGAGCTGGGTGACGATCGAGCCGGTCGCCGATGCGATCACGGTGCTCGAACGCCTGTCGGCAGGACCGGCGCGCGCCAGCGGCAGCGATACGCTCTGGCCGGTGCTGCGCGCGAGCGCCGTCTCCAAAACGCATCTGTCGAGCGAGGTGGTCCGTCAGCTCAACACCTTCCGCGATCACCTCAACACCGCCTTCGGCAGCCCCGATATGCCGGTCATCCCGCCCGGTCCCGATGGCAAGCCGTGGCGCATCACGACGCGGCAGTTCCGGCGCACGATCGCGTGGCACATCGCCAACCGTCCGTTCGGCACCATCGCCGGCATGATCCAGTACAAGCACGCCTCGGTCGCCGCGTTCGAAGGCTATGCCGGGACCAGCGCATCGGGGTTTCGCGCCGAGGTCGAGGCGCAGCGCCGGCTCGGTCAGACTGATGACCTGCTGGACTATTTCGACCGGCGTCAGAGCGGCGCATCGCTTGGCGGGCCGGCGGGACCGCGTATCGGGCGGACGCTCGACGATGCCGCCGTTCAACTCGGGCCATTGCCCGCCATGATCGCCGATCGCGCCCGCCTGCGCGTCATGCTCGCCAGCGTCGCGCGCACCTTCCATGTCGGTCCGCTCGCGGATTGCTTCTTCGATCCTGCAACCGCGCTCTGCCTCAAGCGCGTGACAACCCCCGATCCCGCGCAGCCACTCACCGCCCTGTGCGAGCCGACCCGCTGTCCCAACGCCTGCATCACCGCCCGGCACAGGCCGGCCTGGGAACGCGCGGCGGCCGATGCCAGGGCGCATCTACGCGAACGGCGCATCTCCGATCTCCAGCGTCAAGCTCTCCAGCGCGAGCTCGATCGCCTGACCGCGGTGATTGCCGGGATCGATCCTCCCGCGCCGTAGACCACCCCGGCTGTTGGCGGAGTCCTGCGCCGGTCGGCGCGCCCGCGCAACGGCTTCGCCGTCCTTCGCTTCGCTGCGGCCCTGACGGGTGCGCGAGCCCCCCTGTGCCCGGCGCGAACGGGCCTCCGCCGCCGGGGATGGTCCCCGGCGCGAGAACGGAGAACAGATCATGTCAGCCTCACCACGCTCAGACGTCTACGCTCGCGTCACGCAAGCGATCGTCGACGCCATCGAAGCCGGCACCGGCACCTGGCGCATGCCGTGGCATCATTCCGGCGCCGACGTCACCCGCCCGACCAACGTCGCCAGCGGCAAGCCGTATCGCGGCATAAATACGGTCTCGCTCTGGGCGGCCGCCTATGGCAGCGGCTATGCGAGCGGGGTCTGGGGCACCTATCGCCAGTGGCAGGCGCTCGGCGCGCAGGTCCGCAAGGGCGAGCACGCCAGCCTCGGCGTCCTCTGGAAGGAGTTTCGCGCGAAGGGTGACGAAGCCAGCGACGATGATGGCGACCACCGACGGCTTTTCGCCAAGGCGTTCAGCCTGTTCAACGCCGATCAGATCGATGGCTATGCGCCCGAACCGGGGCCGGTCCTGCCCGAGAGCGAACGCCTCGCCGCCGCCGAAGCCTTCATCGCCGCGCTCGGCATCGATACCGTCTACGGCTCGGCCAGCGCCTATTATCACATCGCCGAAGACCGCATCCACATGCCGGATTTCAGCGCCTTCCACGACGCCCACGGCTTCTACGCCACCCATATTCACGAGGCAGCTCATGCCAGTGGCGCAGCCCATCGGCTCGACCGGGATTTCAGCACCAAGTGGACCAAGCACGCGCTCGCCATGGAGGAAGCGACCGCCGAGCTGACCGCATCGTTCCTGCTCGCCGATCTCGGGATCGCGCACGAACCGCGACCCGATCACGCGGCCTACATCGCCTCCTGGCTGCAACTGCTCAAGGACGAGCCCCGGGCGATCTTCACCGCGGCGAGCAAGGCGCAGGCGGCGGCCGACTGGATGCACACCCGGCAGCCATGATCCAGCAGCAACCAACGCTGAGCGGCCGATCCCTCGCGGGCTCGGCCGCTTCGTCGCGCATGGCGATGCGCGGGCTTCGCCCGCTCACCAGCGGACGCCGCTGGCGCGGCGGCGCTGATTTTTCGGGCCTCCCTCGATGCGGGTCTGGTCGGCGCTCCCTGCTAGGCCCGCCACGGCGCGCCGCAAGCCCGGCTTCGCCGAGCTGCTCCATTTCATTTCGCCCCTCCGGGTGCGGCCCGCCGCTTGCGCGGGCCTCTCCGGTCGTTCTCGCCGCCCACCCCCGCCTCGGGGGAGCCATGGGGTTTTTGGGCAGTGCTGGAGGCACCGATGGTTTTCACCTTCCAACCGCCATTTTTCGCTGGACTGTCAGGATATGTCGCCGAACTGACAGCAGCGCTGGTTGGCGCCGATGTGGGTCTCCCAACCACCCATCTCGACGACCACGCGGCTTATATCGGATCCTGGCTCGCCATTTTGCGCAAGGATAATCGCGCATTGCTGACGGCGGCTGCGCGAGCCGAGGAAGCCGCCGGGTTTCTGCTGCGGGCAACCGATCTCGCTTGCGAGGATGATCTGGACGAGCAGGCGGCTGCTTGATCTCGCCATGTCGCCGATTGCACTATATCCATATATCCGCTATCGTGGATATATGGATAACGAATCTGTCATCGTCGCGTTGGGCGCGCTTGCCCAAGCCACGCGCCTCGACGCCTTCCGCCTTCTGGTGCGTCACGAACCCGAAGGCCTTCCCGCCGGCGAGGTCGCCAAGGCGCTGGATGTCCCGCAGAACACGATGTCGGTGCATTTGGCGACCCTGGCGCGTGCCGGCCTGGTCACATCCGAGCGGCGCAGCCGGATCATCAACTACCGCGCCGATCTCGATGCGCTACGCTCCGTGATGCTGTTCCTCGTCAAGGACTGCTGTGGTGGCCGGGCCGAGCTCTGCCATCCACTTGCGGATGAACTGCTTGCCTGTCGTGCTGCCTGAAAGGACATCAACATGACGGATCGCCTGTTGAACGTACTGTTTCTTTGCACGGGCAATTCCGCCCGTTCCATCATGGCCGAGGCGATCCTCAGCCGTGAGGGGCTAGGCCGTTTCAAATCGTTCAGCGCCGGCAGCCAGCCCAAGGGCGAGGTCCATCCGTTCACCATTCATCTCTTGGAGAAGCTGAACTACGACGCAAGCCGGTTCCGCTCGAAGAGCTGGGAAGAGTTTTCCGGCCCCGATGCGCCGTCCTTGGATTTCGTGTTCACCGTTTGCGACAATGCCGCCAATGAGCTTTGCCCGGTTTGGCCGGGGCAGCCGCTGACCGCCAATTGGGGGGTGCCCGATCCGGCCGCTATCGAGGACAGCGAAACGGTGCAGCACGCGGCCTTCTTCGATACTTACAGGATGCTGTTCAATCGCATCTCGCTGTTCACCAACCTGCCGTTCGAAGGCCTCGACAAGATGAGTCTACAGAACCGGCTGAACCGGATCGGCAAGGAACAGGGCCGCGCCGACCTCCCAAGCGAAAAGGCACCCAGCGCATGAGCAATGCCGCAATCGATATCGTCATCTATCACAATCCCGAGTGTGGGACGTCGCGCAACACGCTGGCGATGATCCGCAACGCCGGGATCGAGCCGCATGTGATCGAATATCTCAAGACGCCGCCCAACCGCCCGCGCCTGGTTTCGCTCATCGCCCGCATGGGCATCAGCGCACGCCAGTTGCTCCGCGAGAAGGGCACGCCCTTCGCCGAGCTGGGTCTTGCCGATCCGACGCTCAGCGATGACCAGCTCATTGATGCGATGATCGAACATCCGATCCTCATCAACCGGCCAATCGTTGTGTCGCCGCTCGGCGTGAAACTCTGCCGTCCATCGGAAGAGGTGCTCGATCTTCTCCCGTCCGCCCAGCGCGGGGCTTTCACCAAGGAAGATGGCGAGCAGGTCATCGACGCCGCCGGCAAGAGGATCGGGGCGTGAACGCGACCGTTGCGGCACGACCCAAGCCGGCGATCAACAGCTTCGAACGCTATTTGAGCGTCTGGGTGGCGCTCTGCATCGCTGTCGGCATCGCGCTCGGCTATTCGCTGCCGAATCTGTTCGCAGCCATCGCATCGGCTGAGATCGCGCGCGTGAACCTGGTCGTGGCTGTGCTGATCTGGCTGATGATCGTCCCCATGCTGCTCAAGATCGACCTCGGCGCGTTGGGGTCGGTTCGCCAACACTGGAAGGGCGTCGGCGTCACCCTCTTCATCAACTGGGCGGTGAAGCCCTTTTCAATGGCGCTGCTCGGCACGCTGTTCCTGGGATGGCTCTTCCGGCCGCTGCTGCCGCAGGGCGAGATCAACGCCTATATCGCCGGGCTCATCCTGCTCGCCGCCGCCCCCTGCACGGCGATGGTGTTCGTCTGGTCGAACCTGTGCGACGGCGAGCCGACCTATACGCTGAGCCAGGTGGCGCTCAACGACGTGATCATGGTCTTCGCCTTCGCACCGCTGGTCGGACTGCTGCTCGGGGTCGCCTCGATCACAGTGCCCTGGGACACGCTGCTCATCTCGGTCCTGCTCTATATCGTCGTGCCCGTCATCGTCGCGCAGATCATTCGTCGGGCGTTGCTATCGTCAGGCGGGCAGCCGGCGCTCGATCGGCTGCTGGCAACGCTTGGGCCGGTGTCGCTGGTTGCGCTGCTGACGACGCTCGTCCTCCTGTTCGGCTTCCAGGGCCCGGCGATCCTGGCTCATCCGCTGGTCATCGCACTGATTGCCATTCCCATCCTCATCCAGGTCTACTTCAATGCGGGCCTGGCCTATTGGCTCAGCCGGCGCTTCGGCGTGGCCTGGTGCGTCGCCGCTCCGGCCGCGCTGATCGGCGCGTCCAATTTCTTCGAGCTCGCGGTTGCAGCCGCGATCAGCCTGTTCGGCCTCAATTCCGGGGCCGCGCTCGCGACCGTGGTGGGCGTGCTGGTCGAGGTGCCGGTAATGCTGTCTGTCGTCAGCATCGTCAAGAAGACGCGGCCCTGGTACGAGCAACGCGTTCCTGCATGATCGCTACACTGCTGGATTCCAGGTCGCTTTCCGACCTGATGGCGGAGCTGAGCGCGGCGGGTCTGCCTGCCAGTGATCTCGCCGAGGCGGGACGCCGCTTCTTTCGGTTCGAGGATGATGTTGGCCTTGTCGGCTATGGCGGGATCGAAGGCGACGGCTCCGACCGCCTGCTGCGCTCGCTGGTCGTGAAGGCCGATCGGCGCGGATGCGGATTGGGCGGTGCCATTCTCACGGCAGTCGAACGCGCTGCAGCTGATGAGGGCGCGACTAGCCTGTACCTGCTCACCACGACCGCCGAGCCTTTCTTTCGCCGTCACGGCTATGAAACAGCCGAACGGACCGACGTTCCTGCCGTCATCGCGCAATCGGCCGAGTTCCGATCGCTATGCCCGGCGAGCGCCGCCCTTTTGTACAAATGGATTGCCTGATGTCGCGTCTTCGTATCCTTCCCGAACCCGATCACATGCCCGCGCTGGACCGTGCAATGATCCGGCCCGATCTCGCCGCCGGGCTCGGCGCGCTTGAGCCGAAACCTCGCATCCTCCTCCTCTACGGCTCGCTGCGCGAGCGGTCGTTCAGTCGCTTCGCGGTCGAGGAAGCGGCCCGGCTGCTCATCCTCTTCGGCGCCGAAGTGCGGATCTTCGATCCGGCCGATCTCCCGCTCCCCGACCAGATCAAGGACGATGATCACCCGGCGGTGCATGAGCTTCGCGAGCATGCGCTTTGGTCCGAGGGCATGGTCTGGTGCAGTCCCGAACGGCACGGCCAGATCACCGGCATCATGAAAGCGCAGATCGACCATTTGCCGCTCGAATTCGGCGGCATGCGTCCGACCCAGGGCCGGACCCTGGCCGTCATGCAGGTTTCGGGCGGATCGCAGTCGTTCAACGCGGTCAACACGTTGCGGCTGCTCGGGCGGTGGATGCGCATGTTCACCATCCCCAACCAGTCGAGCATTGCTATGGCGTTCAAGGAGTTCGACGAGGACGGCCGTCTCAGTGCCTCAAGCTATTATGACCGGATCGTCGACGTCATGGAGGAGCTGGTGCGCTTCACGGTGCTGACACGTCGCCATGCCGATCAACTCGTGGACCGCTATTCGGAACGCAAGGCGGCAGCCGCCAAGCGCGACGCGGCCCAAGATCTGGCCTCACGGTCGAAGGCCTGACGGCCGGGCTCTTCCGATGCGACGCGCTTTCATGCCGTCCTGTGCGTATCGGGAGATCGGGTTGCGGGTGCCCTTCTTAAGGTCCTCTGCGTCATGAATGCCTGACGCGACAGGGCCTTCGCGCCTTTCGCCAGAGGATGCGGCACATGGGCCATCGCGCTGGCGGCGGCAACCCGAACGCTCCGGCCGTGTTGGCGCGCCGAGGCGCGCCTGCCCGCACCACCCGGACCTTATCGGGTTCCCCTTGGGCGTTGCCCGGCGGTGCCGCCGCCGCTTTTTCGATGGCCCGGAGGGTGCGCATCCGGCGGGAAGGCCGCCGGCCCTGCGACACGGAAAGGCAATCCCTCATGACCAGCTCCCTTTCAGCAGTGCTCCAAGCACTCGAACTCGGCCATCTCGACCTGATGGGCGACCAACGCTCGATGGAAGCGCCGCCGCCGGCCGAAGCGCTCGAACAGACCGTCAGCGCCATCTGGAGCGATCTCTTCGCGCTCTTCCCCTTCACCGCGCTCGAACGCGACATCGAGGATCTGGGCTGGGGCTTCGTCAATCTCTTCCACCGCGCGGCCGCCAAGAAGCATCAGCTGATCGACCGCCTGACCGACGAGATCCGGCTCCTGCTCGCCGAGCAGGACGGATCGGAGATCGCGACCGCTGATCTCGAGGACAAGATCGATCTCGCTCGCAAGGTCGAGCAGTCCGCCCAGGCCTATGAGGGGATGCGCGACACCGCGGCGCGCCACTATCTGCATGAGACCGGCCGCTCCTGGGTGCCCGCGACCGGCAACCGCATCTCGCTCGGCACGACCGCTGCGATCGTCGATGGCCGGGCCTATTTGCAGGCGCGGCGCGAGCGGGTGCGCGATGCCAATATGGTCCATGGCACGCCCGTGGTCTTCGCCGGCGGGCGCCTTCGCTTCGCCAGCGACGACGAGGCCAAGCAGTTTGCCGACAATCTGCTGCGGACCCTCAAGGCCGTGCGCGAACGTGTGGGCGACATGTATCTCGTCCATGGCGGCGACATGAAGGGCATCGAGCGTCTTGCAGCATCCTGGGCCGAGCAGAACGGCATCCAGCAGCTGCGGTTCGGCCTTGATCGCAAGCTTGGCGATCGTGCCGGCTTCCGGCGCAACGAGCAGATGCTCTCGGTCAAGCCGCGCTACGTCATTGCCTTCCAGGGCAACGGCGTCACCGAAAGGCTGGTGGTCGAGGCCAAGGCGCGCGGCATCCATGTCGTCGATCGCCGCGGACCGCTCGGAACGCCGCCGGCGGCTTTATCTCGCGGCTGACCGCCGTGCCGGCCGCTTCGGCGGCCGGCTTTTCTCAATCTCGCGGATTCCGGTGCCGGAGGGGAGGGGGCGGGGCGGATGCGTCCCTTGTTCCCTTCGGAGGTTCCGCATCATGTTCATGCCCGATCGCGCCAGTGCGTGCGCGCTCCTTGCCTTCCGCGCCGCGCATGGCCGCCACTGGAAGGCGAAGCTGCTGTCCTTATGGTCGACAGGCCGCGATGTGGACGAAGCCGATGGCGCTTACTTACGGCATCTTCGCAACCAGGCCGGTCCCTCCTGGCTCCGCCAGCTGACGCCGCGCCGCTGGCGCGCGATCGAAAGATTGGCGGCGCCCGGCGATCCGGTGCTTGCAGCCGTGTTTCTCGATCGAGCGCGCGAATTTCATCGCGGCGCGCAGATTGGCGCGCCTATTGCGCTTGCGCCGGCACTGCACTTGCTCGCGATCTCCTGCGAACTGGGTTTGAAGGCGCATCTTTTGGGTCATGGCTGGACGGACGATGCGCTGGCCCGCGATATCCGTCATGACCTTGTCCGCGCCCTCGACGAGGCGCGGCAGCTAGGCCTGCCGGCGCCCGGTCGTCCGCTGGCCGATTTCATCAAGAGCCTCGGCCCGGCCTATGCCGTGCATCGGATCGACGCGCTGGTGGCAGGTGGCTATGCCTGCGACATCGGCGCCGTGCTTTGCGAGACCGGGCAGCTCCTCGATGCCGTGGCGGCCTGCCTGAGGCCAGCCACGCCAGGCGCCGCCACCTTGCGTACCTCCTCTTCCCCCTCCGCGTGATCGTGCAACGGACGTCGTGTCGAGCCCGCGAGTGGCCATGCGAAGGATCTACAATCCCGTCCTGCGGCTCAAGGGACGGGCAGATAAGGCACGGGCGTAAGGTCCGCGAGATGCCGGACCGGCGTGCTCGGCAAAGCCGGCAATATCGGCGGTTTCGCTGGGTGGGCTCCGGTCATGGCCCAAGCGACGCACCGTCCTTCTCCTCATCTGACCCCTAAGCCGGCCGTCCGGCCCATCCAACCCGCAAGCCATCGGGCCGAGTTGCCGTGTGCCACGGCTGCCCGCACCACCCCTTGTCTCGGGGTTCCCCGGCGCTGCGCTGCCGGTGGATGGGCCGTCCTGTCCGCCTTGGCCGGGGATCAGTCGAAGGGACGGTCCCTTGGACCCACATCGAAGGAACTCAGGCCATGCAGAACCTCGTCATCCTCGCCGGCAATGTCGGTGGCACGCCGGAAACCCGCACCACCCAGGGCGGCACCCGCATTACCCATTTCAGCCTCGCCACCTCGCGCCCGAAGCGCGACAGCAACGGCAAGATCCTGCGCGACGACAACAATCGCCGCCTCGAGGACACCGAATGGCACCGGATCACCTGCTTCAACGGCGTCGGCAAGACGGTCGAGCAATATGTCGACAAGGGTATGAAGGTCATGGTCCGGGGCCGTATCCACTACACCCGCTGGACCGACAGCGAGAATATCGAACGCTACGGCGTCGAGATCATCGCCGACGAGGTGACCTTCCTCACCCGCGCCAAGTCCAACGAGAATAGCGGCGGCGGCAACGAGCCCGAAGACGATGAAATCCCCTTCTGAGCTCGGACAGGGCGGCCCGGCGGCATCGCCGCCGGGCCTCTTATCCTGTTCAGGCGCGGCATGGTCCCAAGCGGATCAGCGGGATCGGCATCGCCCCTTGGCATAGCGCTCCCAGCGCAGCACGGTGCCGGTCGCAATCATCGCGCAGCTGAGATCGCCGATGCCGGGCGCGTTGCACCAGGCGCCGGTCCGGTTGCCCTTGGCTTCGCCGGTCGAGACGCAGCGCATGGTGGGGCCAGCCACGCGAATATGCCCGGTGGATGTCTGGCCGCGCGGTCCGCCAAGCAGGCGCACCAACGCATCGCGGGCGGCCGGGCCACTTGCTCTCGGACAGGGCTGGCCGGGGCGGCAGCTGTTGTCGATCTCGCGCGCGGCAATGCCGGCGAGCCGCACATGGGCGCCCTCGCGGCACCAGATCGGGCCATCGCCATCCCAGACGCGCGTCGGTGTGCAGGCGAAGGTCTGATCATTGGGGACCACGGCGGCGGCAAGCAGGAGCGGGAACAGCATCCGGCGGGGCTAACCGACAAGCGGCGGCCTGTCATCCGGACCCGTTGGATGGAGCGGCAGGCAGGGCAAGGGGTGGGGCGCGACATCGGCGGGGACCTGGCCTCCTGGCCGGCGGGTTCGCCCGCTCTCAATCGGCGCGATCCTTGGTCCACCCGGTGACCTTTTGCGATCAACCCGCAAGGGGTCCGGTCGCTTCGCTACGGCTTTTTGGGCCTCCAGCCAAAAAAGTGATCGCGGCCACCGGCCGGACACATCGGGCGCCTGTCGAGCGGGACGAACCCGCCGGCGCGCAAAGGAGCCTCGACATGTTCACCGACATCGCAATCGCTCGCCGCCACGCCTTCAGCCTCTCGCGCAGCCTCATGATGGTCACCTTCGTCATCGCGATCGGGCAGCATTACGGGGTTATCACCGCCGAAGACGCCGACGGCAGCGTCGCCATCGTCACCGAATTCGATCCCTTTGCCTGACGGCTCGACCGGGAGCCGCTCGGCTCCCGGTTATTCCCCGCGCTTCGCTCGCGGCTTGCGCCGAAGACGAGAACCGATTGTTCAGATGCCGCGACTATGCTGCGATAATGACGATTGAGGCTGCGATAGCGAATGCCGGCGATGATGCCCTGTGGGCGCGCGTCACCCAGGAGGTGAACGCCTGGCGCGGTGCCTGTCTGCAATGCTTCGCCGCGGTGGAGGTGGCCGTTACCGAGACTTTGCTGCATCTGAGCGCTCAGCCGGGACGAGGACAGTCGGTGAAGCTACGGCATTTGGTCGGGCAACGGCTCGATGACCTTGCTGCACTCGTCAATGAGGGCGGCCCCTTTTCCGTGGAGGGAAAGGGTGTCGCGAGCCTGCTGGCGGAATTTCGGCACCAGGAAGGGCTGCGCACGATGCTCGCCCATGGCCAGGCGAAGCTGACAGTCGAACGGACCAGTCGATGGGCCGCCATCTTTCGTGTGATCGCGATCCGGGCACGGCAGGCTGATCGTTCGACGCTCGTGATCGAAGAGAACGAGGCGGCGGAGAGGCTTCAGCAGCTCCGTAAGGTATCGCAGAAATTGTGTTCTGCACTTGGCAATCTGCGACGGGCGGTTGCCGTCTGAAAGTCGGATTTCTCTGCATCTATGCGCTGAGAATGGCGGCTCCGGCGCGGCCGGACCGGGCTCTAGGCTTCGCCCTGAGCCTTGTGCCAAGTCTCAGTAGGGTGGGCGCGAGACGCCTCTTTCGAGGACGCCCCAGCGCCTCCCCCCGAACCGTGCTTGCACCTTTCAATGCACACGGCTCTCCATTCTGTCGGGCATCCGACCACCATGGTGTGCGACGTGACATTTGCGGCACAGAACGATGGTCCTGCGCCGCCGCGCCGATTGTTTCCACAGTGTCAGTTGGTCGCCCCGTTTGTCTTTCAGGCGGTTGGGATGATGCATCTCGAACGGTCCATCGGTATCGCCGCATGCTTGGCATTCTTCAGCGGTGAGGCGGGTAACGAGGTCGTTCGAACTCTGCGCAATGCGCGAGCCGACCGTGATGGTATCGACGATGGGATTGCCCCACGTCTTCACGATCAGATGTTTCAGCTTCCACACCTTGTGGACGCGCGGTTTGCCCCGGACCGTGGTGGTGACACCATAGTCCGCCCCCATTTTCAGGGATTTCATGACCTGCTTTCTACTCGTACGCCGTCGACAGGCTATCGTCGCCAACAAGCTCCTGAACATGACCAGCTCAAGTTTGTCGAGCGACGCTTTTACGCCGTCGGCGATCGCATAATAGTTGGCGAAGCCACAGAACTCCGAGTTATAGGCAACGATAATTTCCGCGACACTGGAGTCGAGGAACTGCGGACGTGCTCGGCCATTCCTCTTGTCGAGGTTGCCGAGCTTTTTCCGCCTGCAGAACCCATAGACCCGATCCCGTGGCACCCACAGCTTGATATTCCCCCGCGTTGGCCGACGAAGGACGCGACGCATCCCACCGCCGACCTTCTGCCGTCCCGCCATCGTGCCGGCGGAGCGCAACGTGAAGGCGCATACATGGAAGCCAAGGAACGGCGATCCCTTCGACGCATCGCGAACCCCGGTTTTCTCCGGTGATACCGCCAGATTGAGCCGCTCAGCGAGGAAGTGCTGTATATCGGCCATGATCCGGACGGCGTCCGCCTTGCTGCCGATCACACCGACAAGGAAGTCGTCGGCATAGCGGCAATAGCGCAGGCGGCGGAAGTTGGGGTCCATTTGATCGACGGATGATATTTTCCGTCGATCCCGATTGATGGCTTCGATCCGAGCCAGACAGGCCCGGACTTCTGCCTCGTCCGCGCCACCGGCACGGATTGCGTCGATCTTCTTACGAAGTGCGGCGATCTGCTGGCCCTGAGCAGCATAGGCAGGATTGGCCCGCCGTTTGACGCCCTTGTCGAAGCCCGCCCGCATTTCCTCCATGAACAAGTCAAGCTCATGGAGATAGATGTTGGCAAGCAAGGGCGAGATGACCCCGCCCTGTGGAGTGCCGCTATAGGTCCGTTCGAACTTCCATTCGTCCATGCACCCTGCCTTGAGCATTGTTCCGATCAGATCGATGAACACAGGATCATCGATGCGCCGGGCCAAGAGGCCGAGCAGGATGTCATGGTCGATGTTGTCGAAGAACCCGCGAACATCCACTTCGATCAGCCATTTCGCACCCGTCCAGGTTTTGCGGATCTCCTCGAGAGCCGTGTGGCAGGAGCGACCCGCGCGGAACCCATGACTATGTTTCGAGAACACAGGCTCATAGATCGCCGCGAGGATCATTCTCGCCGCCTCCTGAACGATGCGATCATCCGCCGTAGGGATGCCCAATGGGCGCATTTTACCATTGCCCTTGGGGATATAGACCCGCCGCACTGGACGAGGGCGGTAACGGCCATCCGCCACGCGTTCGACCAGACGATCAAGCCTTGCCAGCGTCATGCCGTCGAAGGTCTGGCCGTCTACTCCCGGCGTCATGGCACCCCGATTCCGGGATACTCTGTCATAGGCCCGCTCATATAAGCAGCGGTACCGCATGAGGCGGTGGAGACCATTGATCCGCTTGCCCGCCCGCGACAGGGCCGGAAGCGTCTCGATCCGTCTCAGGATAGTAGCGGTCTGCATCAGCAATCCCTTTCCCTTGATCCATCGAGGTTACAGAACTGCCGTCCTTCGCCCGGATGCTGCGGATTTCGACAAGGATCACTCCCGCTTATACCGCTGCTCCGTCCGCCTCGCGGCGGCTATCCCGGCCATTACACCGGGCATTTGACTACTATGACGGCTCCGTCGCCATGCAGGTCCGAACAAGCCGTCCTGTTTAGGCGATCCCGCAGTTGCGCGAGTGAGGAGTCGCGGCGTGTTTAGGTGCCCCGTTCGTTTCCTTAATCCCCTTACCGGGGCTGCGCCGAGCGGACTGGCAGCGATTCACTAGGACGTGCTCCTCGCTCCGCTCGGAATGGTGTGACAACCGCGTTCACCATCGCCAACCTGATAGCCGCTGGAATCTGGGATTCAGACAATCCAGTCTTCACCATGCACACCTTGCCTGTTGGTCAACCGTCAGGTTGCGGCACCCGACTTCGATCCATTCCCCGACATGCTATGGTCCCGTTTCCCTTTCGGAATCTCAGCCGGTTCATCACCAGCACCGGTAAGTCGGTCAGGCATAAGCTACGCCAGTAAGCTCAGTTCATTCGAACACTCCTTTCTTCTTCGCGCCACAACGGCGCACGCCCATTCGGGTGACGATCCCTGCCGTGACTGCTCGCACTTCTCAACCCTGCGCGCAAACTATGGCCCGGCCGGTCGCGCCGCGCGCTGGAGGGCAGTTGGCCAGGCCCGCACGCAGGTGCTCATCGTGCAGCAATATGTGCCAGGGACGGTCATGGCCCCGCGCCGCGAGATAATAGGCCGCGCCGTCGCAGCCGACCATGCGGCATCGGGCCTGCCGGTCGATGAGGCTGGCGCCTGCTCCATGGAGCCCGATCAGGGCATCGACATCCTCGCGCATCAACGCACCGCAGCGGCGGCATTGCGATCGGACGAGGATCTGGCGCAGCCGCATCGCCTGGAGTGACGCGGTCCAGGCCGGGGCAAGGCGGAAGAGAGTGGCGCTGCTCGTCATGATGGGCGGAGGATAGCGCCGGGCTCTCCGCGGAGCCAGAGAATCAGGACACCGCGATCATCTCTTCGCGATCCCGCCCGCCAAGACCTTCCTCCTGTCGGCTTGCCTGGCCGGCGCGCGCGCCCGCGCAAGCCCGCTTTGCGGGCTTCTCCACTGCCGTTGCGACCCTGCCGGTGCGCGGCCGCGCTCTGCCGCCGGCCCTTGGCACGCCTGTCGGAAGGCCCCGGCGGGCGGGGCCGGACAGATCAGGAGCGTTCTCATGTCCCAATCCTCCCCGAATGCGATGAGCCAGGCCGAGCGGATCGCCCGCGTCGCCGAACTCAATGACGCGCTTCGCCGGTCCATCCATAGCCCGGGCCGCAACCAGATCGTGATGACTGCGGGCGTTGCGGCGCTGATCGGCGACGTCGCCCTGTTCCGCGGCTTTCGCCGCCGCGCGGAGATCCTCCGGATCGTGCGCGACTATGACAGCTTCACGCCCGACAACGATCCGATCGACGAGCATGATTTCGGCCGCTTCGAGTTCGAGGATGCGATCCTCTACTGGAAGATCGACTATTACGATCTCGAGCTCGCCTATGGCTCGCCGGATGCCGCGAACCCCGAGGTCACGACGCGCGTGCTCACTATCCTGCTGGCCGACGAATATTGATCCGGCGCAGCCATCCCCCCGACCGGGGGGATGGCCCGCATAGTCTGCTTGAGCAGACTATGCGGGCAACGGACGCCGCATCCGCAAATGCGGGAGGGGAGGGCGCGGGTCCGAGATGTCGCGCGATTGCGCGTGGCCGGCGCCAGTGGCGCCGTTCGCTTGCCCGTTCACTGGCTCCAAGGAGACTTATCATGGCCGCATATTTCGCCGCGCATCCCGATCACGCGTTTCTCTTCGCGTTCGGCTGCTTCGCCCTCACCGTCTATCTGTTCCGCTATGCCGGTCCCGGCATTGGGGGTGGCGGCGACTGGTCCTCGCGCGATCATTATGAGCGCAACCTGCGCGATGGTCCTGACGACTATTGCTGAGGTGCCGCGGTCATGAAGACGATCGTCGTCAGCCTGCTCAAGGGCGGGGTCGGCAAGACCTTCCTCGCCAGTCATCTCGCCTGGTATCTTGCTGAACCGCCTGAGCGCCGCGTCGCCTTCGTCGATCTCGACCCGCAGGGCAGCTCGACGCGGCGCCTGGGCGCCGAGCGGCAAGGCGGATTTTCCGCCGACCTGTTCGATCCTGCCGCTGCCCTGTGCGCCGACGGGCAGGCCGGGCTAACCGTGCTCGGTGCCGATCCCCGTCTCCAGATGGTCAAGGCGGCGCAGGATGTGCGCGACTTCATCGGCCGCTTCCCGGCGCTCCGCCCGCATTTCGACTATTGCGTTATCGATACCGGTCCCAAGTGGGACGAGCTCACCTTGAGCGCGATGGCGGTCGCCGATGCCGTGATCGCGCCGGTGCAGGTTGCCGAGGATTCGGTCGAATGCGCCAAGATGCTGCTGACCGCGCTGCGCAAGGCCGAGGCCGCGCGCGCCGGCCGCAAGATCGCTTTCCTCGGGCTCCTCCCCTCGATGGTCAATCCGTTCGACCGGCGCGAGATGGAGAATGCGGTGAAGCTGGCGCATGCGGTCGGCGAGAAGCTCATGTTCCCGGCCTTCATCAAGGCGCGGCCGACCTACAAGCATGCCGCGGAAAATCATCGTCCGGTATGGCAGGAGACCGGCAGCGGCGCCAAGGCGGCGGCCGAGGAGATCCGCGCGGTGCTCGCCGAGATCGAGGGGCGCATGACAAGCCAGGAGGTCGCGGCCGCCTGATGGGCAAGTTCGACGAGCGCATCGAGGAGTTCGGACTTCTTGTCGGCGACCATGAACGGGCGCGCCGGGTCGAGGATATCGAACTTGCGCGCATCCTGCCCGACCCCGGCAATCCCCGGCGCAGCTTCGACGATGACGCGCTCGCCGAGCTGGCCGCCTCGATCGCGTCGCGCGGCGTGCTGCAGCCGATCACGGTTACGCCGCCCGACGCGAACGGCATGCACCGGATACGTCTGGGCGAGCGCCGCTTCCGCGCATCGCAGCTGGCGGGCCTTGCCACGATCCCCGCGATCGTCGTGCCGGTCGGCGAGGGAGTGCAACTGCTGGCCGACCAGATCGTCGAGAACGACCAGCGCGCCAATCTGTCGTCGGTCGAGCTCGCCCATGCGATCGCCCGGATGCTGAAGGGCGGGATGAACCAGGTCGAGATCGCGGCGGCACTCGGCCGATCCAAGCAGTTCGTCTCGCTCTATGCCGCCTATGGCGACATGCCGGCCTATCTCAAGGCGGCCCTGCCGTTTGCGCCTATTCGCCTTCTCTATGATCTGCACCGGACGGCGAGGGACTACCCTGCCGAGGTCGAGGCCTATGTCGCCAGCTGGGGCGACGCCGGCGCAACGCTCGCCGCAGGATCGCGCTTCATCGCCGAACTCAAGCAGACGCACCCGGCGCCGGTCCCTCCGCGGGCGCCTGTGGCACAGCCATTGGCCCCCACCGACCGCGATCCGGTTCGATCGGGCCTCACGGACAAACCCTCCGCGCCGATCCGATCTCCTAGACTACCGGTCTTGGTCGACGGCTTCCCTGCGTGGCTCCCGCTGGCGCCTTTGGTCACGGTGATTTTCGAGGATGGCCGCGAGCGTGAAGTCGCTGCCTCGTCGATCGGTCCGACCGGCGAGAGAAGCGAGGCCTTGCCAACAACTGACCCGCCTCCTCCGCGTTCGTAGTTTATCTTGCACGATGGTTTGGGCCGTACCCTTCGGGGTGCGGCCCTTTTCGTGTCGATGGGCGGGGGCAGCGCCGAAGGCGCCGCCCCTTGCTGCGGACGATCGGTGTTCGAGAGGGGTTCGCTGGCCGAAGAACAATAGTCTGCCCAAGCAGACTATAAGATGAGTTGAGTAAAGGTAAGGGCCGGATAGGCTTGGCGCCGGGGATGTATGACAATAGCGTTGGGGACATGCCCGTCCTCACCTTTCGGCTCGACGATGATGTCGCCCAGCGTTTCGCCGCGCTCGCGGCGGTATCGGGCGGCCGCTCGGCGCTGCTGCGCCGCTTGATCGGTGACGCCTTGGCCATGGAGGCGGGGGAGGGGCATCAGGCGCCGCGCGCCCGCCAGCGCGCAACCTGCCGGGTCGAGGTTCGGCTGATCCCGGAAGAGATCGCCGCGCTCGACCGCGCGGCGGATGTGCTGGGGATGAAGCGTACCGACTGGATCACCACGTTGCTGGCGCGGCGCTTGCGCGCAAACGCGCCCTTGCCGCGCGAGGAGCGGGCGGCCGTCGCGCAGGCGTGGCGCGAGCTCAATCGGATCGGGATCAACCTCAACCAGGCGACCCGCGCGCTCAACGCCTCGGTGATGGTCGAATCCGGCCTCGACGTCGCGCGGGAAGCGGCCAGGGTCGCAAGCTTTAGGTCCGAGATCGTCGATGCGCTCGCCGGTCTCGGGGCCGCGCTCAAGGGCGATCTTCGCTACTGGGACATGGCCGATGCGTGAGGAGGAGGGGGTTCTCCCGCTTCCCAGCCTGATGGAGGCCTGGCGGCCGCCGGCAGGCGGCAAGCGGACCCTGCGCGGCGCCTATGTTCGGATCAAACCGGGCGGAAGCGGGGGCGGGGCCGCCCGGCCGATGTCGATGGGCCAGGCCGAGGCGCGCGCCAAGCTCGAGCGGATCGTGCGCAAGGCGCCCGAGGTGATGGTGAAGGTCTCCGGCAAGCAATATGGCGCTCATCATGTCGCCGAGCATTTCGGCTATGTGGCGCGCCACGGGAAGCTCGCCGTCCGATCGAGCGAGGGCGAGATTATCACCGAGCCGGATCGGCTCAAGGCGATCGCTCAGGACTGGGCGATGCTCGACGAGGCCATGAACGAACATGGCCGGGAACGGCCGACGTCGATGTCGCTGGTGCTGTCGATGCCCGGGGGATCGACCGACGCCGAGACGCTCCATGATGCGGCGCAGGCATTCGCGCGAATCCTGTTCGAGGGGAACCATGCCTATATGCTGGCGCTCCATACCGACACCGATCATCCCCACGTCCATCTGACGGTGGCGACCGAAGGGGCGGACGGAACCCGCTTCAATCCGCGCAAGGCGGATCTCCATCATATGCGTGAGACCTTCGCGCATGAGCTGCGCGCGCGCGGTGTCGCGGCGGAAGCGACACCCCGGCGGGCGCGCGGTCATGTCCAGAAGCGCGTGCGGTCAGCCGCGCTCCATCTCGATGCCCGGCTTGGGGCCGAGGGGCGCAGGCTCAATCTCGCGCAGCTCAACGAACTGCGGGCGCAAAGCTTCGTGCGTGCGGCCGACCAGGAGCGCCGGCCGGAAGATGTCATGGCGCTGGCGCGCCAGAAGCAGATCCGCGGCGCCTATGCCGAGGCCGCCGTCGCGCTCGCCGCCACCGGAAAACCGGAAGATCGGGCCTTGGGGCAGGAAATCGCCGGCTTTCTGGCGGCGATGCCGCCGGCGGTGTCGCGGCGGCTCGCGCGCGCACGGGAGATACTGCAATCCGAACGGCCGCCGCAGGAGCGCCGAAACGAGCCGGAGGGCGTTTCGCCGCCCACAGGTGCGGACGAGGGGCGGCCACCGCCTCACCGGGATCGGGAACGATGATGGCCGGCGCTCCCGCGGGCGGCTTGCCTACCTTGCCTGTGTGGCCTTGGCATCCTATCTGGATGCGATGCCAAAATATCTTGGAAAATAGCGAATTTAGGCGCTGATACGCGCTTCTAGCTTGTTAGAAAAAAGCGTGCTATTATCTAACAGATAGGAGCACAGCCAGTGTCTGCGGTAGCCGATCGGATCATGAAGCGCGTGCGCGGCAAGGGCCGCGGCTGGGTGTTCACGCCCAAGAGCTTCGTCGACTTCGGGACGCGTGGGTCGGTCGACATGGCGCTGTCGCGCCTCGTGACCGCCGGCGACATCCGGCGCATCGGCCGGGGTCTTTATGACTATCCGCGCCAGCATGACAAGCTCGGTGCGCTCAGTCCCGATCCCGCCAATGTCGCCAAGGCCCTCTCGACGCAGAGCGGGGACAAGCTCGCACCGTCGGGCGCGGCGGCGGCGAACAGGCTCGGGCTATCGACCCAGGTTCCCGCCCGGGCCAGCTATGCCACGACCGGCCGCACCCGGGTCAGGCAAGCGGGCGGGCGCAGCCTGACGCTCAAGCACAGCCGCGCACCGGTGCTCGACAATGCGCCGGACTCGGTCAACGCGGTCGTGCAGGCGCTCGCGCATCTGGGGAAGGACAATATCGATAGCGACAAGATCCGGCACTTCGCCGCCCGCCTCGATGATCGCGACATGCGGATGCTCGCCCAGGCCAGGGCCGAGATGCCCGGATGGATGGGCGACGTCGTCTTAAAGATCGGCGCCGCCCGCAATGGATGAGTTCGCACGCAGACCAGCCGAGGATCGGCGCGCCTTTATCGATGAAGCGGCGGCGCGGCGGGATCTGACGCCGATCATCATCGAGAAGGATTTCTGGGTCTGCTGGACGCTACGCCGCCTCGTCATGTGTCCCGACCTCGCCGGTCACATGACCTTCAAGGGCGGGACCTCGCTGTCGAAAGCCTATGGGATCATCGCGCGCTTCTCCGAAGATATCGACCTCACCATCAGCCGCGCGGCGCCGCTGCTCAGCGAAGTCGCCTCGCCGATGGACAGCGACATTACCGGCAAGGAGCGCGAGCGCCGGACCAAGGCGCTCAAGGCGGCGGCACAGGCTTATGTCGCCACGGTCGCCATGCCGATCCTGGCGCGCGAAATCGAAGTCGCTCTCGGCACGGCCGAGGGCTGGAGCCTGGCGCTCGATCCCGACGACAAGGACCAGCAGACGCTGCTCTTCGTCTATCCGCGCACCTCGGGTTACGGGCTCGCCTATGGCGAGAATTACGGCGGCGCGGATGAAAGCGGTTACATCAAGCCGCGCATCAAGCTGGAATTTGGCGCCCGCGGCGACACGGAACCGTTCGCGCTTCGACCGATCTTGCCCTATCTGGCCGAAGACTTTCCCGAGGAACTGCCGGATCCGGTGACCGAGGTGCCGACGCTGGCCGTTGCGCGGACCTTCTGGGAAAAGGTCACGATCCTTCATGCGCTCCATCATAACGGCAAGCTGCGCGAGGGCATGTCGCGCCATTATTATGACGTGCTGATGCTCGACCAGGCGGGCATCACGAACGAGGCGATGGGGCGGATCGATCTGCTCGAGCAGGTCGTGCACAACAAGAGCCTGATGTTCGCGGACAGGTCGGCCTCCTATGACACCGCCGTGGTTGGAACGCTGCGCCTGTCGCCCGATGGCGCGACTTGGGAGAAGCTTGAGCGGGACTATGGCGCGATGTCGGAGATGTTCATGGCCGCGCCGCCGAAATTCGAGGCGTTGATGAAGGGTCTGGCGGCGATCGAGGGGACGATCAACGGGCGTTGATGCCGGAGACCGCGAATGAGCAAGTAATCTAAGTATTTGAAATAGAACGATAAAAGACTGATAATCAATCTTATGTTAAATCAGTGCCAGCATCGCACAAGCGAGTGGCGGCTCACGCACCGAAGTCTGGCGTCATAAGCCGAAGGCGCACCGAAAAGCTGCTCGGGCTGCCGAAACCCGACAGGTTGGCAACCAGCTGGGTTTCGTGCCTGCACAAAGATGGGCTAAATGCGGGACCAATGGAATCGAGCGAGGGAACTTGCATGATCACCGCCAAGCACATCCCTTGGGAGCCGATCGGCACTTTGCCGGAAGACCGGAAAGACGGCCGTCGCTTGCTGCTCTGGGAGGTTGACCTCCCTGTGATCGGGCGATGGGATAGCGACCGTGAGGGCTGGGAAAATCCCGAAAGCATGCATATCCTGGAAGAAGTCATCTACTGGGCCGACATCACCCCACCCGTGTGATGAGTGGATAGGAAGGGGTTACTTATCGGTATCCGCAGTTCGACTGATTCAATAGTGCGCCAGCGTCCGGCCGATGCCGATCCGTCTGAACGGCGGCTTGGTCTTAAAGATATCGATGAGATCGAAAGCGCCGAGCGCGAAAGCCGCGATGTCGTTGCCGGCCTTCAGGACGATGAGCTCGCCGGCATTGTGTCTCTTCGCGATCATGCTGTTGTTGGGATGAGAGGTGCTGTCTCCCGCGGCGGCTCCGCTTCGAGCCAAGAGAAAATCTGGCTAAGATCGTGGTCCGTTTAGGCAGCGATCGTCACCATCGGTGGTGCCTCTCCCTTGGTCATGGCGCGGCCCCGCCCGCGGGATCTGCTGGAAGCGGGATCACATTGGCCTCGCCGAACAAAGCTGTCACCTTCGCCATCGCGAGCTCGCTTAGAATCTGGGTGAACAACAGCGCCAATCGGCGCTTCGGTCTGGAGCACGCGACGTAGAACAGGTTGCGATTGCTCTCGAAGGATTCGACCTTGTCTGCCGGGGGGCCTGGGTCGAGCCGTTCCAGCATCTGCGCGAAATTATACTTGTTCCAGCCACGGCCGACGATGACGAGCACGTTCTCGAACTCCGCACCCTTCACGCCGTGCTTGGTGGCGAAGGGCGTGTGACCATCGATGAACGCATCCACCGCCATCAGCTCGGTGTAGGCGACGTCCCGTAGCCTTCGCAGCTGGGCGATCCTCCGAGACTCGCCTTCGACCGGTTCGGGTCCGGCGTCGGCCAAGCGTTGCTCGCGGTCCAGCACCGCCTCGGGCAGATGCATGTGAGCCTGGCCTTTGATGAGGTCGATGACGGCGCCGATCGTGCCGGTCGCTCGCAATTGGATAAGCTGTTCGAGAGACTGCGTCCATGCGACCTTGTCGTGATGCCGACGGATGCACGGCCTGCCGGCGCCTAGGCTCTCAAACATCTCGCCATAGCGCTTCGCCTGAAAGGCCGCGCATGCTGGCTCGAGCTGGTCGGCCAGAAATTTGATGTGGGGGTCTTCTTTCTTGAGCCAGGCATCGTTGAACTGGCCATAAATGCTCTGGATGGTCGGATAGCCCTGTTCCTTCGCCAGCACGCTGTGGCTGAGCATCAGGATCTTGGTGCGTTCGACGGCAAAGTCCCAGCCCTCATCCGACAATCGCTGCTTCAGGTGATCGAGATAGGCGCGTGCCGCCTCGGGGCTCGTGTCGCCAGTCCAGTGACCACCGCCCTGGCCCGTTCGGCGCTGGCCCGGCCATGCATTCGTGTGAAAGATTCGAGCCTCACCCGGCGCATCCGGGTCGCTGGGGATCTGTTCGAGATCGGGTCGCATGCGATTGAGCACCGCGACGATGGGTTCGGCGGATCGGAAATTGGCGTTTTTGTCGATCACCTCGAGTGCTGCGTGCTCGACCGCACCGCATCCCTCACCGTAGATCTTCTGCCAATGGTCGCCGAACAGGCCAATGATAGGCCCCGTACCCGTACCTAGGAAATGCTGCTTTAGAGCCTCTACGAAGCCCGCATCGGTGTCCTGATATTCGTCAATCAGCAGCACGGGATAGCGCTTCGCTAGCACTAAGCGAAACTTGGGCCGTGCCAGCAGCTCCGTCATCAGCGTCAGCACGTCTTCGTGCTTCAATGACACCTCGTCTGGCGTCACCCGGGGATAGCCGAGGTCGTAATTGACCTTCCTCGCGCCTAGCCCCCCCACCCCGGCATCGGCGAGACGTTCTCCCCATCCCGGCAAGTCAGGCACGATCGCGCGGAGCTGGGGCTGAAAGTCCTGCAATACTGACCAACAAAATCCGTGAATGGTCTCCGGCCGAACCGCCGGGTGGGCCTGAACGCGCGCGATAATCTCATCCTTCGCCACGTTCGTGAACGTGATGCAACCAATCTGTTGGCGCTTACGCACAAGTTCCGTACCGCGAAGTTCGATCAGGCGGCGCAGCGCCTTTTCTAGGGAATATGTCTTGCCTGCGCCCGCGCCTGCCTCGAGCCGGAAGCTTTGTCCGGCATCGAAGCACGCATAGACACGCTCAAGTGCAAGGCGGCCGGCCGCGTCGGCGGCGGTCTCTTCGTCAGCCATCGACCTGGGCCCCATCAGCCGCGTCAATCACTTCGGCGACCAACTCGGCGGCGATCGCGTCTGGCCCGAGGGTCGGCGCTGGATTGCCTTGGGCAAGCCACCGCAACCCTTCGCCGATGTAGCGCGGCGTCCGCCACTCGGTGTTTACGATCGCATGTTCAAGCGCAAAGCTGGACTTTTTCTGTTCGGCCGCATGCTCATAGGCGAGCGTCGCCTGGTCGCCCTCGCCGAGATCGAAGAGTTCTGGATTGGCGAGGATGAAGGCATCCTCAAAGCTGCGAGCACATGGACCGCCATCCTGCTCGGGGATCTGATAGGCGAGCCGTCGTCCGCCGTCGGTCTTCTCCTCGGTCGACTTGTCGAGCAGCTGGGCTGGGCTCACGTCGGGCTCGTACCAGCTTTTGATACAGGCATTGCTGGTGAATGTGCCCTCGGCCACACGAACCGCCACGCGCTTGTTCTTGGCCCCGGGCGCAACGGAATCGATATCGGTGATGATCAGCGTGCGCAACTCGAGGAACGCCAGCAGGCCGAAGAAGCGATGGGCGTAGGCGCCGCCGACCTCCATGACAGTGAGGTACTGACTGCTTAGTTGCGGCTCGCCTTGCGCGGCAGCGTCGGTCTTGCGGATCATCGCCGGAAGGAGAAGGCGTTCAGCGGTTCCTTCGATCAGCACCGCCTTGTCCGCAAAGAAAAGGTCGCAGCGGGATAGCGTGAGATATTGATGAAGAAAATTGCGATCCTCTTCCGGCGCGCCGCCCATACCCTGCCGGAGATCCTTCACAACTGAGCGCCGGAGGCCCGGGCCGTCGGTAACCGACAGAAAATAGCGGAGGCTCTCGAAGCGGGCTTCGTTCGCCATGTGGGGCGAGTGGGTGGTGACGACGAACTGGACCGGCCACGGACGGTCGGCGTTCAATTGGGCGACGAACGCGTTGGCGATGTACTCCAGCTGGCGTATGAACACCTCCTGCATCTGGGGATGCAGATGCGCCTCGGGCTCCTCGATAAAGATTAGATGCACGCCGGCCGCTGTTGGCGTTCCCTGGAACTCGCGGAAGAAGCGCAGGAGCTGTAGTAGCATGTAAACGAGGTTGCGCGCGCCGAGGCCATTGTAGGTTTCGGGCAGGGTTACGCCGTTCACGCCCCGGTAGCGCAGGCGCGTGTGGTTGCTGAGCAGCTTGTCGACGTCGAAGCTGGTCTCTGTCACCAATCCCGGGTCTACAAGGCCAGGATATCCAAACAGGTCGAACGTGGGCAGCAGTGAGGTCAGCTTGGCGTTAAAACCGATATGCAGATCGCCCTGGATCTGATCGACCGCCTCCTTGAGCTGCTCGGCGGTGCTGCGTCGCGTTGGATCCAGTTCGTCCGTCAATGCCGATTGGAAGAGCACCTCGACCACCTTGCCGAGCACGTCGCGCTCGCGGAATGTATCGTCATCCAGCCCGCGCTGGGCATTGATGAAGCCGCCGCCGACGAGCGCGGACAGGATCTTTGGTTCCAGTGTCTTCCGGTTGGTCGGGTCGTTCGGATCGACCGCTTCCAGCGATCCGGCATAGGCCGAGGCAATGCGATTTCCGAGTTCGCGGTAGAGCCGGGCGCGGTCCGCCTCCGGATCTTCGAGCGGCTCCGTTAAATCAACGAACAACGCCTGTAGCGCATTGGCCTTCGGCGCGAACCGGAACTCCAGCCGGGCCTCGTGGCAATCGGGATTCAAGTCGATGATGCACTCGCTAAGCGGCCCAAGATCGGCCGCATCGACGTCATAGCCGATATCGAGCACGAGCTTGATTGCTGGCAACTGTCCGAGCGTCTCGGACGAATCTTGCTGCGCGCGGAAAGACACAAGCGATGTCCAAAAGCATTCGTGACACCCGAGCGAAAAATCTTCGAGGCGGAAACTCAGGGCGCGATCGGACAGCAAGCGCCGGAACAGCTCGGCGATCGACGTCTTGCCGCTGTTGTTGCGGCCAACGATGAGCGTCGTCTGTTCTTCGAAACCGATCTCCACGTCGCGGAGGAGCCTGAAGTTTTCAATCTTAGCTCGGTTGATGCGCATTTTCCCCCCTATTTTGGCGCTATATAACCCGGGCGATGAACCCTAGCGTCAGCGCGCCCGACGCCATCGGCTTGGGCGCCGATCACCTGGACGTCCGCACGGCGGAACCAAGGATCGGTCCCGAAGATGATCATGGCGCTGTCCTCTAGCCGCATCGCGTCAAGCGAGCTCGCACTTCGAGTGGAGGTCGTCACCGACAACGGACTTGGCAATCTCGACAAGGTGGGGATGGTGCGTGAAGAACAGGACCTGCGTGGAACAGGCCACCTCGGCGAGCACCCTGAACCCCGCTTCGGCGCGCTCGTCGTCGAAGTTCACGAACAAGTCATCGGCGAGAAACGGCAGGTTGACCCCAGCCTTCACCGATTGCTCCAGCGCCGCCAGCCTAAGGGCGAGGAAGAGCTGGTCGGTGGTGCCCTCGCTCATGGCGCCCACCTCCACCATTGTGCGTCGATCGTCCCTCAGGCCCAGCAGCCGCGGGACGCTTCCGTCGGCGTCCACTCGTAGCGCGGCATAGCGGCCGGCGGTCAGAATCGAGAACAAATCGCCGGCGCGCAACAGCAACGGATCTTGATGTCTTTCGCGGTATTTCTCGATCGCCCACTTCAACGTCAGCGCCTGAGCACGCTTCAGGATGTACTGTTCGGCAAGGACTTCAAGCTCGGCCTTCGCCTGTTCCGCGTCCGATGCCGCGTCCACCGCGGCTGTCCCGCCCGCGTCGAGGGCGGTGAAAGCAGATCTGGCGTGGCCATGCGCCGTAGCCGCTGCGGCCACCTCGTCGTTCAATTCCCCCAACCGTGCATCCAGCGACGAGACGTGGCTCGCGATTTGGTCAGGATTAGAAGCGGCGACTGCGGCGACGAGTTCGTCCAGCGTGAAGCCGTCCCCTTCCTCGACGATCCTGCGTTCTATGGCGGCCCGCTCCACCGTCAGCCGGCGCTTCGCGCGCGACCGTTCGATCGCTTCCGATAATTCCGCGCGATCCGTCGATTTGGTTTCAGCGAGCGCGGGGGCCAGCGCCGCGTCGGCCGTGGCGAGCTTCGCCGAAGCCTCCTCGAACTGATCCGCGCGGCGGCGCGCTTCCTCATCCAGCGAATCGATCAGCGTGGCGGCCGACCTGGCCGCCGTGAGGCAATTCCTTAGAGCGCCAAGCCGCGTCGCCGTGTCGCCCGCGGGAACGTTGGAGCCATCGGACAACTTCTCTACCCGCTCCATGTGATTGCTGGCGTCCCTGCGGATCGTCTCGACCCTCCTGCGCAGGTCTGCCTCTGCCGCGATGGCGCCACGAAGATCATCGAGTAGTTCCAGAACCGCACCGCAAGTGACGATGTCCAGCTGCAGACCGGCTTCGTCCATTACTTCTCGCCAGGAGGTGACGTTCGACGCGTCCTCATCGTCGAGGCGCTGGTGCCGCCGGTCGAGGGCGGAGGCCTCCGCGGCGATCTGGTCCAACTGTTCTGCGGCAAGACGGCGCTGTTGCGTAAAATCCTCGTATTCAGCCCGCTTCCGCTCGGCTGCCGCGAGTACCGGCGTTAACGGTCCGCCGGCGTCCGCAACCTCCAACGCCTGCGCCAGCGCGGCCCGGCACCGGTCACGCCGTCCGACAATGGAAGCGAGATCGGCCCGCAACGTCAAGCCATCGCGATGGGCCTCGACCGCCGCGTCCCGCGCCGACCGCCAGGTTAGGAAACGGGTGGGCTCGAGGGCTGGCAGGCCGGCCGCGGTCAATCGCGCCGCCCATGCCTCCGCTGCTTCTCCATAACGCTTGCGGGCATCTTCAATCCGGCCCTGCGCTTGTTTGGCCTGAAGATCGTGCGACGCCTTGGACCGCTCGAGCACGGAGAGGCGGCTCGACTCCTCGGCCAGCGAAAAACGGAGGACCATCTTCTCGTCCACACGGGACACGCTTGTCTCGTAGTCGGCTACGGCCGCTTCTGGAGACCCGAGTGGGGTCCCCGCAAGGACATTCTCACGGATGGGTTGCCAGCAGTCCTGGCGGCTCAAACGGACCGATGCGATCTCGTCCTCGGACACGACGGTGCCGGTCGCGAGTTGGCCAATCTCCAGCGCAACCTTCTCGGCCTCTTCGGTCCAGTGCCGGAGCTGCTCCTCTTCACGGCGAACTTGGCCGAGAATTTCGGCCAGTTCGCTACGTGCGGACTCGATCTCCTCGTCGCCCACCTCGGGTAGCACCAGCAGCTCGTCGATTCCGCCCGTCCACGGCGAAAGGCGGGTGAGCAGGGCGGGCAGCGACGATGCCAACGCTTCGACCCTAAGGCCGGCTCCTTCGCAACGAGCGTCGGCATCCGATCCGAGCGCGCGTGCGGCGTCGACCGCATCAATGAGCGCCTCGGAAGCCGCGGCGGCCGATGCACCATCGAGCCGGTCCTGCGCGCGCTTCCTTCGGTCGTCGAGATCGTTCCGGCTCTCGGCGATCTGCCTTCTCGCGGCGGCGTTCTCGCCGTGAGTCCGGGAGAGGTCGCGCAACTTTGCCGCCAAAGCGCGTGAAGGTGTGGCGTCCGCGTTGGGTCCCGCTTCGGCCCTCAAACGGCGAGTCAGCGCCTCCGCGACGACGAGCTCCGCCTCGCGCCGGACTAGATCCTGCGCGGCCTTCGCGACGGAGCCCCCGTCCGCGATGAGCTGGTCGATCTCGTCCGCCTTTTCCAAAAGGGTCGGATCGGCCTCGATTTTGTCCCGACGGTTTTCCGCGTCAGCCTTTAGCTGCTCTGCGGTCGACCTCTGGCGCTGGGCCTCCTCGGCCTCGCGGATCACGCGTTCCGCCTCGTCCTCGCGTTGCACACTGAGATCAACGATGGTTTCGTAGCCGAGCAGGGTCTCGGTCTGCTCGTCGCGCAGCCGTACGAGCGGGGCGAGCCGCCTTACGCGGTCTGCAGCCCTCAGCTCCGTTTGGACCACGTCGCGGGCGTCTCGAGCCAGATTGAGTGCGGCCTGTGCCTCCAGCATCGCGTTCCGTGCGTCAGACCAGGACTTGGGCTTGAGAGCTGCGTCTCGGATCGTCTTGGTGGCTTCGGCGAGCTGGCGGTGCGCGAAGGTAAAGCTGCGTCGCTGGGACGTCGTAGGCGCCCAGATGGCATCGGCCTCGCCTTCGAGCTTCTTGAGCTCGTCGGCGACGCCGGTGAGGCCAGAACCCGCGGCGAACAACGTGCGGCCGAGGTCGTTCTTGGCTTCTACCATTGCCTTGCCTCCCGAGCGCAGGGCATCCTGGTCGAGACTGAAGGAGAGGCTGAAGGTTTCGCGGGTCTGCCCTTTCAGCATCGAGGCAAGGGGAGCCTCGTCGATCGCTGCGTCATTCGTGTCAAGCAGCGTGCCGGCCGTACCCTTTTTCCGGCGGCACGCGAACGTCCGACTACCGTCCTCCAGTACCGCACCGACCCTGAGGAGGATGTAATCGAACATGAAGTTGTACGGCGACCGCTGGGGGAATCCGAAAAGGAGGTCTGACACCGCCGCCAGCGAGGTCGTCTTGCCGGCTTCGTTCGCCCCATAGATGATGTGGAGGTCGGGGTCGCCGGACCGAAAGTTTAGCTCGCAGTCCGCGAAGCGGCCGTAACGTTCGAGGGAAAGGCGGGAGAAACGCATTGTCAGGCTTCCGGCGTCAGGCGCGACCGCAACGCCGTTGATGCGGTGCCGAGGATTCCTGCCCAGTCGCCCTGTGCCGCTAACAGACGCAATTCACCGTCCTCCGACTCACCGAGCGCGCTCTTCGCCAGAACCATGAAGCGCTCCAGATCCGCCTCAATCGCCGCCGCTAGTCCGAGGTCCGAGGAGCCCTCGCCGATCAATTCATCGAGATCCTCGCCGAGCACGGCGTGTTGTTCCGTGGTCGGCTCCGACACCAGTACCTTCACCTTCTCGACATGAAGGTCTGGCGAGATCGACGTGGCGATGGCGCGCACGTCGTCCCGAATGGCCCCAGCCTTGTCGATGAGCGCGCCTGCGCCTGCGAGCTCGCCCCTCAGGCTCACGCGGACGATCATTGGCCGACCGGAGCCATCGGCGCCGTGGATGCGCGTCAGTTCGGCGCGGATCAGGTCCGGGAGGCCGCCCGGCGATGAGCCGGCGCAATCGATGTCGAGGCGGATCCAGCGCACAACGTCCAGATCGATGCGATCAATGGACGAAACCTCGCCATCCACCACCGTCACGATGACTGCACCCTTTGCGCCCGCCTCGCGTATAGTGCGGCCCTGCACGTTGCCTGGAAAGACGACATAGGGGTTGTCGTTGACGATTTCGAACTCGTGCACATGGCCGAGTGCCCAGTAGTCGTAGCCCTTCCCGCGTAAATCTTCGACGCCACAGGGCGCGTATTTGGCGTGCCCCGGCCGCCCCGCCAAGGCGGTGTGGAGTACGCCGATGTTGAACGAGTTCGCTTCTGCGGCCGGATAGGAGAGGACGAGGTTGTCGGTGACGGCCGGCGTGGAAAAGCTCTGGCCGTGCAGCGCCACAGCGAGGTTCGGCAGCCTGTGGGTTTCGGGACGCCTCGGTCCGAATTGGCGAACGTTTGGCGGCCAAGTCAACGTCCGCGAGATCGCCGAGGCGGCGTCGTGGTTGCCGGCAATAATGAACGCTGGAATGCCGGCCTGATCGAGACGGCCCATGGCCCGGGCAAAGTAGAGTCCCGTCCCCATATCGCGCCAGTCGCCATCGAATAGATCGCCGGCGATGACGACAAAGTCCACCGCCTCGTCGATCGCGCATTGGATGAGGTTGTCAAACGCGGATCGCGTGGCCGACCGGATCTCCTCGACGGGAAGTCCATCGTACCGCGATAGGCCATGCAATGGACTGTCCAAATGGATGTCCGCAGCATGCAGGAAGCGGAAACTCGACACGGTGATGTTCCCCCCTGGCAGTCAGTGCCTACCGTTTATGAAGATAAGAGCGGCAAATGGAGACGTTGGCCATTTGCCGAAGCGCAGCTTCTCAGGCCGCATAGCGGCCGTCCTCAAGCTTTCGTACCATCCCCATTCCTGCAAGCGCATCAAGCACTGGCGCGACTGTAGAGGCGCGTTTCCCTTTGAATGCACGGGCAACATCTTTGGGCGCCAATGGTTTGGCGGACCGCGCCACGACGCTTGCGACGGCAACCACTTGTTCTGGAAGGGCGCTTGGCCAATCCCGCTCCACCTTCTTTGCCTTGGTGCCTCTGCGAAGTTGCAGGACGACTTGGGCCGGCTTCTTTCGGAGGGATTTCGCCTGGAAAGAGGGCCGAACCCACCGGATCTGCCCCGCACGCTCCTCCTCGGCTCGCTCGTCATTCAAAGCAACAAGCCTGACCAGCATTTCCTCATGTTCCAAGTCGCGCGGCCAACCGTATGCTTCAGCGACAGCCTCATCTATCTGTTGGTGATAATGGCGGATGAGCGAGACTTCGCCGCGTTCGGCGATGGACCGGTATTTGGGATCAAGAACTCCACCCTTGGCATCTCGCATACGGGCGAGCGTGGTATAAAGTGCTGTCAGGGTCAGATCCGAATGGCGCGCTAGAACCTTCCGGCGCAACCTGTCCAATTTGCGCGCTGCAATCCGAATCCTCTGCTCCAGTTCCGGCACGCTCGGCGGAAAGGGAAACGGATCAAAACAGGTTTCATTTTGATAACGCGGATCGTCGCCCGACCCCATCCGCCCGCCCGCACGAAGCGCCCACACGGTGTGCGCTGTGCTCGAGACCACGCCGAGAACATAGGGGTCGTCGGACGCAATCGCTATAACTGAGCCATCCACGAGACGGCCCGCACTGGGAATAAACTTGAAGAACCTCTCCGTAGCTGTTTCGCTGGTGACGATGTAGCGCCGGAGACCGCTGATGGCTGCACGAAGCCTCGGTCGAGGTTCTGCGAAGCGCCACCAATTGAGGCGGTACTGCTCCCTGTCGTTTTCATCGCGCTCTGGCTTCACATGATCGAACAGGTAGCGGTGCACGCCAGGGAAGCGATCATGCAACTCGTCCTCAGTCTCGATGTCGAAGAAGTCGAGAGCGTAAGTGTTACTTTGAGACTCAGTCACATCCGTGCCGGCCACAACCAGCGGCATTCGTTCCGGCGGCACGCCATCGGCGATGAAGCGGGCTCGCTGCTCGGTATTGATTTTGAATCCGTCACCGGACATTTTCACACCCATACGACAGATGTTGCCGTTGGCTCTGAGTGAGGTGGCGCCGGCGACGTTAGCGCCGGTAGTCAGATCGATGTTAATCGGCGCAACTTGCTCCTCAAACTCGAGCAGTGTTTCACCTTTTTTGCGCTTCTCCAGTGAAACGCTCGACAGCCGTCCTGCGCCTTGTCCGGCAGCAGCCGCAGTCATCGCGATCCGCACCGCAGCGGTTGTTTCCTGATCGTGCCACGGATGGTTCGGAATCGCGAAGGTCAGGTAGAGTTTGCCACCGCGCTCAGGATCGAGATAGCGGCTAAGCACCGAGCGATTACTCGATTGGGCAATAGTCTTCGTCGTGATGAGACCAAATCCTCGAACAGAGCCATTCGCTACCTGCTCGGCACTTCGTGCCCACCAATAGGTCACGAAATCGATCTCGCCAGAAAGGTCGCCGTACACGCTCCGGAGCGTATCGACGTAGGGCGACCCGAGGCGCTTGCGCATTCGGCGGCATCCGATGAAGGGCGGGTTCCCGATGATGAAGTCTGCCTCCGGCCAGACTTGCCGCCGCGGATTGACGTACCGATATACCGTTAGCCGACCGGAGTGATCGGGAACGGGTCGCCCGGTCACTGGATGCGGCTTCATCGACGTACCATCCCAGATCGTCTTTGGCTCGCCGTTCTCCATCTCAGGAAGCTTCTCGTCCCAATCAAGCAGGGCATCGGCTGGGATGATCGTTCTGACATCACGCAAAACGGGGGGCTCGGGCATCCGATCTTCTCCGTTCACACGAAAATGCCATTGAAGATAGCCAATCCAGAGCACGAGTTGAGCGATCTGTGCAGCCCGAGGATTGATTTCGAGGCCATGGAAGTTGGCAGGAGTAATCGTGTGGCTGCCGAGCTCAAGAAGATAGCGCTCATCGCCGAGTGCTTCGAGCAATTCGAGCACCTCTCCTTCCAACTCCTTAAGTCGCGCAAGCGCGACATAAAGGAAATTGCCCGTTCCGCAGGCCGGGTCTAGAATGACGATGTTTGCGAGCTTGGTGTGAAAGCGTTCGACCTCAAGACGCGCGGTCTCCTTGTCGCCTGCTTCCGCAGCCAAGGTTGCTGCGGTTCGCGCACCTTCCCAATCAGCGCGCAGGGGTTCCATTACGGTGGGGCCGACCAGTCGCTCTACATAGGCGCGCGGAGTGAAATGCGCGCCAAGCTTGGCGCGTTCTTTGGCATTCAGCGCACGCTCAAGCAAGGTTCCGAAAATTGCTGGCTCGACCTGGCGCCAGTCCGATGCCGCTGCGTCGATGAGGACGTTGATCTCACGCTGATCAAGCGCCAGCGCACTGGCATCCTTAAAGAGGTATCCATTGAACTGACGCACAACCTCCCCTGCCTCACCAAGGCCAAACGCAAGGCCACCGGTATCCATCGCCTCCCATAGCTGACTGAGTTGGGGGGCCAGGAGTTCGGGGCGATCGCGGACTTTTTTCAAGAGCGCGCTGAAACTCGCCTTCGGAATAAGACCAGTGTCCTCCGCGAACATGGTAAAGAGGAGACGCATAAGGAAGGCCGCCACGCGATCCGGGTCCTGCTCTCGAGCTTCGATACCCTGGGCTAGAACAGCCAGATGATCCGCAATTTTTCGCGTAACCCGTGCCGCCTCGGCCGAGGGGTCGAGCGACATTGGCATGGTCCAAATTGCCGCCAGGCGCTCCCGGACTGTCTTGTCGCGCAGTTCATCGAGGGTAATTCGATACCGACGACGGTCGGGAAATGGCGCATAGCCTTTCCCGTTGCGTTGAAAGTCCGCATAGACGTCGATGCAATATCCAACGTCGCTGACCAGCAGGAAAGGTGGCCAGCCATGTGAGCGGGGCAAATTCTTAGCGTAGCCCTCCGCTTGACTTGCAGCTCGCTGCATAGCGCCGGTCCATGCAGCGGTGTCTCGACGAGCCATGCCGCGCTTGAAGCGGTCCTCCGCAGTCTGGCCAAAGAAGTCGCGAAGCGAGTAACCTTGACCAGCGTCGACTGCCGCCAGGTCGGCACTGCTACCTTGCTTAGCCTCTAAGATGAAACTGCCACGCTTATAGCAATCAATCCAGCCGTTGGATGTAGCGCCATCAATCTCGGTTTTGATGACATGACGTTCGAAGACGTAATCATTCTGCGCTGTGTCACTTAGCGTTGGCCGCGGGGCCTCTACGCCGAGCAGTTGACACAGATCGGTTAGAAACAATTGTGTGTTGGCTCGCTCGTTGCCACCTGCGGGTGCCCACTTCGCAATAAAATCTTCGACGTCCACAGGCCCCCCTTGCTCTGAGTCTTTTGGGGCTCAGGACGATGAGGATCAAGCTATTCCGTGCGAGCGGTTTCAGTCGCGCCTATCGACTGCGAGATCGCTGGATAGGTGGGTGAACCTTAGACGATTCCTGTCGGCCGGACGCGACTTTGACAGGCCCCCGTTCCCGTGTATCCCTGACCGTGGCAGGACGAATTTGATGACCCTGTTCGACGTGGTTTCGCAGTTTCGTGGTCGCGACCTTCATAACACGCGAGATCGCTTCGGGATTGTCGAACAATGCGGTTCGCACGACCGCCTCGATCACTCGCAACTGACTTTGCGCGGCTCGCTCGTTTCTGTCTCCGGGCGCCTCAGGTCGGGATCGCGTCGGTCGCTCGCGAGCCTGTGACTGACCTCGGCCGGACTCCAGGCTGATTGATGGAACGGCAGCCGGCGCAATACTGTTGCGGCTCTTGTCTCGCCGTAGCCGATCCAATTCTTGTAGGTCGCGTTCGTTCGGCCGATATCCTCGTACTTCCAATCCTTGGCGACTGGCCTCGAGCCATGCTGCCCGGCGGAAGGCTTCGCTGCCAGTAAGATGAACATTCGACCATCCGCGATGCCGGGCGATGGCGACGAGATCACGCACGACCTCCTCACTCTCGCTCGAGGTGACAAGACGCCGCCCTTGGTCCCGAAATGCAGGCTCTTTTGCCTGCGCCGTCGTGAAGTAGGCCGGTTCGCCCGACCATTTGCCGGTCGACGAAAAGTAGCGCTTTCGCAGGGGCTCCGGTATGTCGCCGGCAGAAATTGATCGGGGCTCGACCCCTGCCCCCTCCTTGCCTTTGTTAGGGGTGCCGGGATCCTTGGGAATGTCGTCCCGCGTGTCTTTCCCAGAACGCGGTGCGGACTGACCTTCACCGATTGAAATGGCATTGGCGCGCTTCCTGGCGCCCCGCGAATTCTCGGACTTCTCAGCGGACATGGGCTGTCCTTTCCTGGATAATGGATGTGGATGGCTGCCCGACCGATGGCAAAAGTGCCCGCTCGACCATCGCCGACACGAACGCGATCGCGGCGGCCTCGTCGCCCGGGGGCGGCAGTTCGGCCAGGTCGCCCAGAACCAGCATGTCATCCGTGATCTTGGCCGCACCTGCCAGCTCGGCGTCGGTCATTTCCCGCATCACAATTTCCTCCTGTATGGTCTCGCCCGAGCTTGTCGCCGGCTGCTGTGGGGCGCCGCTCAGACCGGGTGTACCAGCGCCCTGCCGCGCTGAAGCCGGCGTAGGTGGGGAAAGCATTGCCGCGATTGGACGGGCGGACGGCACAGGCGGAGCAACCACCCGCCGAGTGAAGCGCGGCATCCGGTAATAGGCGATCTTGCGCCCTCGAATTGGGGGGATGCCGGCGCGAAGGAGCAGGAGCTCGTTCTTCGGCAGCTGCATGAGCTCTTGCGGCAGCAGGAGCGCGCGGCGCTGATCAGATTCCGAGATGCTCCGGTTCGCCAGTAGCCCGTGGATGGTACGGCTGCGGGATTTCACGTTCATCGTGAAAAAGCCGAGCCGTTCGGAAAGTTCGTTCGCGACCTTCAGCTCCTTAGGCGTGAAGACAACCTCGAGGCCGCAATTGGCGATGATCTCGTCGGTGACATCGGGACCGTAGATTGCGCGAAGCTGGGATCGGCTCTGAATGACCGGAACCAGGCGCAGGCCATAGCCGGCGACGTAGGAGAAGCCGCTCGCAATCACCGAGGCTTTGCCGAGCCTGGCGAACTCGTCGAGCAGGACCAGGACCGGGACATTGCTAGCGCCCTCAGGAAGGTCGCGGGTGTTGAGATCCACGAGTTGCTGCAGGAACAGACTGTAGATCGGCGCGATGCGGTCGATATTGTCAGGCGACACGCCAAGGTAAATCGACATGCGCCGACGCCGCACCTCGCGCAGGTCGAAGTCGCTCTCCGAGGTGGCGGTATCCACCATGGGGTTGAGCCAGAGATTGAGCCGTGCGGTGATGGTCTGCTTGATCCCGGAAAAGGTGTTGTCCGAGGCCGAGGTGAAATCTTGGATCGCGGACACGCAAGCTTGGCTGAGGCGCTGGCCCACCCTGCGAGCTTCCTGAAGCGCTGCGGGAAGGTCGCTCTTGGGATCCCCGCTCGTGAGGCGGCGGTATATCTCGCCGATGGTGAAGGGCAGGCCCGGGTTGGATGCGACCAGGGCGCCGACGCCGACAAAGGCCGCTCGCGCGGCCTCCGCCCAGAAGGGATCGGATCGCTCGGGCGCGGGGAACAGCATGCCCGCGATCTTCTGCAGCTCGTTGATGACTTCGGTGTCATCAGTCCGCCTGATGTGCGCCAGGGGGTTGTACCGCGCCGTCCGCCCCTCCGCGTCGAGCGGATCGAACAGATGCACTGCTTGGCCGGCCCGTGCCCGATAGCCGGCGCTTGCGCCCCAGTTCTCCCGCTTCACGTCGAGCACGATCACCGAATCTGGCCAGGTCAGCAGATTGGGAATGACGACGCCCACGCCCTTGCCCGCTCGCGTGGGCGCCTCGAGCAGAACATGCTCGCTCCCGCCGAATATCAGGAAACGTCCAGCCTTGCGGCCGACAACGATGCCGGCAGCGTCGCGAAGGCCCTCCCGCCGGATCTCGCCTTCGCGCGCAAACCGGGCGGTGCCGTGCAATGCCGGCCCGCGGCGCAGAATCCCGATTGCGAGGAGCCCGACCACAACAGCGCCCGCCAGAGCCCCGCGCTTTAGCCAAAGAATAAGCAGCGGGTCCGCCCGATAGTACCACAACCATGCGGGCAAGGCCGTGATGTCGGTGTTCGGGCCGATCTGGCCCATCCCAAAGAGGGCAACTGGCACGGCGATGGCGCAGCACAATAAGGTGCCGCCGGCAACGGACAGGCCGATGATCCAGAAGTTACGCTGCACCGGCATCGCCCACCTTCGGGTGGAAGTAGACCTCTTCGACCTCAAAGCGACCGCCATGGCGCCGGGTCTGGACGACCACATCGATGAGCATTCGCAAAAGTCCGCGGATATCATCGCGCGCGAGATCGCGGCCGCCCTCGGATTCCTTGACGAGCAATGTCAGCTGCTCGAAGGCGCCCGCCGCAGAGCCAGCATGGACGGTGGTGATCGACCCAGGGTGCCCCGAGTTGACGTTGCGCAGGTAGAAGAAGGCGGTGCCGTCGCGCAGCTCCTGCAGCAGGATCCGGTCCGGGCGCATGCGCAGCGCGCTCTCGAGCAGCTGCTTGGGACCGACCTTCGCACGGCCCTGCCCTTCGCCCGAATAGACCATGTGAACGACATTGCGATGGGGCACGATGAGTTCGCGCGTGTCCTCGATCGTAAGCAGCCGCTCGTCGGGCGGGATGAGCTGGATAAGCGCTTTCGCCAAGGTCGTCTTGCCGGACCCGGTCGCCCCGCTGACCAGGATATTCTTGCGCGCGGCGACCGCGACCTTGAAAAAGGCTGGCCAGTCGCCCGCGTCGCGAAGTGCCACCAACTCGGCGTCGGTTTCGGTAAGGTCCCGGGCGCTCGCGCGCGTCGTGTCAAAGAGGCCAGCGCGTGCGAGCTGGTCGATCGGCAGGGTTACGGTCGAGGGCTTGCGTATCGTAAAGGACGGGCAGCCGCTCGGCGTCACCGACGGGATCACGATCTGGCAGCGCTCGCCGCCTGGGAGGACGGTCGAACAGATCGGCGTCTGCCCATCGATGTCCTGGTGCGTGAAGCTTGCCGCGGCGACGGCGAGCGTTCCAAGCCACTCGCTGTCCAGTTCAGGCAACTCATGCCATCGCCACCCCTGCCGGTCCTCGATCCCCGCCTCGCCCGGGCGGTTGATGACGAGCTCGGTTACATCATCCGGCTCCAGCAACGGAAGAAGCGGTTCGAGATAATGGCGGAGGACGGCGGTATCGCGCATGGCTTACCGCCGCAGCTCCAGATTGTAGACATCGGCGAAGTTGAAGTCCTTGGCGACGAAGATACCGACCTCCTCGCCCTGGTTCTTTTTCAGCACCGGCCGGATGTTGATGTTGTTCTGGAGCGCGATCGCGGCCCCTTCGCTCGGCGCACGCGTGACATTGTTGAAATTGCCGTTGCCGCTCGATGCGGCCTGCCCGGCAATATAGGCGGCGTCATCGACGAGCGAGAGTAGGAGCGCGCCGCCGAACCGTGCCCAGAAGAAGCTGTCGACCGCTCCGGCGAGCCCGGCGCGGCCGAGCGCGTCTGACCCAGGCGAGGCAAGGTCGATGCGGACGCCTTGTGGCGTCACCGCCCGGGTCCAAAGCACAAAGAGGCGGTTCTGCCCCTGTTGGATGCCCCCGCGATACTCGCCGAGTACGCGCGTGCCCTTTTCCATGAGCACGACCCGGCCATTCTCGGAATACACGTCCCGTGGAATCAGGCAGGACGTGTATCCAGGCTGTGCGGAATTGATGGCCGTCTGAAGGGTGCAGGGAATCAATGTCCCCGCAGTGATCAGAAAATTGCGATTGGGGAGCATCGAGGCTCGCGCTTCGCCTACGGCTGAGCTTTGTCGCAGCAAGTCCAGCGCATTGGGCGCACCGCCCTCCGTACTCCCTGGCGTTCCTGAATTTTCGGTCGGTTGCGCGCTCGAGGCCGCCGCCGGGCCTTGCGAGGTCTCTCCACCGAGATCGCGCCCGCCATAGGCGATGAGTGTCGACCGTCGCGCCTGGTCGGCCAGGTTCGGCCGGGCGCCTGACGGGCCGGGCGCTGCACCGGGCTGCATGGCAGGGACGATCTGACCGTCGGGGCCAGGAACCCCGGCTGCGGGATTGAGCACCGGTGCGTTGGGATCGTTCCCGCCTGCGCCGAGCGGTCTCGGCTGCGGCGCGACCGCCGCGTAATCGACGGTTTCCCGGGCCACGATATCGCGCCGCTCTTGGGCCGCCCCGCCCGGTGCAGTGAGGTCACGATTGGAGGCCTGTTGGCTCGTTCCGGAATTAACCCACAGGATGCCGAGTACCATCGCCGTGCCGGCAAAGATGAGGGCGGTATTACGCTTGGAAGGCGTCATCCCCCCGATCGGCTCGATACCGCGCTCGTGCAGGATCTCGTCTTTTTCTGGCGTGAGATCGGCGCTCGGCAGAGGGCGCGAAACGGAGGATGGATCTTCAACCATGGCTCATTCCTGCGGATGTGTGATGGTGCGCTCGACATGGGGCGACCCGGTGTTCGTCCCATGATCGACCCCATAGGGTTCTGGCGCCTGATTATAGATGCACAGCACCTCGCCGCCCCGCCGAAGGCGCAGCTGACGCGCCACCAGATGGACGACGACGAATTCGTCACGGACGTCGAAGGGAACCAGCGTCTCAGACCCGTCTGGTCGCACCAGATATATAGCCGGCACCTCGCGGTTCGCTGGGAAACGCAACACCGTGAACTGCCCGTTATCGGAGACCTCCGACGGCTGAAGCTCGCTGGAGCCCTGCACCTTGTAGTTCATGTTGCGAGGCCCTTCGACGACCCCATGATCGAGAGCGCCGCGAACGGCCCGGCTCTCCAGGGCAGCCGCCTGCATGGCAATCTGCGCGGCCCTGAGACGCGCGGCGCGGTCTGCATCGTCCCTGGGATATCGGAACCGCACCTGAAAATAGGCTTGGCCGTTGCGGCCCGTGATCGGACCGCTGCGAGCGGTCAACTCGAACGCATAGCTGCGCAATTCGCCTCCGCGCGACGTGGTGACGATGAGATTGGTCGGTCCGGCACGCTCACGCGGCTTGAGGAACAGGATGTGCCCGGCGACGGCGACCTCCCAAGATACGGTGTCGCCCAGCGCGACGTGCTGGATCGTCTCATCGTCGCTCAGGACAATCTGTGTTGCGGTCCGGAACGTGCCGACGATCCGATAGACCTCGGTCTCTTCATATTCGACGAACTTGACGCGCGGGTCGGACGGACCACCTCGCGGAACTTCGACCGCGTGCGCCGCCGTTACAGGCACCAGCGCGCAAATGATGGCGGCGGAGAGCGCCCTCATCGGATCACCTCCGGATCGGCACGATAGTTTTCGACCTGGAATCCCAGCGGGTTCCGGTAGCGATCGCCTTCCGCCATGGGCGCGTTGGCGTAGGCGAACGTGATCGTGGCGATCCAATCGCTGTTCTGGATGTCGGTCTCGGTCTGGACTGTCCGCGTGAACCGGACATTGGCGACGCGATCGTTGATGAAGGCGATGTTGCGCACGCGCGCCTGCACAACTGCGTTCTTGCCCCAGACATTTTGGGGACTGGCACCATTGTTGCTACTGTAGAAGCGCGCCCAGCGCTGCTGTTCGGTCGGCTGCGAGAGGATCGTCACGAACCGAAAATTTTCTTCGGCCGCTGCCGGGATCCAGCTTTCGCGGGTTCTCACATACTGGGCGAGGAAGTATTTGGTGACCGCCTCATCGTAGCGCATCGGCCGCTGCGTGAGCGCGGTCTGGACATCCACCGCGCCGGTGGTCTGGTTGACGCGAATAACATAGGGCACGACAGTCTTGAGAGGCGTCAGAGCCGCAACTGCGAAGATCGAGGCCGCGGCCAGGAGTGAGGCGATGGCCGCGATGCTCCAAGCGATGCGGGTCGAGCGCAGCGCGTTCCGGATCCTGTCCTGATCCCAGCTTCGTGCGTCCCGGAAATAGCGCTGCAGCCCCGATGCCGGCACCGCCTCCGAGCGGTCATCAGCAGCTCGCATAATGCGGTCCCCTTGGTGCGAACGATACTTTGTCTCCGGAAGATGACGCGGAAGGCACGGCGGGCGGTGGGGGTGGATCGCCGTCTCTTGGATGCGATAGCGGCGGTATGGGCGGCGCAGCTCTCGGCGCCGTGGTCGCAGGCACAGGTGAGCCCGGTAAGACGCTTCCATAGATGTTCACGTCGCGCAGGTGATGGCCATTGCAAACCGCGAGCTTCTTTGGACCGGATGCACAGCCGACGACGCCGAGCGCAGCCAGAACAACGCCCAGGCAGGTGACGCTACGGCGGAAGCTAGGCGCGAATATTGGTGAAGAAAAAGCCATGAGATGCCTCGCTACGCCGCTTCGATGGTGCCGCCGCGGTGAGCGGCGCGCTCCAAGTTGCGGCTGTTGCGCATGACGCGACGCTGTCGGAAGGGAGATGCCATCGTGCCCCAGGCCGTTCCGGCGAAGGCACCCACGCCGGCAGCGGCTCCCCCGGCTATTCCCGTTGCAATGGCTGGAGCCTGGAAGAAGAAGATCGTGCCCAAAAATATGTACGCTGCAAACAGGACAGCACCGAAAGCCGTATCCACGACGCCTTCAGATGCTGCTGTTGCAGCCGCTCCGAGGTCTGTGATCAGGGTCGTGATGGCTATGATTACAGCAAGGAGAACGATATAGTTGAATACTTGCCCCAGCCAGCCGTGGAAAAAACGCCTCGTTGGCTCGAAGAGAGCTAGAGCGATGAAGATGGGGCCAAGTGCGATAATGATCGCCAACGCAACTTTGGCAAATATAGTAATAGCAAATCCAACCGCTGCCGAGAGCCCAGCTAATGCCTTCAGCCCCAGGCTCAGCGCATAGAGGACCAGTTTATATGGGTTAATGTCGCTGTACGTTGCGGCTTCAGTCTCTATCCGTGCAACTATAGCATCACTTTGAGTGTAATAGTCGTCGAAGGCCTCTCCTACTGTGTCGATCGTCTTACCGGCGAGAGCTTGGGAGATCGCATCGGGCATTCCGTGGAAGAGCGGCGTCGTGATCCAATCGGAATAGGCGACCGTCGTCGCAGCAACATACAGCAGACAGAGCTTCACCATCCGATAGAATAGCTCACCCCATGGTTCGCTGATGATGCCCCGCATCACCATGTAGCCGAACAGGGCGATGTAGATAACCAGCCCGACAGCGAGCGGACCACGGACAACCTCTACGACGTTTTGGAGACGCTCGTTGAGGAAAAGATCAAGCTTCCCATCAACGTTCGCGTAAAGTGAATTGAACATGTCCGTGGCCATGCGAAGCTCCAAGGCGCTGGATTATTTCGAAAGCGACCGCATCTTGTTGTCGAGAATCCGGAGGCTTTCAGCGTTGGAACACTCCTGTTCGTTGGGATGTGATCCGTCGGCACAGGCCTTGACGAGTCCTCTGAGCTCTTCCGGGTGAGAGGTTAGATAGTCCTTCCCGCGCGGTGCCCGCTCGCATCCTGCGAGCATTCCCGCTGCGGCAAACCCAAGCAGCAAAGCTCTCGCGGTCATTGCGACAAGCTTTCTAGCTTCGTCGCCAGTATCGCTTCGCTTTCGCGCTGTGATCGCAACTGGACGTCTGCTTCTTGCCGCATTCGCAGCGCCTGCAATTGCAAGGCGTCGTTCTGGATATGGGCATTCTCGACCCCTACCCTCGCCTGGATATCCATGACCTGCTTGGCGTCCGAAGCCGTATCCAGCGAGGTTCTCAGTTCTTCGAGCCCGGCGGTACGCTGGGCCGACACGCCATAGGCCGCCTCCGCGATCGCGGCATCGCGCGCTGCGAGGTCGCCGTTCCGCAAGAGGTTGTCGCGGGAAGCGCGCTCATACGCCGACGCACCTGGTCGCAATTCCGGCAAAGCGATACGGTTGGCGTCCCGGATACGGGTCGCGGAGCTCCCGAGCGAGCCCAGGCTGGCATTGTCCGACGACATCAGCCGGCTGATGTCACGGGCCTCCCGCGGCAGAAGGTGGCGCATGGCATCGGTGGAAAGAGATGATGCGATGCCGTTGACGTCGGTGACCTGGTTGAAGCTGCCATAGAGCTGCTTCGCTTCTGCGATCTGCTCCTTCCCCTGATCGATCATCGACAGGGTGTTCTTCACCGTGGCCAGCGCCTGCAGATAGCCGGAGCTGTCGTAGACGGGGATACCTTGCGCGACTGCAGGCCCCGCCATTCCAAGGGCGATGGCGCCAAGTGCTGCGTATATGCCCTTACCCATAGCTCATCCTTTCCTGATCGATGCAGACCGACGCTGCTGGTGAAAAAGAGCCAACCATTTCGCCGGGTCGTCGCCGACATCAGCGCGAATGGCATCGAGGAGCGTCACGGTTTCCGTGGTGCCCGAGAGCACCGCGAGCTCGTCGGAGAGGCCGCCCAGGTCCAGTTCCACCACGATCGAGTCATGACCCTGCTTGATGAGGAAGCGGCGAGATTCCGGGTTCAGGTCGTGACGGACGAGCTTGAATTCCGCCTGGGTCAGGCCCAGCCCGTCGATATAATCCGTTTCACGCCCATAGGGGTTGGGCAGCAGGATCTTGGTCGCGACCTGCTCCATGATACTGTGCGAGATATCCGAGCGCAGCGCATCGGCCGGGCTCTGCGTGCCGAAAACCAGGAAGGCGTTCTGCTTGCGGTAGGTCTTCAGGCCATCCTGGGCAAAGGCGCGGAAAGCGTCATCACCCAGCGCCTTCCAGAACTCATCGATGTCGATCACCAGTCGTCGGCCATCCAGAAGGCCGTCGATGCGATGGAACATGTACATCATGATCGGCGTGCGAACTTCCGGATTGTCGAGGAAGTCGGTCATGTCGAAGCCGAGGAACGGCGCATCGAGCGACAAAGCATCGATCTCGTTGTCGAACACCCAACCCAGCGATCCGCCTCGCGACCATTTCTCAAGCCGAGCGCCGATGCCTTCCGGATCGCGCTGGCCGAGCAGCTGGCGCAGGGCCAGAATGGATCGGTTCTCCGGTGCGAGCCGCCCGAGCGACGCCAAGCCTTCGTCGATCATGCGCTCCTGGGTGACGCCCAGCGTGCCGCCGGGCGGCGTCACCAGCTGCCGGATCAGACGACCGAGAAAGACGAGGTTGCGCGGCCCATATTCGAGCGCCCGCAGCGGCGCGAAGCCGGTTGGCTCCCCGTTCTTCAGCGTCAGATAGATCCCGCCAGCAGACCGCACGTAGATCTCGGCGCCGCGATCCTTGTCGATGAAGATCTGCTGCGCGCCCGTCTTCTCGAGCTGCGCCATCAGGAAGTTCTGAACGACCGTTTTGCCCGCGCCCGAGGGACCGATGATGAGCGTGTGGCCGAGATCCCCGACATGGAAGTTGAAATAGTAGGGCGATTGCGCGGCCGTTTTCATCAGCGCGATCGCCGGACCCCAATGATTTCCGCTCGGCCGGCCTGCGGGGTAGGTATGAAAAGGTGCCAATGCGGCGAAATTCCGCGATGTGATTGCCGCCGGCCGCGCCCGCCACGCGAAGTTACCGGGAAGCTGAGCCCAGAAGGCTGCTTCGAGCGCCGGCCCTTCCCTCGCTGATACCAAACCAGCGTCCGCGAGCGCCGCCCGCGCGGCCGACAGATTATCGGCGAGTCGCCTCTGGCTTTCGGCAAACACCCCAAGCGAGAAATGATGTTCGCCAAGGACGAACCGATTGCTTTGAAGATCGTCGGCGGCGTCTTCGAGGTCGAGCGCCTGGCTTGCTGCCGCGTCCTCGGTCGAAGCCATCTGGTTCTGTCGCCGGCGCAGCCTTTCGGCTGCGCGCGCCTTCCCCATGAAGGTGAAGGACTGCGAGACGACGAACGCGAAATCCTGGCCGAGCAGAGCGTTCATCTGACCGGGACGGGTGAGCGCGGGATATTCCCGGATGCCGAAAATGCCCAACCAGCGGCTCGCATCATGGGCGCGGATCTCGACCGTCTCGCGTCCGAAGATCACCCGCTCGCCGTAGAGGGCTGATCCAAGATGGCCTCGGACCAGCGGGACCTTGGCCTTTGCGCCCATCATGACTTGCTCGAGCACTTCGAGCGGCCTGGAGAATAGGAGGCCATTCTGCTCATAAAGAGCGAGCCGCGCGGGGCTGCACCGCCGAAGCAGCTTTTCGATATCGCGCGCCTTCTCCTCGAAGCGGGCCAACTCGTCGGGGTCGACTTCCTCATCGGCCGCCCTGGCCTTGGCGATGCGCTTGAGGAGAAGCCCGGTCCGATCGGCCGAGCCGACCGCCGGCCGCATGATCAGCGTCAGATAATGCTCGTTGACGAACATGCGCTTGGCAGTCACCCGCGCGCGATATTTTTCGTCCAGATCGGCCGCGAAGTCCGAGCGGAATTGGCCTTCGGGATAGTCATCGACCGGGCGGCGAACGATGTGCGTCCAGAGCGCGAGCCGATCGTCGGCAATGTTGCGCCAGGTGCCGTTGAGCTTCTCGTGCCAGTCATTGAGGTGGATCGGATCCGCGGTCTCGAACGCAAGCCCTTCAAGGCGGAACATCATCATGAGGTCGCCGCTATCGAGCGCGATCACCTCCGATGTCACGTGGCGCACGTAGGGCAGATAGCGACCCGGCTCGGCCTCTTGCCGCAATATGCGCCACGGCGTCTTGCGCGGCGGAAGCTGGGCAGCCGCGCTAGCCACGCGCAAAGCCCTTGCGTTTCAGCCCGGCAACCGGGAGCGGCGAATAGGAACTGCCGCCCCACCAGGCGCGGTTCCGGCTGCGCGCCTTGGTCATGGTCCACAGCCACAGCAGCCGGAAGGCATTGGCATCGTGCCGCACGATGAGCCGCGCCACGGCAAGACAGGCGCCTCCGATGGCGCCGGCATAGAGCGGGTTGCCGCTGACGATCAAAGTGAGACAGGCGGCAAGCGCGATCGGCAACGAGGCTTCGAGCGGCACGCCGAGCCACATCGTCGGCCGCGTGACCGCCAGGAACAGCGTCTCCTCGCGCAGCCGCTCGTCCAGGGCGGCGCTCTCCTTCACGCACCACCTGTGATGGTGTCGACGATCCACTGCGCACTGAAGACGATGAAGATGCCAACGATGACCGTCACCAGAAGGCCGAGGCTGGCGCGCCCGGTGAAAAACATGAACCCAACGATCACGACCGCGATCACCGCGATGGTCTTGGCGAAGGTCCCGGTGAGCCAGGTCTTGATGTTCTCCGCCATGGACGTGATGCCGTCGGCACCTTGCGCGTGTGCAGGATCGCTCAGCAGCATCGAGACAAGCAGCGCCAATGCCATCACGCCGATGACGCGCAGCAGAAGTCGCGCCCATTGGGGCCGTCCGCCCGGGTGGGCGGTGATTGCTGTCATGGATGCTGTCCTTTCTGAGATGCGGCCCCGTCGCCGAACACCATGAGCGAGGCCTGGCTCGCCCTCGCCGCTGTATTCCACCCAGCTGCGGCCGGTGGCGAAACAGGGGTGTCGGGTGGCGGAGCGAAGGTGGGCAGAGATTGAGGAATCGCTGGTGCGGCAGCCACCGGCGCCGTGCCACGGATCAGCGGAATGACGGCCGACGCGCTGGCATAGACCCTGGCGACATAGCCATTGCGAAAGCCGCGCTGCCGGTCGCCGGTATTGTACATCGACAGGGCGGTCGCGATCGCATGATCCCGGCTCGGGGCAAGGCGCGCGACCGCCTGGTAGTTGGTCGCGAGGACACGCGCGGCGGCGGCCAGATTGGAGCAGGGTTCGAACGCATTTTCGACCGAAAGCCCCAGCCAGCCGAGATTGGCGCTGTTAATCTGTCCCAGGCCGAGATCGATGTTGTAGCCTCGACCAATCAGGCTGCGCGCCGCAGCGATTGCCTGCGCCTTGGTCGCGGGCTTTGGCGCGCGCACGCCGGGACTATTGACCCCGATTGCGAGACTGTTGAACCGGCTCTCCGTGTGGACGATCGAAATGAGCGTCTCAGGCGCCACCGTCGGTGCGCAAGCTCCTGCAAGCGAAAGAAGGGTGGCGACATCGAGGATCATCGGCGGCCGCCGTCCAAACGCTCGATGCCGGCCAGCGAGAAGGTCTGGCTGCGGCCGTCGTTGAACGTGATGACCACCCGGCGGCGAGTTGTGGAATCGCGATCATAGACCTTCGTGCGGGCGACGCCGCCGCTACAGCCGGGAAAGGCGCCGCCGGTGGCCAAGCGTTGCCATAGCTTGGTCATCGGCGACACGCATTGCGCGTATTGGGTCGCGCCACCGGGATTGGAAAGACACAGGAGAACCTGGCAGCCCAGGTCATTCGCCGCTGCCGGTGCGCTTGGAAGGGCTGTGGCGAGGGCGAGCATCGCCATGCCGAATATTGCACGTTGCATCGGGTCTTCCCCCGCGAGAGACAGCTCCCGCGTCGGGAAATGCCGTCAGCTATCCGTTGGATTTCACCTCTCTTTTGTTCCGACCGCGCTCGATTTCGGCAATCCCCCTAGCCGGGGGGGGAGTTGATCGGTTTGCTGCCGCAGGAATTCGGACAGAGCGCCTTCCTGGTCGGGCCGGAGAGCATCGATTGCGGCGAGATGGTCTGGCGGATCGCCGCCGAGCAGGATGGACGGGCACTGCCCGTCATAATTGCCGAGATTGGGGCGGTGCTGCTGGTAGCCGACCAGCGCGGCAAGCTCGGGATAGAATGCGCTGGCCACCTCGGGCGGATAGGTCAGCCACTGGTTCTCATAGGGCTTCAGCCAGCCGAGGCAGTAGCTGACGATGATGCCTCGGCGCACCGCGTTTGAACGATTCGCGCCGGCGCCATGGAGGGTCGATCCCAGGAATATGATCGCCGATCCCGGATCCGCTTCGATGGCGACCGGCTCCGCGCCGTCGTCGCCCTGCCCGCCATTGTGGCTCCCCGGCCAGACCAGCGTCGCCCCATTTTCGGCCTTGAACGGCGAAATCGGCCACATGACGTTGACGAGATATTCGAGCTCGCCGGTCGGACCGCGCCACATGTCCTGATCCCGGTGCGGAAATTGCGCTGGCGCCCCCGGGTGCAGCTCGAGCGCTTGCGTGAGGTTGAGCTGGACCGTGTCGCACCAGGGCTCGAGGATAGCGTGGACGAGGCGCATGACGGCAGGGTTTTGGACAAGACTTTCAACCGTCGGCGCGCGCTTCAGCAGGCCACCGAAGCGTTTTGTCCGAGGGCCGTAGAATCCGCCCTGGCAGAAAGGCGTGGCGGCAAAACGCGGATGGAGGGATCGATTGATCTCCTCGATGCGTGACCGAGACTCGACATCCCGCAGGATGCAGAAGCCGTGCTGCCGCAGATTTTCGTCGGCTTTGGTCGCGGCGGAGACGCCGCGCCGTGCGATCGTGGCCATGATCGCCCTCCTCATGCTGCGGCGGGAAGATCGGCAAGGCCGACAGGGCGGAAAATGCCGCTCGCGCGCAGCTGCTCGCGCGTTCGGTCGTCCACATCGATTTGCAAGGCGACGAGACTTCGCCCTTGCTCGGACGTGGGAAGACCCAATGGTCGGCAAGTCCAGCCGAAACCCAGGATCTGCTGGAACCACGGCCACTCGGCGACCCCGGTGAAGCTGTGGATCTGGTTGGCGAGGGCATATTCGACGAGCGCGGTGACCAGCTGATTGCGCAGCTCGAGACGCTCCCGGGCGCGCAATTTTCGCGCAAGGCAAAAGCGGGTGATTTCCAGGATAGCACTGCCGCGCGGCGGCGCTTCCTCGCAAAGATCCGGGAAGATCGTGCCGAGAATATGCTCGTGCGTGGTCGGCAGAAGCCGTGCGGAGGCCCGGTGTTCCCCGTCGTCCCCGGTAACAACGATGTAGACGGCGCGATCATTGTCGAACTGATCGATCTCGTAGCGACCGGCGATGACCGGAACGTCCCAGCGAAGAAGATCGACGAAGACCCGCTTGCGCTCCTCGAACATGGAGCGAAACAGGCGGTGTTCCATGGCTTGCGAAAAGCCGGTCCCGATGTGCATGACAGCCTCCTTTTGGTGAGGCCTGTCAGTCGATCAGAGGCGGCTTTTTTGCGTTATCCCCAGTTCTGGGGAGATCATCGGCCGAACACATCGGCAAAGCTGATTTGCCCTTCGAACAAGGCGCGAATGGCGAGGAGGGTGCGCTTGGTGACGCCATAGCGGTCGCGCGCATCCTTCACATGCTGGATCACCGTTTCCTGGCCGATGCCGAGGATCTGGCTGATCTCCCAATCGGTCTTGCCCCGCGCGACCAGCGCCACGCATTCGGCCTGCCTTTCGGTCAGGCTCGGGCATTCGGATTGCGGCGCGTGGATCCGGGAAATCTTGCGTGCCGCTTCGAACGCGAAGCTGCCGACGAGCTGCACGAACGGCAGCTGCCGATGGTCGAGCATCTCGCCCGCCGCCATCGCGAAGGAACAGGATCCATTGAGCTCGCCAGGAATATGGGCCGGAACGGTGAAGCCGTCGCCCAGCCCGGCCTCGTAGGCTTCTGCCAGGATCGAGCGATCGGCGGCCGTCAGAGAGATGATCGACTGAACCGCCGACCAGGCAAAGCCCACATTGGTGCGATGGCTGGCGCGGTGGATCGGGTCGCTCGCATAGAGGCGTCTCGCCTGGAAGCGCTCCACCCAGTCTTGCGGATAGTCGACGATGTGGACCGAGCGAACCGCAGGCTTCAGGTCGACATGATGGACCAGGGCATAGTGCCGAAAGCCCATGGCCTTCGTGATTTCGGCCATCAGGTCAGACAAGGCCGTAGCGTCCTTGATCGCGCCAGCGACAGCGCAGAAATCCTGAACTTGCCCAAGCCCGATCATCATATGGCCGGCGAGATCAGAGCAGCGCTTCCATGTTGAGATGACCATCGCGAACCGCGCGCAGCACCAGCTGCGTGCGTCGTCGCACGCCATAACGCCTGCGGGCCGATTCAACATATTCGTGCACGGTATCGCGGCTGAGGCCGAGGATCTGGCCGATCTCCCAGTCGCTTTTGCCTTGCGCGACGAGCGCGATGCATTCGACCTGGCGAGGACTGAGAGGGACGCAGGCCGGCTCTGTTGCAAAGATTGGCGGCAGTCAGAGGTAGGCTGTCGCTCTGCGCCGATCAGGCGGCTGCTGCGAAATGGTGGTTGAGCATGCCCATGGCCTCCGTCAGCGCCGAGGGCCCAATGCCAAAAGCTCTCTCCACAAGGCGCACCTCGCCCCTGATGCCGGGCTGCAGGCACCAGGGGCGAGCCTGTCCTTTGCGCAGGGCTCGCATGACTTCGAATCCCTTGATCGTGGCATAGGCCGTGGGGATCGATTTGAAACCGCGCACCGGCTTGATCAGTATCTTGAGCTTTCCGTGATCGGCCTCGATCACGTTATTGAGATACTTCACCTGCCGGTGGGCCGTCTCCCGGTCCAGCTTTCCTTCGCGCTTCAATTCGGTGATCGCTGCACCATAGCTCGGCGCTTTGTCGGTATTGAGCGTGGCAGGCTTTTCCCAGTGCTTCAGGCCTCGCAGGGCCTTGCCCAGGAACCGCTTCGCTGCCTTGGCGCTGCGGGTCGGCGACAGGTAGAAATCGATCGTGTCGCCCCGCTTGTCGACTGCCCGGTACAGGTAGGTCCACTTGCCCCGCACCTTGACGTAGGTTTCATCCAGGCGCCAGCTCGGATCAAAGCCACGCCGCCAGAACCAGCGCAGCCGCTTCTCCATCTCCGGGGCGTAGCACTGGACCCAGCGATAGATCGTCGTATGGTCGACCGAAATGCCGCGTTCCGCCAGCATTTCCTCAAGGTCGCGATAGCTGATCGGATAGCGACAATACCAGCGCACCGCCCACAGGATCACATCACCCTGGAAATGGCGCCACTTGAAATCCGTCATCGTTCCGTCCGTCCAATCTCCGCCAAGCATGCTCAAGCTTCACGATTTTTGCAACAGAGCCATCTATGATGATCGTGCATCCGGTAGCCGTGATGATCGCCCCGGTCTTGCCGCCTGCCTGAAATCGTTGCGCGACGGCGATGTCCTCATCGTTTGGAAGCTCGACCGGCTCGGCCGAACGCTCACCCACCTGGTCAGCACGGTGCAGAATCTGTCGGATCGCGGTATCGGTCTGCGGGTGCTCACCGGCAAGGGCGCGCAGATCGACACCACGACGCCATCGGGCCGGATGGTGTTCGGCATTTTTGCCACACTGGCGGAGTTTGAGCGGGATATGATCCGCGAGCGCACCATGGCTGGCCTGGCCGCTGCCCGCGCGCGGGGACGCAAGGGTGGCCGCAAGTTCGCCCTCTCCAAGGCCCAGGTGCGGCTCGCTCAGGCTGCTATGGCCCAACGCGACACGTCCGTTTCCGACCTCTGCAAGGAACTCGGGATCGAGCGCGTCACTCTCTACCGCTATGTCGGTCCCAACGGGGAACTCCGGGATTACGGTCAGCGCGTGCTTGCTGCCAAAACGCGATGATGATGACGGGAGCCCCGATCAAACTTACCCAAGCGGACGCCGCAGACGTTGCAGACCTGTACAACCGTTGCAGCGACTATTTCCTGTTGCAGGACGGGGCCGCGCCCACGCTGGACGATGCTCGCGAGCTTTTCTCCGATGTGCCGCCCGAAAAGAGCGCCCACAATCAAGCTGTCCTGGGATGGAAGGGGCCTGGCGGCCTATATGCAATCGCGGCCATCCTCCGCGATTATCCGCGTGATGGCACATGGTATCTCGGCTTCATGATCGTAGATGCCGCACAGCGTGGTCGTGGCGTCGGACGCTCAATTTACTCGACGGTCGAAAGCTGGGCCGCTGCGAGAGGTGCCACAGAGATTCGGTTGGCCGTGCTGGAAGCGAATGAAGCGGCAGAGCGATTTTGGCGTTCTCTCGGCTTCATTGAGTATCGGCGCGTTGGGCCAGACACCTTCAAAATGCGTAGCCATCGCCGGATAGAACTGAGCCGTCGCCTTTCTGGCGCGACCGTAGAAGGCAGCAACAAGTAAGATCTCGCGCCGGCTATCTGGGCGAGCTTGGCGTAGGATTCCGCCCCCTCCCGCAAACGCCCCCTTTCAGGGAAGGGGGCTTGAGATCGCCTTGATGGCCTTCAATCCCGTTCCAAAACGAGCGATCGCGTCCCTGTTTCTCTCCAGCTCGCCATAGGGCAGATAGGCGAAGTCGAGATCGGCAATACGGCTGAAAGCCGGGCGACGGAGTTGCGCGCGAACGTCCTGCTCGCGCGCATTCGGTGCGACCAGGAATAGCCCGGCGGCAGCGTGCAGATCGCTCCCCGACAGCGCCAGATCGAGCATGCGCACGATCCCCGAGTAGATCGAGGTCGAATGTTCAACCTCGAACGCGGCGGCGACGCCGTCGCCACCCTTCGCCAGCCACAACACGTCGATGAGGCGGATCGAGTCCGCTCCGGGAGAGGTCGCAATGGCGTCTGGAAGGCGCTCGAGGCATCCCTGTCCAAGCGGGCAGCCAGCGTGAAGTCGACCGCGGTCATTGGCGGCGATCCACACATCGTAACCGAGGGCATGGCCGAGGTCGCGCAGCCAGGCCTGGATTTCGGCGTGCGTGCGATCGGTTTCGCCCTGCGCGGCGGCTGTCTTGTCGAGCCGGCTTGCCTCCGCTCTGGCATGTTCCAATCTGCCGAGCCAGTCGTCGGCCGCCGTTGCGTCATCCTCCAGCGGTGGCGCGGGATAGCGGCCCGAGCCAATGTCGAACAACAGTCCGCCGATCGCGCCGAGATCGTTGGAGAGCAACTCGCGGTAACGGTCGTTGAGGTCGAGGATGCCGGCGCGCATGGCGAGAAAATGATCCCATGACCCGAGCTTCACCTTGGCGCCGGTGACGGCATTGTAGCCCTTGACGATCGCGGTATTGAAGGGCGGCACCAGCGTCGGGTGAAGGAAATAGAGCAGGTTGGCCGCCGCCGGCCCCAGCCCCTTGATCTTGAGCGCGTCTATGCTGCGGATGTGGCTGATGATCTCCTCGGCGGTATCGCAGCACGAGCAATTGTCGAGCAGGCGACCGAACGCCCGCTGGTTGTCCGGGCTTTCGTAGATGTCTGGAATGCGCAGCTTGGGCTTCCACAGCCAGGCATGGTCGGCGCCCTTGAAGATCTGCCGCTGTTCGGCGATCGAGTGGACAACCGTTTCCAGTGACGAGCCGCGATAGGCGACGCCGAACCGCCCACTTTCGATTTCTGCGACCACCTGCTGCAGCCCGCGACGGATGGAGCGGAAGTTTTTCAGCCGTTCGTCCCACAGAAACCAGGAGCGATAGGTGGCGCCGGGATCGTCTCGCCAACGACGGACAAGCTCGCTCACGAGATCATGATGTGTCGCGGGTAACAAGGTCATACTGGCTGGGTCATCTAAACTGGGCTCCTTGCCGTTCAGGCTATCGCGAGCAAGGGCGGCTTGCACGTTCAATGTGCGATCCGCGAAGCGTGCTCAAATTGTCGGTGATCGCGCAGGGAAACGCCGCTGGCATTGGGCGTTGCCGGTCGCAACCGTCGACCGGGCGCACAGCCAGGCAGACGGCCGGCACGGGCGTCGCCGCCCGGGAGCGGCGCCGCAACCAGCTTTTTCCGGTCGAACTTAGCGGATCACTGCTTTGCGATCGCGGTGACCTCGCCATCGCTGCCCTTGAGCGAGAGGTCGAAATCGACCTTGTCGCCGACCTTGACCGCATCGGTGATCGACGGCGCGGCCTTGAACGCCATCGTCATCGCGGGCCACTTGGCCTCCGGGATCGGACCATGATCGAGCGTGATCGTGCCTGCCGCCTTGTCGATCGCGGTGACGGTGCCATGGCCCTTGGCCTTGATCGCGGCGTTCGCGTCAGGCGCCATCGACATGTTGCCCATGTCGCCGCTCATGGTCGCGGCGGGCGCCGCCTCGTTGGTCTCAGTCGCAACGGGGGCCTCCGCCTTCTTGCCGCACGCGGCAGTCAGGGCGGCGAGGCCGAGGGCAATGGTCAGTCGTGCATGGTTCATCGTCTTCTCCTTCATGATGAAACGGGTTGAGGGATGGGATCGGTCTTGGGCCGGCGCAACAGCAGGTAGGCGGCGGGCAGGACGAACATTGAGAGCAAGGGCGCGGTCAGCATGCCGCCGATCATCGGCGCGGCAATCCGGCTCATGACCTCCGAACCCGCGCCTGATCCCAGCAGGATCGGCAGCAGGCCGGCCAGGATCACCGCCACCGTCATCGCCTTGGGACGGACGCGCAGCAGCGCGCCTTCGCGCACGGCGGCCTCGACCTCGGCAGCGTCCGGATGTGCGCCGCGCTCGGCCAGCGCGTTCTTGAGATAGATCAGCATCACCACCCCGAACTCGGCGGAGACGCCGGCGAGCGCGATGAACCCGACCCCGGTGGCGATCGACTGGTTGAACCCCAGCAGATAAAGCGTCCAGATGCCGCCGGTCAGCGCAAACGGCAGCGTCCCCATGATCAGCGCCGCCTCGTCGAAGCGGCCGAAGATGAGGTAGAGCAGCACGAAGATGATCAGCAGCGTCGCGGGCACGACCAGCTTCAAGCGGTCGACCGCGCGCTCGAGATATTCGAACTGGCCAGAGTAAGCGATGCTGACCCCAGGCGAGAGCCTGACCTGTTTCGCCACCGCACGCTGCAGATCGCCGACCACCGAGGCAAGATCGCGCCCGCGCACATCGACGTAGACCCAGGTCGAAGGCCGGGCATTCTCGGTCTTGAGCATCGGCGGTCCCTCGGCGATCGAGACGTTTGCCACGGTGCCCAAGGTGATCTGCTGGCCCGCGGGCGTCAGGATCGGTAGCGCCCGCAGCCTTTCGAGGCTGTCGCGCAATTCGCGCGGATAGCGCACGCTGATCGGATAGCGGGCGAGGCCCTCGACCGTCTCGCCGATCGTCTCGCCGCCGATCGCGCCGGAGACGATGGCCTGGACGTCGGCGATGTTGAGCCCGAACCGCGCGGCGGCGGCGCGGTCTATGTCGACATCGACATAGCGTCCGCCGGTCAGCCGCTCGGCGAGCGCCGAGCTGACGCCGGGCACGCTCCTGGCCACGGTCTCGACATCATGCGCGATGCGGTCGAGCTCGGCGAGGTCACTGCCCGACACCTTGACCCCGATCGGGCTCTTGATGCCCGTCGCGAGCATGTCGATGCGGTTGCGGATCGGCGGCACCCAGATATTGGCGAGACCCGGAAGCTTCACCCGGCGATCGAGCTCGTCGACAAGGCGTTCGGGCGTCATGCCCGACCGCCACTGGTCGCGGGGCTTGAATTGGATCGTCGTCTCGAACATTTCGAGCGGCGCGGGATCGGTCGCGGTCTCGGCGCGGCCGGCCTTGCCGAACACGCTTTCGACTTCGGGCACGGTCTTGATCAGGCGGTCGGTCTGCTGGAGCAGCTCACTCGCCTTGGCGGCCGAGAGGCCCGGCAGCGCCGAGGGCATGTAGAGCAGGTCGCCCTCGTCGAGATTGGGCATGAACTCGCCGCCGAGCCGGCTGAGCGGCCAGGCCGTGGTGGCGAACACCAGAGCCGCGATCAGCAGCACTGCCTTGGGCCGCTTCATCGTCCAGTCGATCGCGGGCCGGTAGATATTGGTGAGCCAGCGATTGACCGGATTGGCCTGCTCGGCCGGAATGCGGCCCCGGATCAGCCAGCCCATCAGGATCGGCACCAGGGTCACCGACAGGATCGCGGCCGCGCCCATCGCATAGGTCTTGGTGAAGGCGAGCGGCGCGAACAGCCGGCCTTCCTGCGCCTCCAGGGTGAAGACCGGAATGAACGACAGCGTGATGATCAGCAGGCTGAAGAACAGCGCCGGCCCGACCTCGGCCGCCGCCTCGGTGACGACGATCCAGCGCATCTCGCCATCGAGATGTCTGTCCGGGTGATCCTGCTCCCAGCGTTCGATCCTCTTGTGGGCGTTCTCGATCATGACGACCGCCGCATCCACCATCGCGCCGATGGCGATGGCGATGCCGCCCAGCGACATGATGTTGGCGTTCACCCCCTGGAACCGCATTACGACGAACGCGGCCAGCACACCGAGCGGCAAGGTCAGGATCGCGACCAGCGCCGAGCGGACGTGCCAGAGGAACAGGGCGCAGACCAATGCGACGACGATGAACTCCTCGACCAGCTTGCGGGTGAGGTTCTCGACCGCGCGATCGATCAGCTGCGAGCGGTCATAGACCGTGACCACCTCGACGCCCGGCGGCAGGCTTTTCCTGAGATCGGCGAGCTTGTCCTTGACCGCCGCGATGGTCTCACGGGCGTTCTTGCCTGACCGAAGAATAACGACGCCGCCGGCGACCTCGCCTTCGCCGTTCAGTTCGGCGATGCCGCGCCGCATCTCGGGGCCGACCTGGATCGTGGCGACATCGCCGAGCCGGACGGGCACGCCGCCCGCCGCAGTCTTGAGCGGGATTGCCCGGAAATCGTCGAGCGTTTTCAGATAGCCCGAGGCGCGGACCATATATTCGGCCTCGGCCATTTCCAGCACCGAGCCGCCGGCTTCCTGATTGGCTTGGCTGATCGCCTGCACTGCCTGGGCGTGGGTTACGCCGTAGGCCGCGAGCTTCACCGGATCGAGCAGCACCTGGTACTGCTTGACCATGCCGCCGATGCTGGCGACTTCGGCCACGCCGGTCACGGTCTTCAGCTCGTAGCGCAGGAACCAGTCCTGCAACCCGCGAAGCTGCGAGAGATCGTGCCGGCCGGTGCGGTCGACCAGCGCATATTCATAGACCCAGCCGACCCCGGTCGCGTCCGGCCCGAGCGCGCTGCGGGCGCTGGCCGGCAACCGACCCTGGACCTGGTTGAGATATTCGAGCACGCGGCTGCGCGCCCAGTAGAGATCGGTGCCGTCCTCGAAGATCACATAGACGAAGCTGTCGCCGAAGAAGCTATAGCCGCGCACCGTCTTGGCGCCGGGCACCGACAGCATGGTGGTGGTGAGCGGATAGGTGATCTGGTTCTCGACGATCTGCGGCGCCTGACCCGGATAGGAAGTGCGGATCACGACCTGCACGTCGGAAAGATCGGGCAGCGCGTCGATCGGGGTCGAGCGCACCGCCCACAGGCCCGCGCCGACCAGCGCGAGCATGCCGAGCACGACGAAGAAGCGGTTCCTCACCGACCAGCGGATGAGATGGGCGATCACTGGCCCGCCACCTTCGCCATATGCCGCAGCGTCGGTCCCGCCGGGGGCCGGTCGAACCCGAACCGGACCCGGTCACCCGCCTTGAAGCCGCGCGCGATGCCCGGATTGGCGAGCGCGAAGGTCATCGTCATCGCCGGCCAGTCGAGCGCGGGAACGGGCTCGTGGCTGAGCGTCACCGAATTGGCCGTGATCCGCTCGATCTTGCCCGTCGTCTCGTACAGCGTGGCTTTCGACGCCGGCGCGGCGATGGTCGCCGATGCCGCACCGCCGCCGATCGGCCGCGCCTCGATTCCCGACAGGCTCGCCTCGGAATCGATCAGGAACTGCCCCGAGACGACGACGTTCTCGCCGGGCGACAGGCCGGCAAGGATCTCGGTCTCGCCGCCTGCCTCGCGGCCGATGCGGACCTCGGCGGGATGATAGCGCCCGTCGCCTGCGGCCAGCATGACGAGCGTGCGCCTGCCCGTGCGGATCACCGCTTCGCTCGGCACCAGCAGCGCCGGCTTGGCATCGCCGCCAAGCGCGACGCTGGCGAACATGCCCGGCCGCAACCGGCCGTCCCGGTTGGGCAGCTCGATCCGCACGGTGAGCGTGCGGCTGTCGGCCTGCGTGGTCGGCAGGATCGCGATCACCCGGCCGGCGAAGCGCTCGCCGGGGAAGCCCGCCAGCGTGGTGCTGGCATTCTGGCCGACCCGGACATCGCCCGCGCGCGCTTCGGGCACCGCGGCATTGAGCCAGACGGTGCCGAGCCCGCTTACCTGGGCGAGCGTCTGGCCCATGGCGAGCGTCACGCCGGCACGGGCGTCGAGCGTCTGGATCGTGCCCGAGATCGGCGTCGTGATCGTCACCACGCCGTTCGGGCGTCCGCTCCGCTCGACGCTGGCGATGAGGCCGTCGGACATGCCCATCAGCCGCAGTCGCTGGCGCGCGGCCGCGGTGAGGTCGGGCTTGCCGAGCCGCCTGACGCTCAGATATTCGGTCTGCGCGCCGCCCCATTCGGGCAGGAGCAGGTCCGCGATCGGCGCGCCGGCGCGGACCACGTCCCCGGGCGCTCGCGCATAGACGCGGCTCACGAACCCGCCCGAACGCGCCTGGATGACGGCGACGTCGCGCTGGTTGAAGTCGATCGTGCCGGTGACCTCGAGGGCCGAGGCAAGGCTGCCCATCTTCGCCGCGACGACCCGCAATCCCAGGCTCTGCCGCGCGGCGGGATCGACGGCGACCGTGGGGGCCGCGCCGGCGCTTCCTCCGTCCGCGTATCGCGGCACGAGCTGCATATCCATGAAGGGCGACTTGCCGGGCTTGTCGAACTTCTGGTTGGGGAACATCGGATCGTACCAGTAAAGGACTTTGCCTGCCCCGGCGGGCGTGGTCGCCTCCGATTGCGGTGCCTGGCGATGGCCAGCCCAATAGCCTGTGCCGCCGGCCAGCAGCGCGACAGCCAGGATCGATGCGCCCCAGCGCAGCGCGGATTTATCGAGCGTCATGGCCGCTCCTCCCCATAGGTGATAGTGATGCGGACCGCGTCGCGCGCGACGTCGGCTTCGCGGTTGAGCGCCTCGACCTCGGCCTCCGCGAGCCCGAGCGTCGTGAGCAGCGCGGCGCCAAGGTCGAGCTTGCCGGCGCCATAGCTGTCGCGGTCGAGCTCGGCGCGGTGCCTGGCGAGTGGCACCAGCGTCTCGCGGGCATTGCGCAACCGGGAGAGATGCATGGCATGGTCTGCGAGATCGGCGTCGAGCTGCGCCACCAGCTCGCGGCGGATCGCCTCGCGGTCGAACCGACCCCCTTGCGCAAGGCTCTCGCTTGCAGCGATCCTGGGGTTCTGGCGCTTGCCGGCGAACAGCGGCAGGTCGATCGACACGCCGACCGAGGCCATGTCGCCGTACATGGGATCGCGCCGGCCATAGGTGACGCCGACCTTCCAGTCGGGGCGCTTGTCGGCGCGCGCGAGACGCACGTCCGCTTCGGCGACTGCGATCCGCGCGTCCTGCGCGCGCAGGGCGGGAAGCGCATCGATCCCGGCCCGCAGCCGGATCGGATCGACATCGAGCATCGGCGGGTCGCCCGTCGCCTGCGGGTCGGGGTCGCCGGTATAGCGCGCGAGCCGGGCCCGCGCCTGCGCCACCACCGCAGCCATCTCGGCGCGGCGATCGGCGATGGCGGCGCGGAGCTGGTCGGGCTCGAGCGCCTGGCTCGGGCGCGCGCTGCCCGACGCCAGGCGTGCGGTCACGGTCTTCTGCAGGTCGTCGAGGCTGGCATCGAGCAGGTCGAGCTGCCGGAGCCGGCGTTCTCCATAATAGAGATCGACCCAGGCGAGGGCGGTCTCGAGCCGCACGTTGCGGCCTTCGACCAGCTCGCCCGCCTCGGCGATACCGATATCGGCCGCGGCGCGCGCGGCGCGTGCATGGCGCTTGGCGAGATTGGGGAAGGTCTGGCTGAACCCGATCGTCGCCATAGTGAAATCGTCGCGCGTGAAGCTGCCGGCATTGGGGCCGCTCACCGGGAAGTTCTGCAGGCCCAGGTCGAGCGTCGGATCGGGCAGGCGATCGGCCGCGACCGCCGAAGAGCGGGCGCCGGCTGTCGCCGCCGCGCGCGCCTTGAGGCTTGGCGCGTTGGCGGCAGCGAGCCTCACTGCCTGCTCGTAGGTGAGCGGGCCGGCCGACACCGGCACGGCCCAGGCGCTCGCAAGCGTCGCACCGATAGAGAGCAACAGGCGTCGCACAGCGCGCCTCGGCATCATGATCATGGATATCATCCCCTCATGACAGAGGCGGCGCGCCAAGATGTGACGCGCCGCTCCGGAGCGGGTTTAGCCCTTGTCCGACCTGACTGCGCCGCGCATGCAGTCGGCGGCGCTTGCCTGCATCATCGCGCAATCGCAGCTGGCCATGTCCCGGCTGTCGGGCACCCATATGCGGACACGCGCAGGGCCAGTCGCCCGCGGACCATATTGCGGCGCCGACCGCCATTCCCAATGGCCTTGCGGCGTGCGGCTCGCGTCGGTTGCAAGCGCAGGCGCGGCGAGACTGAGGGCCGCCACAAGGGCGGCCGGAAGCAGTTTGATCATCACGAAAACCTTTGACTGAAAAGAAGGAAACCGGGCGCGCACGCATCGATCGATGCGCGCAGCCCGTGCTCGTTCAATCAGGCAAGGCTGGTGGGAGGATCCGGCTCGGGCGCAACCGCCTTGCCGGTCAATATCGTGTCGGTCGTCCAGAAGCTGGGCGCGTCGTAGAGACGCGCAGGCGCAACGCCGCCTGCCAGGTCCGCTGCGACCAGCGGGATCACGCACCCCATCGCGGCGATGCAATCGAGCGTCAGGCCCTTGCAGGGCTTTTCGCTGGGCGCAGGCTGCTGCTTGGCCATCATCGCCATGCAGTCCGCATCCATGCCCTTGGCCAGCGGCGCGCCTGCCGCCTGCGGCACGCTGTGCGCGGCCGCCATCTGGGCTCCGAAGAGACCGGACAGCGCTCCGATGACGAGCAGGAGGGCGAGCAGGCGTTTCACGGGCCTCGATATCTAGCGGGTTTCGCGGGCGCAGCCAACCAAAGTCTCGCGCCGCGCGGATTTTGAAGTGCTGACGGCTGATTCCGTCAACTCCGCGTCAATAAAGATCCGGCCCGGGGAAGAAGATCGGCTGCGGCCTCTACGTATATCGAGGCTGGACCCGGGACCGTAGTCCCAAGCCTGAAGAGACGCTCTTCCCCTCGGCAAAGTCCGGGCGGTGGCTTACCATCCAAGGAGGTGAATATGGTCAGAAAAACTCTCATGGTCGCGCTTGCCGGCATTTCGATGCTTGCTGCCGTCCCCGCTATGGCCCAGGGCATCGGGCACAGCCTGTTCATGCGCGGCTCGATCGTCGACACGGGCAGCAACGGCACGGTCGTCTGCATCGGCAAGGCCGATGGCGCCGAGGTCGGCCAGAAGCTCGAGGTCTATCGCGTCGTGACCCATCCGGGTCCGTCCAAGGGCGTGGCGCCGACCTATCACCGCCAGCTCGTCGGCCATGTGACGATCGACCATATCTTTGACGATCACTTCGCGCACGTGTCCGTCGCCGACGGCACGCCTGCCAGGCACGACATCGTCGAGCTTCGCAAGAACTGACAAGCCGGTGGCCCGGCGGCACGGGCTGCCCTGCGACGCGTCGGGGCAGCGGGCCGCCGGCGACGAGGAGACCGTTCGGGGTCAAAGCGAAACCGCTTGACCCTGGACCATGGTCCAACCGGCATGATCGAGCGGATGACATGGGCAATTTCAAGATCGGCGAACTGGCCGCGGCCGCAGGCGTGGGGCGGGATACGATCCGCTATTATGAGCGGATGGGCCTGCTGCGCGAGCCCGCGCGCACGGCAGCGGGCTACAGGCTCTACGACGCGACCGACCTCGAGCGCGTCAATTTCATCCGCTCGGCGCAGGAGCTTGGTTTCACACTCGAACAGGCCCGGCAGCTGCTGGCACTCAGGGCGTCGGACACCGCGCATGCCCAGGCCGTGCTCGATATCACGCTTGCCAAGATCGCGGACGCCGAAGCCCGGCTCGAGCGCCTGTCGGATATCCGCGACATGCTGCGGATGCTCGCCGACGAATGCCCGGGCGAAGTGCCGGTCTCCGATTGCCCGATCCTCGCCTTCCTGACGGCGCGGCGGAAAGACCAGCAGCATAACAAGAAACATCAGGCAGCGCAGGACGAACGATCACCACGAGCGAAAGGGGTTTTGTCATGAAGAAAATGCGTTTGATCGCCGTCCTCACGCCGGCGCTGCTTCTAGGCGCCTGTGTGACCACGCGGCCGACCTCGGCGCAGGTCGAGAGTTGCCGGGCGATGGAGGGCAATATGGGTCTCCAGACGCCGCATGATCATGGCGAGATGAAGGGGCAGGGGCGCAACCCGATGAACCTCTCGCACGACCGGTGTCTCCGGATTCTGCGCAGCGCGCAATGAGCCGGTCCGGACGCCAGGGATGGCGCCCGGACACAGTTTTCAAGCCAAGGAGCAAAGCCATGATCGACCATGCGAAGAAAGCCCTTCCACTTGTCGGCGGAAGCCTGTTGCTGGCGCTCGCGCTTTCGGGCTGCGACCGCCAGGCCGACCAGACGGTGCCGCCCGCGGCGAACAGCGTCGCCGCCACCCCGGTCCTGACCGACAGCGGCAACGCTGCAGACGCGGCGCCGATGGACGCGATGAGCAACCAGGCCGAGATGGAGCGGCATCACCGTCAGGCGATGGACCATGACGCGATGCGCGCCGGGGCCGGCAACCAGACCGCGCCGGCACCCGATCCCGCGCCGGGCAATGCGGCGATGCCGATGAAGGATATGTAGGCTCGCACACTAAGGGGATGAGGATGTCCAGGCGGATCAGCCTTCGACGCTTGAGCCTCGGCTGCGCAATCGCTCTCAGCCTGTCCGCGAGCGCGGGCGCGCAGGAGGGCGAGGATCATGCCGCGCATCATGGCGCAGGCATGCCGGCCGGCGGGGGCATGTCCGCACCGGCAGAGCCGGGGTCGTCGGACATGGCGAAGATGATGAACCCCATGATGGATCGCATGATCAATGGGGAAGGGGAGAATGAGCACGGCCACGAATCGCGCCGGACCGGCTTCATCTCGCAGCTGCTCGCCTTTCCCGCGCTTGACGAAGCGGCAAGGCAGCGGGTCGCTGCGCAGGCCGGCGAACGGGTAAGCACGGGTCTGGCGATGATCAACGCCGCCTCGGCCGACGGCGCGCGTGCGACCACGGTCTCGGCCCGGCTCGATGCGGCGCGGCGCCTGCGCGAGGGAACCGACCTGTTCCGCTCCGGCACCGCCGCGCAGGGCGCGATCGGGGGCTTGCAGCCGCCCCGGGAGGTCGGGCTTGCCTGGCTGCGCGATCAGCTCGACATCGACCAGGCCGCGCCCGGCCATGCCGATCACTGGTTCGGCATCTCGCCCTCGCACCTCCTTCTCATGCTGTTCCTGGGGCTGGTGAGCGCCACGCTTATCGCGCTGCAGATCTTCCGCCTGCGGCGGATCGGGGCGATCGCCGGCGGTGTCGCCACCGCCAAGGTTCCAGCAAAGCCGGAGCCGAAGGCTGCCCCTCCCGCTACCAGGGTTGCGCCCGCGCCTGCACCCGTTGCCGACAGCGCCGGGCTCGCGCCGAGCAATGCGGCCGCACCCGCTGGGGCGTCGCTGCGCAAGCCCAAAAGCTGGGCGGGGCAGCTGCGCGTGGTCCAGATCGTGCGAGAGACGCCGAGCGTGCTGACCTTCCGGCTCGCGGACCCGACCGCCGACCGGCTGCCGTTCGACTTCCTGCCGGGCCAGTTCCTGCAGGTCGAGGTAGAGCCCGAAGCGGGCAAGACCGCGCGCCGTTCCTACACGATCGCCTCTTCGCCGACCCAGCGGGCCTATGTCGAACTGACGGTCAAGCGCGAGGAGCAGGGCGTGGTCTCGCGATACCTGCACGACAAGGTCGTCGCCGACGATCTGCTGAAGGTCAGCGGACCGTTCGGCGCCTTCACCTTCACGGGAACGGATGCCCAGAGCATCGTGCTGATCGCGGGCGGGGTCGGCATCACCCCGATGATGTCGGTGCTGCGCTATCTCACCGACACCGCGTGGAAGGGTGATATCTTCTTCTTCTACGGCGCACGGTCGACCGAGGAATTCGTGTTCCGCGACGAGCTCGAGCGGCTCGAACGCCGTTTTCCCAACCTCCATGTCGTCGCCGCGATGCAGCGCGCGCCCGGCACCGTCTGGATGGGCCCCGAAGGGCCGATCACGCGCGAGATGATCCTGGCCGCGGTGCCGGAGATCGCGAGCCGGCGCATCCATATGTGCGGCCCGCCGGCGATGATGGGCGCGATGCGCGGCGTGCTGGCGGAACTCGGCGTCCCCGACGCGCAGCTGCACACCGAGGCGTTCGGTCCGGCCTCGCTGCCGGCCGACCACGAGGATCTCGAGGTCAAGCCCGCGCCCCCGCCAGCGGATAAGCCGGCCCCGAGCGCCGAGGTGGCGCCGAGCACGGTGACCTTCTCCGTGTCGGGGGTGTCGGCGGCCTTGCCCGCGGACGAGACCGTGCTGGAGGCGGCCGAGGGCGCGGGCGTCGAGATCCCCTATGCATGCCGTGCGGGCACATGCGGCGCCTGCGTGGTCAAGCTGCTGCAGGGCGAAGTGACGATGGAGGTCGAATCCGGCCTTGCGCCCGCCGACAAGGCGCAAGGCTATGTGCTCGCGTGCCAGGCGAAGGGGACGGGCACGCCGCTCGTGGTCGAAGCCTGATGCGCGAACGCAGCGACATTGCCGTGGGCCTGCTGGTCGCGTTCCTGCTGCTGTTCCCGTTCGGCTATCTCGTGCATGTGTCGCCCCGCTTTCCGGGTAGCCTGGCCGGCGGGATCATCGGGATCGCAGCGCTCGTGCTGATGCTGCTGACGCTTCCTTATGTCGCGGCCAAGCACATCGCCTGGGTCGACAAGGCGCTCTCCCGGGTCGTCAGCAAGCCAACCCTGCTCGCCATCCACATCTATGCCGGCGTGCTGGCGCCGATCCTGGGTCTGGTCCACGCCGCGCACAAGCTCGAAAGCCCGGTCGGCCTGCTTCTGACCGTCCTCCTGCTGATGACGGTCATCACCGGCTTCATCGGCCGCTACCTGCTTGCCCAGCTTGGTCGGGCGCTGCGCGGACGCAGGTCAGAACTGGCCTCGCTTCGCGCCGCCTTCCTCGAGGAGCCGGCGGCGCCGACGCAGGCCGATACCGCAGCCCCGCCGCTGTCGGGCTGGAAGCGCTATCTGTTCGTCGCCGGGGATGCGTCCGCGGGCCAGCGCCCCCAGGACAAGGCGGGGATCGCCGCAGCGCTGGCCGATACCGAATTCGCGATCCGTGCCGAAGAGGCAACCAACACCCTGTTCGCGCGGTGGCGGTTCCTGCACATCCTGCTGGGCTGTCTCATCTTCGCGCTGCTCGCGCTCCACGTCGGCGCGGCGATCTATTACGGGCTGCGCTGGCTATGAGCTGGCAGCGTCTTTCCTACGCCGTCTTCATCGCAGCCCTGCTGGTGATGGTCGCCGCGGTCGCGATCCGGATGCGATCGGACGCGCCGAGGGATGCCGGCCTGGTGGCGCAGCTCGTCTCGCCCGGCCCGCTCTCGAGCGCGCACCAGTCCTTTGCCGGCCAATGCACGGCCTGCCACACGCCGGGCAAGGGCGTCGAAACCCGGACCTGTCTCACCTGCCATGCGGGCACCGATTTCGGGACGAAGCAGTCGACGCAGTTCCACGCGAAAGCGACGCAGTGCACCTCCTGCCACGTCGAACATGAGGGAGAGCGCGGCATCATCCGCATGGATCACGCCGCGTTGCTCGACATGGCGAAGTGGCGGCAGCCTTTGGCGGGCATGTCGACAAACACTCGAAGCCTGACCCCCGAGACCGCGCTCAATTGCGCGAGCTGCCATGCGTTCCGCGATCCGCACCAGGGCCTGTTCGGCACCGACTGCGCGAGCTGCCACAAGACCGACAGCTGGAAGATCGCCAATTACCGCCATCCATCGGTCAATTCGACGCAGTGCGCCGAGTGCCATAAGGCGCCGCCCAGTCACTTCATGGAGCATTTCAGCATGGTCTCGCAGCGCGCAGCCGGATCGAAGGCGCGCGTCGACCAATGCTATGCCTGTCACGCCACCGACAGCTTCAACAATATCCGCAAGCGAGGCTGGTATGATCACCATTGAGGCCGACTGGCTGAGCGCCTTCTTCCGGCTCGCCGTGATCGGCCTGGAACTGGCGGGCACGCTGACCATCCTGGTCGGCGCGGGGCTCGCAACCTTTCTGTTTGCGCGGCGGGCGAGGGCGGGCGACCGAACCGAGGCCTATAGCACGTTCCGCTCGGCGCTCGGCCGCAGCATCCTGCTCGGCCTGGAATTTCTGGTCGCCGGCGACATCGTCAAGTCGCTGGTGATCAACCCGACGCTCGACGATCTCATCGTGCTGGCCGGGCTTGTGCTGGTGCGGACCTTCCTGAGCATCTCGCTCGGGGTCGAGATCAACGGTCACTGGCCCTGGGAGGAAACCCGGATGGCGCGGGAGAAGGCGCGTGCGGCGTCGGATGGGTCGCCGGCGACGGCTGAGGCCGCCGGATGCGGCACACCGCGCAAGGGATAGCCGATGGAGGGTGCATGATGATCGAGAGACGCGAATTGCTGATGGCGGGCGCCGGCCTTGCCGCCGCCGGAACGCTGGCTGCGCCGGCGGCGGGGCAGCAGCATCGAATGGAAGGGATGGCGATGTCGATGACGGACTGCATCGACGATTGCCTGGCTTCACACCGCATGTGCCTCGAAACCGCCGCCTGGCTGACGAAGCAAAGCAGCGCGCTGGCGAGCGCGTCGTTGATCGCCATGCTGAACGACTGTGCGGAACTGTGCCAGGCGACAGCCAACTCGATGCTGCGGGAATCGGCTCTGCACCGCATCCTGTGCCGCGCCTGCGCCGATGCTTGCGAGCGCTGCGCCGAGGAATGCGGGCGTCATAGCGAGGACCAGCGGATCGCGCGTTGCTCGGCCACCTGCAAGAAATGCGCGGCGAGCTGCCGAATGATGGCGGACATGACCGGCTGACCACCCGCTTCGCATATTACGTATACTGCCGGGTCAGGACCGATACCATCTCAAGGGCAAGCTCCCGGAGGAGCGAGAAACGACCGGATCTGAAGCCGGTCGAACGGAAACCAGACTTGAAGGAATCGATAGTGCGCAAGAAAACGGTAGTTATCACTTCGCTCGCAGCCCTCGGCCTCCTTGCCCTCGGTGCCGGGCCTGTTCTCGCCGATGGCATGCCGTCGGACATGCCGGATCTCGAGGAGACGCTCAAGGCCAAGCCTGCGCCGGCTCAGTCCGGCACGGCCCATATGGAGGGCATGCGGCACGGCAAGGACCAGATGCACGGTGAGATGATGCGAGGCCACCGGATGGCCATGCGGGAATCGGGGAGCCAGGAGGGGGCTTCTGACATGTCGCATCGGTCGGGCGGGGGGTGCTGAACCAAAAGCCCATCAGAGGTCGGTTGATCAAAGCCTCACCATACAAGGCGTTGGTATCGTTTGACCGGGCCGCAACGTTGGTCCGCCGTTTCCCCGGCGGGCCAATTGCGTTTCAGAATAAAGGTCTGCACGAGCTTTAATGCGATGCAGTCATGAATCCGCTGGACCCTTGGACCATGGTTTCGCCCGCAAGATCGCGGGCCTGCCAGTCCTGATCCAGTGCGGATTCGTAACTTACGTATTCAGACCAAAGGGCCAAGCCCGCATGAGGGGTCGGTATGGTCGCGGTCGCAAACGGCGATCGGGCAAGGACTCATCATGCGGAGAACCACAATGCGAAAGACGAAACTTCTAGTCGGCGCGATCGGCTGCCTGGCGACCCTGAACTTCGCTGGCGCGGGTCTGGCGCAATCGGCACCCGCCGCGCCCCAGCACGCCCCTGCGCAGCCGAAGCCATCCACCGCCCATGCCCATCAGCAGGGGATGGATCATGGAGGGCAGCAGATGCACGACCAAATGATGCAGGATCACCAAGCCGGCATGCAGAAGCCGCAAGGCCAGCAGGGCGCTGCGGGCATGGCCGGAATGTCTGGTGGCTCGTCGCAGGGGAGCGGTTCGAGCAAGGCTGGCAAGCCCAAGAGCGGTTGCTGCAAGATGCCGATGAAAAAGGCAAAGCCGGCCGCCAAGAAGAAACCGGCCACGCCTATGGCCGACAAGCCGATGAGCGACATGTGAGGTTTCCAGCCCCGAGAACAGACCCCTGGGGCTGAGGGCCCGCCGCTGCCCCCGCGGCGGGCCTGTTCTTCAAGAGGTGTTCCAAGTTTCTAGGATTTCATAACGAGAAGCAGGCGTCCACCGCGAGAGAGAGGAGCCCGCGATGCGTAAAGCTCCAGGAGTTGGCACCGAGCTGCGGGTCCGCGCTTACGATTAAGAGGTCCGACCAAGCATGGCCGGATCAACTTCAGTGACCTCTGCGCCGCGATTGAATGGCGAGAGCCATTGCCTGCTTAGGCGACGAGATAATCTATGAGCTGATGAGAAAATCATCGGCTTCTTTTGCGTGTCCAGCCTGGCGCTTCGTAAAAACTCTGCCTGATTTTTGTCTGCGGAACTTACTTATAGGCCGTCTCATCAGAAGGCCTACTTCATCAGGCATCGGTAAAGATGGAGACAGGCGATGTTCGAGAAGGCGATCGGGACCATCAATGCTGCGGCGTCCTTCCGACACCGCTATGATAATTTCATCGGTGGTCGATGGAGCGCTCCAGCGAGCGGCGAGTATTTCGCGGACACGAGCCCGATCAATGGCGCCCAGATCGCCGAGTTTGCGCTGTCGACGCCGGAAGATGTCGAGCGCGCGCTCGATGCGGCGCACGCCGCCAAGGATCAATGGGCAAGGATCTCGCCCGCCGACCGCGCCAGGATTCTCAATCGCGTCGCCGACCGGCTCGAGGATAATATGGAGTTGCTGGCGCTTGCCGAGACGATCGACAACGGCAAGCCGATCCGCGAGACGCGCGCTGCCGACGTTCCGCTCGCGATCGACCATTTCCGCTATTTCGCCGGCTGCATCCGGGCCGAGGAAGGCGGGATCTCGACGATCGATGCCGACACCATCGCCTATCATTTTCGCGAGCCGCTTGGCGTCGTCGGCCAGATCATCCCGTGGAACTTCCCGCTGCTGATGGCGGCGTGGAAGATCGCCCCGGCGCTGGCGGCGGGCAACTGCACCGTCATCAAGCCCGCATCCCAGACGCCGCTCACCTTGCTGATGTTCGCCGAGCTCACCGCCGACATCCTGCCGCCCGGCGTGCTCAATGTCGTCACCGGCCCGGGACGGACCGTCGGCCAGGCGATCGCCGCCAATCCGCGCATCGCCAAGGTCTCGTTCACCGGCGAGACCGTCACCGGCAAGCAGATCATGCATGCGGCCGCCGACCATCTGATCCCCCAGACGATGGAGCTTGGCGGCAAGTCGCCCAACATCTTCATGGCGGACGTGCTCGACGAGGACGATGCCTTCTTCGACAAGGCGCTCGAAGGCTTCACGCTGTTCGCGTTCAACAAGGGCGAGGTCTGCACCTGCCCGTCGCGCGCGCTGATCCATGAGTCGATCTTCGATCGCTTCATCGAGCGCGCCGTGGCGCGCGTCGCCGCGATCCGCCAGGGCGATCCGCTCGACCCCTCGGTCCAGGTCGGCGCGCAGGCGTCGGAGGACCAGCTCCACAAGATCCTGGGCTATATCGATATCGGCAAGGCCGAGGGCGCGCAGTGTCTGGTCGGTGGCGCCAAGGCGCTGCCGGGCGGTGCGCTCGACCAGGGCTATTTCGTACAGCCGACCGTGTTCGTGGGTCAGAACCACATGCGCATCTTCCAGGAGGAGATCTTCGGTCCCGTCCTGGCGGTCACCACCTTCAAGACGGTCGAGGAGGCGATCGCACTTGCCAACGACACCGCCTACGGTCTTGGCGCGGGCGTCTGGACCCGGAGCGGCAACACCGCCTACCGTCTGGGCCGCGCGATCGAGGCCGGGCGGGTCTGGACCAACTGCTATCACCAGTACCCCGCCCATGCCGCCTTCGGCGGATACAAGGCGTCGGGCTTCGGGCGTGAAAATCACCGGATGATGCTCGACCATTATCAGCAGACCAAGAACCTGCTCGTCTCCTATGACGAGCACGCGCTCGGCCTGTTCTGACCCCTCGCTCAAAAGGAGAAACGGACATGGCGAAAACCATGAAGGCGGCGGTCGTCCGCGAATTCGGCAAGCCCCTGGTCATCGAGGACGCGCCGATCCCGACGGTCGGCCCCGGGCAGATCCTGGTCAAGATTGCGGCAACCGGCGTGTGCCATACCGACCTGCACGCGGCAGAAGGGGACTGGCCGGTCAAACCCAACCCGCCCTTCATTCCTGGCCATGAAGGCGTCGGGCATGTCGCCGCCGTCGGTGCGGGCGTCACCCATGTGAAGGAAGGCGACCGGGTCGGCGTGCCCTGGCTCTACACCGCCTGCGGGCATTGCGTGCATTGCCTGGGTGGCTGGGAGACGCTTTGCCACGAACAGCAGAACACCGGCTATTCGGTCAATGGCAGCTTTGCCGAATATGTCCTCGCCGATCCCAACTATGTTGGTCACCTTCCCGACAATGTCGACTTCCTCGACATTGCGCCGATCCTCTGCGCGGGCGTCACCGTCTACAAGGGATTGAAGGCCACCGAGGCCCGACCCGGCGAGTGGGTGGTCGTCTCAGGGATCGGCGGGCTCGGCCACATGGCGGTGCAATATGCCCGTGCCATGGGTCTCAATGTGGCCGCGGTCGACATCGACGATAGCAAGCTCGACCTCGCTACACGCCTTGGCGCCACACTGACGGTCAACGCGCACAGCGAGGACCCTTCGGCAGCGCTCAAGAAGGCGATAGGCGGCGCGCACGGAGCGCTCGTCACCGCCGTTTCGCCCAAGGCGTTCCAGCAGGCGCTCGGCATGGTCCGGCGCGGCGGCACGGTCGCGCTCAATGGTCTGCCGCCGGGCGACTTCCCGCTGTCGATCTTCGACACCGTGCTGAACGGCATTACCGTGCGAGGCTCGATCGTCGGCACGCGGCTCGATCTGCTCGAGGCACTGGCGTTCGCCGGCGACGGCAAGGTCAAGGCCACGGTCCATGCAGACAAGCTGGAGAACATCAACGACGTCTTCTCCCGCATGCACCATGGCGACATCGAGGGCCGGATCGTCCTCGACCTCGCCTGAACCCGACTTCGCGAAAGTACAGTTCATGTCTCCCTTACATATCCGGCCGATCGCACGGCGCCGTTTCGTCCAGGGGCTGGCGATCGGCGGCGCGGTTGCCGGCTTCGCCCCGGCGCTTCTCGCGCGATCCGCCCCAGTCTCGCCCGCCGAGCTTAGCGGGACCGAGTTCGACCTCGAGATCGCCGAGCTGCCAGTCAACTTCACCGGCAAACGCCGTATCGCGACCGCCGTGAACGGCAGCGTGCCCGCGCCGGTCCTGCGCCTGCGCGAAGGCGACACGGTCACGCTCCGTGTGCGCAACGGCCTCAAGGAGATGTCGAGCATCCATTGGCACGGCATCATCGTGCCGGCGGAGATGGACGGCGTGCCCGGCATCAGCTTTGCCGGCATCGCGCCGGGCGAGACCTTCACCTATCGCTTCGAGGTCCGCCAGAGCGGAACCTACTGGTATCACGCTCACACGCTCGCCGAGCAGACGGGACTCTATGGAGCGATCATCGTGGAGCCGAAACAGGCGCCGGCGGCGCGGGCGCCCGATCGCGACTATTGCATCGTGCTCAGCGACTGGTCGGACGAGCCGCCGCTGCAGATCTTCCTCAATCTCAAGAAGCAGAGCAGCTACTATAATTTTGCGCAGCCGACAGCCGGCGACTTCCTCAAGGATGTCGGCGCCATGGGCCTTGGGAAGGCGCTCGAGCGGCGGCGGATGTGGAACAGCTCGCGGATGAACCCGACCGACTACAGCGATGTCTCTGCCGCGACCTACACCTATCTGATGAACGGCGCGCCGCCCGCCGGCAACTGGACCGGTATCGCCGCGCCCGGCGAACGCGTGCGCCTGCGCTTCGTCGGCGCGGGGACGGCGACGTTCTTCGACGTGCGGATCCCGGGGGTCGAGCTGACGGTCGTATCGGCCGACGGGCAGCCGGTCGAGCCGGTCACGGTCGAGGAATTCCGGATCGGCCCGGGCGAGACCTATGACGTCGAGTTCACCATGCCCGAGGGCGGCGCCCGCACCATCTTCGCGCAGGCGATCGATCGGAGCGGCTATGCCCGCGGCACGATCGCACCGGCTCCGGGCATGGCGGCAGCCGTGCCGCCGCTCGATGCCCGGACCTGGCTCGAGCCGGTCGACATGATGGGCGCGATGGCGACGATGGGCGCAATGGGAGGCGACGCGCATGCCGGGCACGGCATGACCGAGATGCCGGCCAGGGCACAGCACGCCCGCACCGAATATGGCGCCAATACCGACATGCGCGTCGACTATCCCCGCACCAATCTGGACGATCCCGGCGCCGGGCTGCGCGGGCGCGGCTGGCGCGTGCTGACGCTGGCCGATCTGCGCACGCCGGGCGGCGATCCCGACCCGCGCGAGCCCGAGCGCGACATCGAGCTGCATCTGACGGGCAATATGGAACGGTTCATCTGGTCGCTCGACGGCATCAAGCTCAACGATTCCCGGCCGCTGCATTTCAAGCCGAACGAGCGGCTGCGCGTCACCTTCGTCAACGACACGATGATGGCGCATCCGATGCATCTGCACGGCATGTGGAGCGATGTCGAAGGCCCGGACGGCGCCTTCCAGGTCCGCAAGCATACGGTCGTGGTCCAGCCCGCCCAGCGGGTGAGCTTCCGCGTCACCGCCGACGCCATGGGCCGATGGGCCTTCCACTGCCATCTGCTCTATCACATGGCGGCCGGCATGTTCCGGGAGGTGGTGGTCGCATGATCCGGATTATCCCCTCGCGCGGCATTGCTCTTGGCGTTGCCCTCTTCCTGGCGCCGGCGATCACGGCTCCCGCCCTCGCGCAGGATGCCTTGCCCCCGTCGCCCGCCGCCACCCCTGCCCAAACGGCCACTCCCGATCCAAACTCACCTTCCGCGCAAGGCTCTCAGGAGCATGCGGGCATGGACATGCCGGGCATGGATATGACCGACACGAAGGCGTCCGGTAACGGCGCCACGATGGACATGGGCTCGATGCAGGGTGGCAAGGCCCCGCCGGACGCGCGCAACTCGGACGATTATGCCGACGGCTATCGCAACTCGACGCTGCCGGGCTATGAGATGGCCGACAAGCTCTCGATCCCCAAGATACTTGTGGATGAGCTCGAGTTCACCAGCGGCAACGAGGGTCAGGGCGTGGGCTGGACCGTGCTCGTCACCAAGGGTCAGGACAATGACAAGCTCTGGCTGCGCAGCCAGGGGCTCAAGAACTCCCGCGACCAACGTCTCGATCCGGAGAGCAGCGTCGAGGCGCTGTGGTGGCACAGCAAGAACCCGTTCTGGGGCACGCTGCTCGGGGTCAGGCAGGATCTCGGCAAGGGTGCGACCACCTGGCTCGCCGCCGGCGTCGAGGGACTGGCGCCCTATTGGTTCGACGTCCAGCTCACCGGCTATGTAGGAACCGATGGGCGTCTCGCGGCGCGCGCCAAGGCCTCCTATGAGGTCCTGTTCACCAATCGGTTGATCCTTACGCCGCAGGTGGAAACCAATATCTATTCGAAGCGGTCGAGCGATCGGCAGCTCGGCAGCGGCTTCAGCAATGTCGAGCTGAGCGGACGGTTGCGCTACGAGGTGTCGCGCAAGTTCGCGCCCTATATCGGCTTCGTCTGGGAGCGCGCATTTGACGGCACGGCCGATTTCCGTCGCCTGCGCAGGGAAGGGCCTTCCGAACACAGGCTGGTGATCGGCTTGCGCGCCTGGTGGTGATCCGCGGATGGCCACTCGAGGGATCGACCGCGAACGCGCCGCGTGACAAGGCTGGATCGCAAGCCAACGGTCGCTGGCCGGCCTCCTTTTTCGTCTTGTTGCTCGCGGCGGCTGCGGCGTCGGCGGGACAGACGGCCATTCTCGCCTTCCTTCCGGCACTGGTCGACCCGGCTCGTGGCGCGCTATCGTCAAGCGCTCATGATTTTCACGTCGCGAGCCTGACTGCGGTCCATCCCCTGGCAGCCTTGCTGGCGGCGCCGCTCTGGGGCTGGATCGCGGACCGGGTCGACTATCGGGCGATGTTGCGCGCAGCGCTGGTCATCCTCGCGCTGGTGACCGCGCCGATCGGCCTCGTCGGGTTGCCTGAGCTTTATGCATTGCGTCTGGTGGCGGGGATGGCGTCGGCCGCCATCATACCGTTGGGCTTGCTCTGCGCGAGCTTTGCCGCAAGCGGGCGCGCGGACCAGGCGCGCCGCTTCACCTGGCTGACCGCCTTCGTGTTTCTGGGCGATCTCGCCGGTCCGCTGGTGGCGGAGGTCTCGGCCGCGATCCTGCCCCGCGCTCCCCTCATGATCCTCGCTCTCGGCATCGGTGCCGTCGGGGCGGCGCTTTGCGCCGTGCGTCTGCCGCGCTGGTGTGCACCTTGCATCGATGGCGGAGACCTGCCCGCGCCTACGCTCGGCGCGACGTTGATCCTGCTTTTTATCACGATCGTCGCGGGCGGCGGGCTGGCGGCGATGCATGTCAATCTCCTGGTGACGCGGAGCGCCATTTCGCTGAGCCGCGAAGAGATCGCCTGGATGCTCAGTCTCTGCGGATTGGGCATGCTGGCGGCACAGATCTTCCATGCAAAGCTGGATTGGCTGGTCACTGTGCCGAGGCGGCTTGCCGGATTGACGCTGGGCCTGCTGGCTGTGGCACTTTTCATGTTTCCTGTCGCCGCGAGTATGGCCGAGCTCAGTGGGATCATCGTTGCTGCCGGCTGGAGCTCGGCAACCCTTCGATTGGTCACCAGCTTCTGGATCAGCGGCGGCGGGGCCCCTTCAGGCGTGAAGCTCGGTTTCCAGCATTCCGCCGCCAGCATCGGGCAGGCGCTCGCGCCGCTGGCGATAGCCATCGTCGCTCCCGGGGCGCAGCCGCTCGTTCTGTGGGGGATTGGTGGTCTATCGCTAGCGCTGCTTGTGTCCCTGCCGCTAGCCTGGAGGCCGCCCGCCATCGTAAAATCATCTGCGTGATGAGGGGAGGGGCGCATTGATGCGTATAGAAAAGAAGGGGCCTCTGCCCCATGCTTATCGTTCTTCCGGGAGTCATTTCATGAAGACCCGCCTATTCGTCGCCTTGCTGTTCCTCGCCATGCCCGGCGTAGCGCTTGCGGCCAGTGATATCGTCGTCCACCGGGATCCGGGATGTGGATGTTGCGAGAAGTGGGCGCAGGCCGTGCGCGCGAAGCTGGGACGCAAGGTCGTCATGCGTGACGATGCGTCGCGCAGCGAGCTTCAGCGCAAGGCCGGCATGCCCCGGACGCTGGCATCTTGCCACAGCGCGATCGTCGATGGCTATATGATCGAGGGCCATGTCCCGATATCCGACGTCAAGCGCTTGCTGGCGACCCGTCCTGCGGGCGTCAAAGGCATTGCGGTTGCGGGGATGCCGATCGGTTCGGAGGGCATGGAAGTGGCAGGCGCTGCCCGCCAACCCTATACGGTGGTGGCCTTCGGCAGCGCCGGTCAGCGAATTTTCGCCCGCCATTGATATCGCGCGGTTTGCAGCATCCTGCAGAATTGCCCGGTGGTAGAGGACCCCGCTGTCGAGTGTAGAACCTTGTGTCAAGCGAGCTGATGGCGTCCCTACCCCTACCTACACTGAAAAAGCAACGATTTGTCTTGTAAGTTGTTCGCGGTCGTCTCCCTGATTTGCCTGAATTTGGCCCAAAATGTGGGAACGATTGTGGGACCGTTTGCCCACCGAAAGTGTGAGAACGGCCCCAACATTCCCGATCAGGGCCCCGAACCGATGGCACTCACAGCATTGAAGGTGAAAAACGCGAAGCCCGGTCGCCATGTCGATAGCCGGGGCTTTGCCTGATTGCACTTTGCGTTCGCTTGCATTACATCGTCATGCAGAAAGGAAATCGACATGGCCGCAAACGCTCTTGTGCAGACCCGGATCGACGGAGCGGTGAAGGAGGAAGCCGCGACCGTGCTGGCTGCTATGGGGCTGACCGTCTCCGATGCCGTGCGCCTGATGCTGACCCGCGTTGCCCGCGACAAGGCCTTGCCGTTTGAACCGCTGGTGCCCAATGCCGAGACGATCGAGGCCATGAAGGAAGCGCGCGAGGGAAAGGGCAAGCGGTTCGCCACGGTGGTCGACCTGATGGCCGACCTCAATGCGGACGATTGAACGCTTCGGGCGGTTCAAGCGCGACTACAAGCGGGAGAAGAAGGGGCAGCACGCCAAGACGCTGGACGCTGACCTGATCCCGATCATCGAGGCGCTGGCATCCGACGAGCCGCTTGAACCGCGCCACCGCGACCATGCGCTGACCGGCGACTGGCGCGACCATCGCGATTGCCACATAAAGCCCGACCTCGTGCTGATTTACCGCAAGCCCGATGACGACACCTTGCAGCTTGTGCGCTTGGGATCGCACGCGGAATTGGGTTGGTGACGCCCGCGCATGGCGAGCTTATACGTTTGTCGGGTATGTCAGCCAGAGGCACGATTACGGGTTAGGTGTGATCAGCGAGCATCCGATGCCAACAAGCTTTTGCAGAAGACATCAATCGCAGAGATGCATTCGGCAGGCGCTGCTTGAAACAAAAATGAGGGCCATAAATCACTTTCACCCTCAAATTCTGACAAATTTGCCGTTAGTTCACGACTGGTGAGCGAGAAATGAGCCGATCGCGTTGGGCTTGAAGAGCCGACCGCTCGCTCCACCGTCGTGACCCCTACGTTGATGACCGGCGGATGCTGGCCCGGTAGACGATGCTGCCGAGAGCGACGACGACGCCCATGATGGCAAAAGATTCCATGCTCGAATGGCTCAAAAGCCAGATCGTGAGAAGGAAACCCTATTTCCGTGATTTGCTCGATCACATGCTCAGGGTTGAGAGCGCCATCACCGGCATCCGCGACATCCTGATCTCGGTGTTCGAGGCGAGTCACCTGCTCGAACAGCAGCGCCAGGGTGCGATCACGCGTCAGCTTGCCGCCTGGGCCGCGATCCTCGCGGTGCCTACCGCGATTGCCGGAATCTACGGCATGAATTTCGAGAATATGCCCGAACTGAAGACGCAATGGGGATATTTCGTCATCCTCGGCGTCATCGCTGCGGTCTGCATTGGGCTCTACATCCGGTTCAAACGTAGCCACTGGCTTTGACGGCGCAGATCGGCTTTCCACATCGCGCCGGGCTGAGGCTGCCGGGGGCCGGCCGCCATAACTCAATGCTTTCGCAGAACCTCGGCGCGGTGCCGGTCCAACGCATCGAGCAAAGCCCTGCCGATCAAAGGCTTTGCGAGAACGTGATCGAAGCCCGCCTCGGCGGCCCGCCAGGCCAGCAGCGTGTCGTGAAAGCCTGAGATCATGATGGCGCGTCCCGACCATCCGATCTCGCGAAGGTGACGCAGCATCGCGAATCCGTCGATGTCGGGCATGCGATAGTCGAGGATGACGCAGTCTGCCTCCTTCGCGCGGGGGTCGGCCAACAGCGCGTGGCCGGTCGTATATCCCCACACGGCATAGCCGCGCGATCTCAGCAGCAGCTGGAGGCCACGCCGCACGCCGGGATCGTCGTCGGAGACGAGGATGGTGTATCTGCCATCATGCTGAGTGGAACGGACCGATGGCATTGCGAGAAGCGGACACCCGTGTGACGATTGCACCATCGATCGCATATCGCGCCTCGTCCCGTCGCTACGTAGAGGTCGCAGTCACTTCGGCTTGCGGCCCATGCCCGCGGCAAAGGCGATCCGCAGGGCTTCGGACAAATTGCGGACCTCGAGCTTGGCCATCAGGCTCGCGCGATGGACCTCGACCGTTCGCGATGAACAGCCCAGGTCATAGGCGATCGTCTTATTGGGCAGGCCGTTCGCCAGCCCTTCCAGCACTTCACGCTCCCGGGGCGTCAGTGCAGCGACCCGCACGCCGGCTTCAGAGGTTTCCAGAGTGCGAAAGTCGACATCGTCGAGACGCGCGAACGCGCGGCTGACGGCGCCGAGCAGGGCCGCTTTCTCGAAGGGCTTCTCGAGAAAGTCGACCGCGCCGCCTTTCATGGCCTGCACCGCAACCGACACGTCGCCATGGCCGGTCAGGACGATGACCGGCATGTTGACCCCGCGTGCTGCCATGGCGGCCTGAACCTCGAGACCGTCCATCTCGGGCATGCGCACGTCAAGGATGACGCAGCCGACGGCCGCCGACTTCGCCTCCTTGAGAAACTCCACGCCCGAGGCATAGGTCACGACGTCGTAGCCCGCGGTCTTGAGCGCAAAGCTCGCCGCCTTGCGGATGCTCTCCTCGTCGTCGACCAGATGGATGACGCGTCTATCCCCCATGTTCCTCCTCCGCCCGCGCATGGATCAAGGTAAAATGAAAGCGGGTGCCGCCGCGGTCGGGGCGCTCCATCCAGATACGGCCGCCATGCGCTTCGATGATGGTCCGGCAGATCGAGAGGCCGAGGCCCATGCCGTCGGCCTTTGTCGAGTTGAACGCCGTGAAGAGCTGCTCGCGGATTCCGTCCGCGATGCCGGGACCGGTATCCTCCACGGTCACCTCGATCAGCCCGTCAGGGCGCAACCTGGTCGCCACCTTGAGGTCGCGAACCGGACACTCCGCCATCGCCTCGATGGCATTGCGCATCAGGTTGACCAGCACCTGCTGGATCTGCACCCTGTCGACGAGGACCAGCGTCGCGGCGGGATCGACCGCAAAGAAGCTGCGGATGCCGCGCTCGCGTGCACCGACCAGCGCGAGCTGGCTCGCCTCGGCGATGACCTGCGGCAGCTCGTGGAGGCTCTTGTCGACCTCGCCGCGGGCGACGAAATCGCGCAGGCGCCGGACGATATGGCCGGCCCGCAGCGTTTCCTGTGCCGCATCATCCATCACCGACCGTAGCGACACGAAGGGTTCGTCGTCCCGCTCGTCGAGCATGTCGCGGATCGTCTCGAGATAGAGCGCGACCGCGGCAAGCGGCTGGTTGAGCTCATGCGCGAGCGTCGAGGCCATCGTGCCCATCGCGCTCAGCCGAGAGACATGGACCAGCTCTGCCTGCAGTTCCTTGAGCCTGAGCTCATCCTGCTCCTTGGCGGTGAGATCCCGGATAAAGCCGGTGAACAACCGCTGCCCGTCTTCACCGGCCTCGCCGACCGACAGCTGCATCGGGAAGGTTGAGCCGTCGCGGCGCTGGCCGACCACGACGCGACCGAGGCCGATGATCCGGCGCTCGCCGGTCTGCAGATAATGCGCGAGATATTCGTCGTGACGGTCGCGATCGGGCTGGGGCATAAGGCAGGAGACGTTGCGGCCGACGAGCTCGGCTTCGCTGTAGCCGAACAGGCGTTGTGCCGCTGCGCTGAACGACGTGATGGCGCCGGTCTCGTCGATGATGATCATCGCATCCGGCACCGTCGCCAGAATCGATTGCAGATGCTGCTCGCGGGTCTCGATCGATGCGCGGACCGCCGCCTCGTCGGTGACATCGCGGCTGATGCAGGCGAAGCCGCGATGTGTGTCGCCTTCGAACAGTGCGGTGATCGTCAGGCGCGCCAGATATTCCGCGCCGTTCTCGCAGACCCGCCACGCTTCGCGCTCCAGCGTGCCCTCGTGAAGGGCGGCCGCCAGGTCTGCGCCTGGACGCCCCGCCGCAATCTCGTCGGGCGGGTAGAACAGGTCGTGGGGCTGTCCCAGGACGCGATCGAGCGGCCAGCATTCGGCACGCTCGCCTTCTTCATTATAGCTCAGCACCATCCCGGAAGGATCGAGCAGCGTCAGGACGTGGCCGCCAGCCTGTCGCAGGAACAGCGGCGCAAGCCGCGCCACCTCCCTGGCAATCTCGTCGGGCCCGCGCCTCGTGTAGACCATCGGCCGGCTCACACGCCCGGCCGGGCGCACGTATCCGGGCGTAGCCGGACCGTGCCACTCAGCGCCGCGCGAGTATGGCCTTCATCTCGTCGATTTCCTGCCGCTGCGAGCGCTTGATCGATTCGCAAAGCCGGATGACTTCGGGATCGCTCAGCTTTGCTTCCTGGCACATCAGGATCGCGCCGGAGTGGTGTGGGATCATCGAGCGCAGAAAGGCCGTGTCGCCGATCGTGGTCTGCGTGCGGATGAACGCGAAGCTGCCCAAGAAGGCGACCAGCGACGCGGCGATCAGCGCGATGTTGGCGGCCTTCGACGGGAACATGTGCCGCATGGCGAGGATCATGAGCACCACCATCGGTGAGACCATCATCAGCGTCATGTAGAGCATGTTGAGGTTGTTGTAGAAGCTGTCGAGCCCGTCGATCATGACGAACATCACCAGATACATGATGACGCCGCTGATGACGGTCTGGAAGGCCAGGCTCCAATAGGCGCCCATCTTCCGTGTGCTCATGTGGGACGAATGATCCATGGCGTATCTCCTTCGTTCGGCGCAGGCCGACCTGGGTCTCAGTGTAACGCCCCGCTCTCCTGTTCGCCCCCGCCATCAGCCGTCCCGATGCTAGAACCAGAAGCGGATGCCGGCGACGAAGCTGGTGGCATGGACGTCCTCGCCGGCAAGCCTCGACAGCCGCGCCGTGTCGCCGGCTTTGCGCAGATAAGAGACGCCGATATAGGGTGCGAACTGGCGGCTGAACTCATAGCGCAGGCGCGCGCCGAGCTCTATGTTGACCAGCCCCGAACCGATGTCGTTCTCCGGAATATCCTGCGCGGCGAAATTGACCTCGGCGCGCGGCTGCAAGATCAGGCGCTGGGTAATGCGCTGGTCGTAATAGCCCTCGACCCGGCCCAGAACATCGCCCTTGGTCGAGAGGAACAGCGCGCCTTCGACTTCGAACATGCCGGGAGCCAGGCCCTCGACGCCGACCGTCGCGTAAGTGCGGTCGGGCCCGCGGCCGAAGTCCTGGCGGATACCGCCCTGAAGATTGAAATAGGGGTCGATGGCCCGGCTATAGAGCACCTGCACCTCCGCGCTGTCGATGCCGCGGCCGAACTCGCCTTCGCCCTCGCTCTTGAGCCAGAGCCGGTTGATATCGCCGCCGTAAAAGCCTTCGCCATCCCAGCGATAGCCATCGCGACCGCTATGCGCTTGATACTCGAACAGGTTGAGCAGCACCTGCCCGAAATTGTTGCCGCCGCTGTCCTTCATCATGATGTCGCGTGAGCGCGCCATCTCGGCGCCGGGAAAATCACGATCGGCGAAGTGGTCGCTGGGGGGAGGCGGCGGGGGCGCATTGCCGGCCGGAAGCGCCGTGCCGGTCATTTGCATGCCGGGCATGGCGGTCTGGCCATGCTGCGAATGGTCCATCCCGGGCATGTCCGGCATCGCGCCGTCCTGATGCTGGGAGTGGTCCATGCCCGGCATGTCCGGCATCGCGGGAGACGCGGGTTGCGGCTGACCGGCCGCATCTCCCTGCGGCGCAGGACTGGCCTGGTGCTGCGAATGGTCCATCGCCGAGGTGGCGTCTGGCGCTGGTGTCTGAGCGCGCGGCCTGGCGGCGGCCTTGTCCTTCTTCTTCTCCTGCGCCGGCGGCACCTCGCCCGGCGGCGCCATGCCGGGCATGCCGTGCATTGAATGATCCTGGGCAAAGGCGGGCGCGGCAGCGAAAAGGGCGATCGCGCTCACCAGCGGCGTGAGGATGCGGGTCATTACGCGTCTCCCTTCGGACGGACGCTCACGACCCGCATCATCCCGGCATGCATGTGGTAGAGGAGATGACAGTGGAAGGCCCAGTCGCCGACCGCGTCGGCGGTGAAGTCCCAGGTCACCTTGCCGCCGGGCTGGACGATTACCGTATGCTTGCGTGGCGCATGATCGCCATGCCCCGTCACCAGCTCGAAAAAATGCCCGTGAATATGGATCGGATGCCCCATCATCGTGTCGTTGATGAGATTGACGCGCACCCGCTCGCCTTCGATGAAGGGGATCGGCTCGTGATGGTCCGACATTTTTTCGCCGTCGAACGACCACATGAACCGCTCCATGTTGCCGGTGAGGTGAATGTCGATGCTGCGGCTCGGCGCGCGCACGTCCGGATTGCGATCGAGCGCCATCAGGTCCCTGTAGACAAGCACCTTGTGGCCGACGTCGGCGAGGCCCTGGCCGGGCTCGCCGGTGCGGTCGACGGGCATCGGCGAGATGGTCTGGACGCTCGGGTCGCGCTTCACCTGCGGCGCGTTCGAGAAGTCTCGCATCTTCATCGACCCCATCGCGTGCCCGCCATGGTCCATGCCCGCCATCTGGCCATCGGCGCCCATCGCGCCGTGGTCCATCCCGCTCATCGCGGAATGATCCATCCCCGAATGATCCATGCCTGCCATGGCGCTATTGTCCATGGTCGCCATCGCTGCCGCCGCGCCGGTCGCGAGGCGCGCGGACGCGTTCTTCTCGGCCGTCGGATCGACGCCCCGCATAGCGCCGCCCGACATGTCCATGCCTTCCATGCCCGGCATCGAGGACATGTCCATGCCCATGTCCTTCATGTCGGCGAGCGGCCGTTTGCGTAAGGGGGGAACCTCGCCGGCCATGCCGGCGCGCGGCGCGAGCGTGGCACGCGCCATGCCCGAGCGGTCGATCGCCTCGCCGACAAGGGTGTAGGCCTTGTCATCGCCTGGGCTGACAACGACGTCGTAGGTCTCGGCAACACCAACCTGGAACTCGTCGACGGTGACCGGCACCACATTCTGCCCGTCGGCCTGGACGATGGTCAGCGGCAGGCCGGGGATGCGGACGTTGAAGGTGGTCATCGCCGACGCATTGATGACCCGCAGCCGCACCCGTTCGCCCGGGGTGAAGAGCGCGGTCCAGTTGTCCATCGGACCATGGCCGTTGACGAGATAGGTGTAGGTGGATCCGGTCACATCGGAGATGTCGGCCGGGTCCATCCGCATCTGGCCCCAGTCGAGCCGGTCCTTGAGCGGCTGATCCTTGCCCGACAGGAGCCCGGCCAGGGTCTGGCGCTGGAAATTGAAATGGCCGGGGTTGACCTTGAGGCGCCGGAAGATCGCCTGCGGCGAGAGCGCGCTGTGATCGGCGAGCACGATGACATGCTCGCGGTCATAGGCGACCGGATCGGCACCGGCGGGATCGATGATGATCGGGCCGTAATGGCCTTCCTGTTCCTGCAGGCCTGAATGGCTGTGGTACCAGTAGGTGCCGCTTTGCACGACGGAGAACTGGTAGAGGTAGTTCGAGCCCGGCTTGATGCCCGGAAAAGACACGCCCGGCACACCGTCCATATTGGCCGGCAGGATCAGCCCGTGCCAGTGGATCGAGCTGTCCTCCTCCAGCTGATTGATGACGTTGAGCCGCACGCGCTGGCCCTCGCGCAGCCGGATCAGCGGGGCGGGGACCGTGCCGTTGAGGCCGATTGCCCGGAACTTGCGCCCGTCGATGGTCATCGACTGCCGGGCGATGGTGAGCGTAATGTCTTCGCCCGACACGGTCGGCAGCGTCGGTCGCATCCCCGGCGAGATCGTCTGCGCCCAGGCCGGCAGCCAGGCTGACAATGCTGCGCCGCCGCCGGCGAGGGCCGCGCCGCGGAGGAACTGGCGGCGGTCGAGAGCAGAAATCATTCGGTTGTCTCAGCTTTAAGAAAGAGGGCGTACCTATTGGGAATACGCAGCATGGCCTCATCCCCCTCAAACTTTCTTTAATATTTCCGAAAGGCGTGCCCTAGCTCGATAGAGGCGCGTTTCGACCGCCTTCTGGCTGATCCCGAGAATTTCGGCGGTTTCAGCTTCCGATTTCTCGTCGATCGTACGCAAAATAAGCGTGTCCTTGAGGGAAGACGGCAGGGCAGCAATCGCTTTCATTGCTTGCGCGAGCTGCTGTTCGGCCCCGATCGCCTGATCGGGCAGCGGTGCGTCGTCGGCGACGCCGTCCGCCTCGCCGAGCGGTAGGGCTAGGGCAAAGAAATTTCGAACCGCTCGCCGACGCCGCCAGTCATGGCATTTGTTGATGACAATCCGGGACATCCAGACCTGGAAGGGTCGGGTTACGTCATAGCGGTTGAGTGCGGCAAAGGCCGCGACGAAGCTCGCCTGGGTGACATCCAATGCCTCATCCATAGATCCGACATGGCTGCGCACGAGCCGGTGAACCCAACCTTGATGCCGGCGGACCAGCTCGCCATAGGCCGCTTGCCGGCCTCCAAGCGCCAGAGCCGCGAGCTCCCCGTCCGAGCAGTCGGGGAGGCACGCGGTCATTCGGATTTGGCCGTCAGCGCTTTCACCACGGCGTCGTCGAATTTGTCCGTCTGATCCGGGCGCAGCACGGCCCGCATCGCGAAGATATGCTCAAGTGTTTCTTTCTGCAGCGCGCCCATGGCCTGGTGCGAGCGATCCACCGCAGTTGCGACTTGCGGGCCATAGCCATGCTCCGCTTCGATCGCTTCCGCGAGACGCGCATTGTCGGCGCGCAATTCGGCCTCCAGCGCTTGACGCCGGATCGCGTAGTTCTTCTCGATTGTCTCGAGTCGGCTGTGTTGCGCTGAATTCAGCTTCAGATCGCGATGGAGCAGCTCGTGCAGCTCATTTTCGACCGGGCGCACTGGAACCACATAGACGCGGCCAATGACAACGCCAGCGATCGCCGCGGCGAAGGTCACCAGGACGAGGAGCAGGAGCCGGCGGCGGTCGCGCATCACTGCGAGCTCAGCAGCGTCGAGGGCGCAAGCGCGAGCCGAGCATCGAAGGGCGATAGCGGTTTGGCATCAGCAGACCGTGTCGAAACTGCCGAGCCGGCAATTCCGATGAACAGCGCGGTTGCGGCCGCGATGCCGAACGTCATAGCGCCAAGGCTTGGTATGGCCCGGATGCGCGCTATTTCCGCCATGACCCGGCTTTCCAGGCCGCCGAGCCTGGGATCGAGAGGCGCATCGCGCAACCGCGAGAGCAGGTGGTCAAGTTCATCCATGGTGCTTCTCCGTCTTCATCCATCAATACGCACGATGGTCCAGGAACCCTTGCTGTAGATTGAAAAGAATAATTGCGAGGGGTGGGGGCTCGGGCTGCGTATTGTCTCATGGGATCTACAGGAGAATGTTCCAATGCGTTTCTTTTCGCCTCTCGCAGTTATCGCCGCCGTCGGCCTGAGTGTTTCTGCTCCGGCCTACGCGCATCCCAAGCTTGTGTCCTCGACGCCCGCCGCGAACGCCAGCGTCTCGGCGCCGTCGCGTATAACGCTCACCTTCAGTGAAGGTCTGATGCCGAAGCTGTCGGGCGCCGAGATCGTGATGACCGGCATGCCCGGCATGCCCAACCACCGCATGGCGGTAACCGGCTTCAAGACGTCCGTCGAAGGCGACAAGACGCTCGTGCTGACGCTCGCCAAGCCGCTCATGGCGGGCAGCTATCAGGTCGCCTGGCACGTCGTCTCGACCGACACGCACCGCATCCAGGGCAATCTCGCCTTTACCGTCAAGTGACGCCATGAACGACGTGGCACTCGTCGCCGTCCGCTGGGCGCTCTACGTCGATCTCGGCCTGTTGTTCGGCCTGCCGCTGTTCGCGCTCTATGCGCCCGGCGGCGGCCGGATGGTACAGCGGCATCTGCCGATGGTAGCAATGGTGGCCGGTCTCGCCTGTCTCGCCCTCCTGCTGTCGGCGCTGGGGTTCGCGTTGCAGGCAGCGGCCATGACCGGGCTGCCGCTCACCCAGCCTGATCTTTCCATGGTCGCAGAGCTGTTCAACGGCACGTCCATGGGAACGGCGCTGAAGGCGCGCCTCGTCGCGCTCCTCGTTCTTCTGCTCTCCATCCCCTTCTATCGCCGGCAATCCCGTCCTGCCTTCATCGCCTCCACTCTGGCAGGCGCGGTCGCACTCGCGACCCTCGCCTGGAGCGGGCATGGCGCGGCCGGCGAAGGCGAGGCGGGCTGGCTGCAACTGGGGGCCGATCTCATCCATCTGCTCGCCGCGGGCGCCTGGGTCGGCGCGCTTGCCGCATTCCTTGCGCTGGTTCTTACCAGGCTCGCAACCGATGATCTCGCCACTGAAGACATGGACCGGGTCATGCTCGCCGAGGAAGCGCTGCGGGGCTTCTCCTTCGTCGGCACGATCATCGTCGCCCTGCTGATCCTGACCGGGACGGTGAACGGCTGGTTCCTGGTCGGCCCGGGCAACATCGCGTCTCTCGGGCAGTCGACCTACGGCCTGCTGCTCATCGCCAAGCTGCTGCTCTTCGCCGGCATGCTGGGCCTGGCCGCGCTCAACCGTTATCGCCTGACCCCGGCACTTGCGCAGGCGATCGAGGAAGAGGACGCGCCACGGGCGCAGGCGCTGCTGCGCGCGAGCCTCGTCGTCGAAGGCGGTCTTGCGATCGTCATTCTCGGGCTGGTCGCCTGGCTGGGGACACTGTCGCCACCCATGTCGATGTAGTTTATCGTTTCGAACGCCTCGCGTTGGGAGAAGCCAATGCAATCGTACACCCCGCCGCGCGGGACTGGATCGACGAAAGACTATGATCGCGCGATCCGCCTGTGGGCGCGGGAGAAGCGGTGGCGTGCCGCCATGCTTGCCATGCTGCGCCCGGATTGGCGCCTGGTAATCGCCGATTATGGCCGCCAGCACGGGTCTCATGCGGCTCGCCTTCCGCCTGACCGTGCAGCGGCTCGATGGCATCGACGATACCCAGCCCAATGCCGACGGCGTGCTCCCCGGCCTGATGGCGGCCAAGCGAACGGGCCCGCCGATTTGGCCACTTAGGCGATTACGTATTGACCCTGACACGGTGTCAGACCCTAGATCGTCAGGCGTCGAAAGGAGCGAGGCGATGAACGAGACACATGGAGCGGCGCATGGCGGCGGTTGCTGCGGCGGCCACGGCACCGCTAAAGCGGCGACCGGCGTCAAGGACCCGGTCTGCGGCATGACCGTCGACCCGGCGACCACGGCGCATCACGCCGAGCATAGCGGTGAAAGCTATCATTTCTGCAGCGCGGGCTGCCGGACCAAATTCATCGCCGATCCCGAGCGCTATCTCGGCCCGCCGACGCCGCCGGTCGCGGCGCCCGAAGGCACGATCTGGACCTGCCCGATGCATCCCGAGATCCGCCAGGACCATCCCGGGTCCTGTCCGATCTGCGGCATGGCGCTCGAACCCGCGACCGTGACCGCCGACAGCGGCCCCAGCCACGAGCTAGTCGATTTCACGCGGCGCTTCTGGGTCGGCCTCGTGCTGGCTCTCCCGGTGCTGATCCTCGAGATGGGCGCGCATGTCTTTCCCGCGATCCATCGCCTCGTGCCGATGTCTATCTCGGTATGGATCCAGTTCGTGCTGGCGACACCCGTCGTGCTGTGGGCGGGCTGGCCGTTCTTCGAGCGTGGCTGGGCCTCGCTCAAGACCCGCAACTTCAACATGTTCACCCTGATCGCGATGGGGACCGGGGTCGCCTGGATCTACAGCGTCATCGCGACGCTCGCGCCTCAGCTGTTCCCGCCGGCCTTCCGCGGCGAGGACGGCATGGTTGCCGTCTATTTCGAGGCGGCCGCGGTGATCACCGTCCTCGTGCTGCTCGGCCAGATGCTCGAACTGCGCGCGCGGGAACGCACCTCGGGCGCGATCAAGGCGCTGCTCAACCTTGCACCAAAGACCGCGCGCCGGATCGGTTCTGATGGGAACGAAGAGGAAATCAGCCTTGATCTGGTTGCGGTGGGCGACCGCCTGCGGGTGCGGCCGGGCGAGAAGGTGCCGGTCGACGGCGTAGTCGAGGACGGCCGCTCCTCGCTCGACGAGTCGATGGTCACCGGCGAATCCATGCCCGTCACCAAGGCAAAGGCCGACACAGTGATCGGCGGCACGCTCAACCAGACCGGTGCGCTGGTGATCGTCGCCGACAAGGTCGGCCGCGATACCATGCTCGCACGCATCGTCCAGATGGTCGCTGAGGCGCAGCGCTCGCGCGCGCCGATCCAGCGCATGGCCGATCAGGTGTCGGGCTGGTTTGTGCCCGTGGTCATCGCGGTCGCGGCCGTCGCGTTCATCGCCTGGGGCATCTGGGGTCCCGAGCCGCGCTTCGCCTATGGGCTGGTGGCGGCGGTCGCCGTGCTGATCATCGCCTGTCCCTGCGCACTGGGGCTGGCAACGCCGATGTCGATCATGGTCGGGGTCGGCCGCGGCGCCGGGCTCGGTGTCCTCATCAAAAATGCCGAAGCACTCGAGCATATGGAGAAGGTCGACACTCTCGTCGTCGACAAGACAGGCACGCTGACCGAAGGCCGGCCTGCCGTCACCCAGGTCGTGCCGGCGCCCGGCTTCGACGAAGCCGAGCTGCTGCGTCTTGCCGCCTCGGTCGAGCGGGCGTCCGAGCATCCGCTCGCGTTGGCAATCGTCGAGGCCGCGAAGGATCGCGGCATCGTCACGAGCGACGTCATCGACTTCGACTCGCCGACCGGGCGCGGCGCGCTCGGCACGGTCGAAGGGCGGCGCATCGTCCTCGGCAATGCGCAGTTCCTTGCCGACGAAGGGGTTGCGACCGATGCGCTCGCCAGCCAGGCCGACGCGCTGCGCCGGGATGGCGCCACCGCGATCTTCATCGGGGTCGACGGCACAGTCGGCGGCGCCTTCGCGATCGCCGATCCGGTGAAGGCCACGACACCAGAAGCGCTCGCCGCGCTCAAGGCGGAGGGCATTCGCGTGGTCATGCTGACCGGCGACAACCGCACGACCGCGGAAGCGGTCGCCCGACGCCTGGGCATCGACGAGGTCGAAGCCGAGGTGCTGCCCGATCAGAAGAGCGCCGTGGTCGCCAGGTTCAAGCGCGAGGGGCGGGTCGTCGCCATGGCCGGCGACGGTGTCAACGACGCCCCCGCGTTGGCCGCCGCCGACGTCGGCATCGCCATGGGTTCCGGCACCGACGTCGCGATCGAGAGCGCTGGCGTCACGCTGCTCAAGGGCGACCTGACTGGCATCGTCCGGGCGCGGCGGCTCAGCCAAGCGACCATGTCGAACATCCGCCAGAATCTCGTCTTCGCCTTCATCTACAATGTCGCGGGCGTGCCCGTAGCGGCGGGTGCGCTCTATCCGCTGTTCGGTATTCTGCTCTCGCCCATTATCGCGGCGGCGGCGATGGCGCTCTCTTCGGTGAGCGTGGTCACCAACGCGCTGCGCCTCAACCGGAAAGCACTGTGAACATCGGCGAGACGTCACGGCAGAGCGGCGTCTCTGAGCGGATGATCCGCCATTATGAAAAGATCGGCCTCATCCCGGCGCCGGCGCGTCGGGGTGCTGGCTATCGTGACTATGGCGAGCGCGACCTCCATCGCCTCCGGTTTATCGCCAATGCCCGCGATCTCGGCTTCCCGATCGAGGAGATCCGCACGTTGCTCAGCCTTTGGGCCAATACCGGCCGTGCCAGCGCGGAGGTGAAGCGGCTTGCCCTTGCCCGCGCCGATGAGTTTCAGCGCAAAGCCGAGGCGTTGACGGCGCTGCGCGACACGCTAATCGACCTGGCTGAGCGCTGCCAAGGCGACGAGCGGCCGGATTGTCCGATCATCGCCGAACTGGCCGCGGCCCGATCCGCATAGCATCCGGCATCGCACGGCCGAGAATTTTAGGGGTGCCCGTTTTCGGTCGATTCGTGCAGGTCGACGGCGAAAGCGATCCGCAACAGGTCGGGCAGGCTTTGCGCGTTGAGTTTGATCATCAGACTGGCCCGATGCAGCTCGACCGTGCGCGACGTGACGCCGAGTTCATCTGCGATAAGGCTATTTGGATAGCCTCGCGAAATTCCTCTCAGAACGGCCCGTTCGCGCTGCGTCAGTCTCGCGGCTTTCGAAAGAGCGTCGGCCTGTTCGGAGGCACGACGGGCTATACTCTCAAGCCAGCTGAAGCCGCGGTCGATCGCGCCGAGCAATGCGGCCTTCTCGACCGGTTTGGCGAGAAAGTCGGCAGCGCCCGCCTTCATCGCCTGTACGGCGAGCGTAGGATCGCCATTGCCCGTCAGCACCACGACGGGCATGTCGATACCGCGTCGCGTCAGCTCCGCCTGAACCTGCAGGCCGTCCATGTCGGGCATGTGCATGTCGAGAACCACGCAGCCTTTCTCGGCGTCCTCTGCGCTCAACAGAAACTCCGGCCCCGAAGCGTAGGCTTCTACGGCAAACCCTGCGGTCCGCAACGTGAAACTTAGTGCTTTTCGTATTGTCTCTTCGTCATCGACGATATGCACGACGCGCTTGTTCCCCATAGCCCCCGAGATCGATCAATACGCAGTGCCGCGAGGGCAGCGCTTCAAGGGATACTTCTCTGCACGTTGGACTATGGTCCCAGGTCAAGAGTAAAAATTTGGCGAGGCAAAACGGCGAAGGACAGCGAAACTGTGAGGGTTCGGCTACTCCGCTCACACCAATGCCGCGGTCGCTGCGGCTCATTGCCGGGTCTCTGCTCCGGACGATGCATGCGAGTTGCCCGCGCCGCCCTCGGCGCGATCGAGCCATCGCTACGCTTCCATCACATCGTCGACCGGCAGCGGGTTACTGGCGCCCGGCGGGCGAGGGGGGCGGGTTGGCCCTTGACGGCTGCGCGATCGGACGCCCAGGATAGCAGGGTGGCGCGCTTTACTTCGGGCTCAAGCTTCAGGTGCCCAGCAACGTCGAGGGGATCGATGAACGAGCGTGTGTGCGACACGACATATCCTCCTTCCCTGCCGCGATTTTCTCCGAAAGGGAGATCTCAGGAGATTGGTTCGGACTCGTTTAGGGTCAATGGATGAGGACGCGCACAGCGTTTGCCGGGCGTTCATTTCCGTCTTAGAACTGACGCGCAGCACGCCATTCAATCCGGTGGCGAACGGCCTCCGCGATCGCTGGCATGACGTCTATATCATTCGACGCATGTGCAACCGCGTTCGTGCTGACGATCCTTTCGACAAGCCCACCCAGAACCTGCTCTGCATCGCCGGCAAAAAGCGGATGCACGACCACGCAATCCGGTCGCGCGAACCCCATGCCGACCAGTTGGCGCGCCGCCTCGGTGAGGGTCCGACCGGATGAGGCGATATCGTCGACCAGCACCGGCTGGCGATCGAGAAACGCTGGGGCATTCGGAATCGAGATGGTGACGTGACGGTCGCCGGATCGGATTTTCTCGCACACGAGAAACGGAGCATCGGCATCGGCCGCCACCTGCGAGACCCACTGTTCGCTTTCCAGGTCCGGACCGATGATCAGCGGGCGAGCGACATTGCGCTTGATCCACGAGGCCAAAAACGGCGCGGCATGAACAACCTGGGTTGGGATGCGGTAGATTTCCGACAATTCATGGTAGCGATGGAGATGCGGATCGACCGTCACCAGCCAGTCGAGATGGCGAGACAGGATCGCAGCAAAGGTTCGCGACGTCACCGCCTCGCCGGCATGGAAGCGTATGTCCTGGCGCATGTAAGCGAGGTAAGGGGCGACGAGCCCGATCCTGCGAGCGCCAAGATCGCGCGCGGTGTCGGCTGCGAACAGCAGCGGCAACAGCTTGGCGTCCGGATGATCGAGACTGGACAGCAGGATGACCTCGCGGTCGCTGACGTCGTTTCCGACCCTGAGATAGGTTTCCCCGTCAGGAAACTGACGATGCTCGATCGTGCCGACCTCTGCATCGAGCGCGGCGGATAGCGGCTGTGCCAGGGCCTCGCTGCCAGACAGCGCGAACAGCACGGGACGGTTCATAGCGCTTCAATCCCGAAGATCGGCCCGTCGCTCACCGCATAGGCCGCCGCATAGTCGAGCTCGCCCGGGCTCTCGGCATGAATGCTACACAAGGGAGCCCCGGCATCCACCATCTGGTTCAGCCGACACTGCAGCGCGACGCCGGCGGCCTTGGCCATCGGCGCGCCGGCAAGCTTCGCGACCGTCGCGAGCTTGCGATTGTCGATACTCACCAGGCGGCCGCTATAGGGAGCGATCATATCCTGTTGGAACCGGGCGACCGGTGGAGCCCGCATGCCGCCCTGCGCTTCGCAGATACGTTGGAACTTGGCCCAGGCCCGGCCGCTTTCGAGGCACGCCCGCGCACGCGCATAACCTTCGCGGGCCGGGGCTGCGTCCGCGAGCTCAAGCAGTCCTCCCGCCAGCTCGCAGGCCCGGTGGGCGAGATCCTCGGCGCCCGGCTGCCCCTGGAGCACGGCAAGGATATCCTGCGCCTCGAGCGCCGGACCGATGCCCCGTCCGATCGGCTCGGCGCCGGGGCCGCGCATCACGCGCGTGCGAAGCCCGAAGGCTTGGGCGACAGAGCTCAGCGCCCGCTCGAGCGTGTCGGCGGCATCGGCGCCGCGTACCTTGGCGGTCGGCCCGACCGGGATGTCGATGACCAGATGGGTCGCACCGGCCGCGATTTTCTTGGACAGCACCGAGGCGACCATCTGCCCGACGGCATCGATATCGAGCACCCGTTCCACGCCGATGATCACATCGTCGGCAGGGCTGAGGTTGACGGCGCCGCCCCAGGCGATGCAGCCGCCTTCGCGCTCGACCACCTTGCGGATTGCGGAAACGTCGAGGTCGACAGGTGCCAGCACCTCCATCGTGTCCGCCGTGCCGGCCGGTGAGGTGATCGCCCGCGACGATGTCTTGGGCATGATCAGGCCCTCCGCGGCCATGATCGAGACGATGATCGGCGTGGTGCGATTGCCCGGCAAGCCACCGACGCTATGCTTGTCGACGATGACCGTTCCGGGCCACTGCAATCGCTCGCCGACATCGACCATCGCCCTGGTCAGGCTGATCGTTTCGTCCGTATCGAGCGGGACCGCTGAGCAGGCCGTGACGAACGCCGAGAGATGGACATCGCTATAGCGTCGCTCGGCGATGTCGGTGATGATCGCTGAAAAAGCCCCGTCACTGAGACGATTGCCATAGATGCGCCGACGCACTTCGGCGAGCGAGGCGAGAGGCTGGGCGTGCGCGATCTCGACCGGATCGCCATCGCTGACGCCGAGCCGCTGCCATGCGGATTCGGAGAGGCCGATCTCGCCGGGCGCTGGAGTCTCCGCGGAGCTGTGCAGCAGCGAGACGACGATTTCCCGCCCGCCGGCGCGCAGCGCGACCTGCGCGCGGGACGCAAGACCTTCCGAGCGGCAGACGGGACAGTCGTGGCGCATGACCGCGATCAGATCGCTTCCGGCAGCCGACAGGCCGATGCGGCGTGCCCGCAGCGTCGTCGCGACAGGCTCTGCTTCGGCGTCCTCGATGATCCCGGGCTTCACGCGAGCATGCCCCAGCTACCCAGCGCCGGTACGCTGCATGCCCAACCCAGTTCCTCCGAGACACGCTTCGCCAGGACCTGGGCGCCGGTCGGCTCGCCATGGGTGACATAGACGTGGCGCGGGGCCTCGTGCAGCGACCCGAGCCAGCGCATGAGTTCGTCGCTGTCGGCATGCGCCGAGAGCATCGTCAGGTTGGCGACCTCGGCTTCGACCGGGATATACTCGCCGTGGATCTTGATCGTCCGGGCGCCGCCGATCATGGCGGCGCCGCGGGTGCCCGCCGCCTGGAAGCCCGAGAAGAGGATGAGGTTCTTCCCATCCGGCGCGAAGCGCTTGAGATGGTGGAGCACGCGGCCGCCCGTTGCCATTCCACTGGCCGAGATGATGACCTTGGGGGTGGGGTTGGCGGTGAGTTCCTTGGATTCCTCCACTTCGCGCACATAGTGCGCGACGCTGCACGCCGCTTCGCACTCGGCGCGAGCCAGGCGATGCTCGTCCATGAAATCGCACATCAGCCCGCTCGCGTTGATCGCCATCGGGCTGTCGAGGAAGATCGGGATGTCGCGGAGGCGTCCCTGCGCGCGCAGACGCGAGAAATGATAGAGAAGCGACTGAACCCGTCCCACGGCGAAGGCCGGGATCACCACCGTCCCGCCTCTCTCGACGCATCGCTCGACATGATCTCCAAGCGTCTTTGTCGGATCGACCTGCTCGTGGCGCCGATCGCCATAGGTCGATTCCACCAGGACATAGTCGGCGCGCGCGGGCGGCTCGGGATCCTTCATCACCGCATCGCCGTAACGGCCGATATCGCCTGAGAAGAGGATTGTCCGCCCCTTCCAGTCGATCTCGATCGACGCCGCGCCGAGGATGTGGCCGGCGCGATGGTAGCGCACCCTGATGCCGTCCGTGACTGCATGCCACGCTCCGAACTCGATCGGGCGGAAGAGCTGCAATGCCAGACGCGCGTCGGCCTGGGTGTAGAGGGGCAGCGCCGGCTGGTGCCTGGAGAAGCCGTGCTGGTTGGCGAACTCCGCATCCTTTTCCTGCAGATGGCCGCTGTCGGGAAGAAGGAGCTCGCACAGGGCCGCGGTCGCCCGCGTGGCAAGGACGGTCCCGTCCCAGCCCAGGCGCGCCATGCGCGGTAGTGCGCCCGAGTGATCGAGATGGGCGTGGGTCAGCAGCACCTGGCCGACATCCGCGACTTCGGGTGGGATCGATGCCCAATTAAGGCGGCGCAGATCCCTGGGTCCCTGAAACAGGCCGGAATCGACCACGATCTGAGTTTCACCATCGTCCACCAGATAACGCGACCCTGTGACCGTTCCCGATGCGCCGAGAAAGGCAACGCCGAGACCATCGGCCGGGCGCTTGGCCAGATCGATCCTTGCTTCACGCTCGAAGATGGTCACGCGGGAATGGTGCCGTTTCTTTCTCTTTTGCATGGACGCGGGCCTGCCTCTCACGATTATGTTCGTGAGCGCAGCATTGGTTCGCGGACGCCGCACGCCTATAGGCCCCTGTGCATTATGCGGACACAGATTCACGGTAGCGGTTTGATGAGCAGCGGCATGAGGCCATTGGCGTCGAGATCGAGGTGATCGGACCAGACATAATCGCCGGTGAGATTGATGCGATCCCAACCCAATGGTGAGAGCCGAGACAGCATAGCCGGATCGATCTGGCTTCCGCGGCGGCGCATTTCTTCGACGGCGTGCCCAAGATAGCGACAGTTGAACAGGATGATCGCTGCGGTGACGAGGTTGAGGGCAGCCGCGCGGGTTTGCTGGTTCTCCAAGCCACGGTCGCGAAAGCGACCGAGCCGATGGAAGGCGACCGCTCGCGCCAGGCTGTTGCGCGCCTCGCCCTTGTTCAACTCGGCGGTGACCGTGCGGCGTAGCGCCGGATCGTCGAACCAGCGCAACGTGAACAGCGTGCGCTCGATCCGTCCTACCTCGCGGAGCGCCGCGGCGAGGCTGTTCTGCTGGCGGTAGGCGGATAGCTTTTTGAGGATCAGCGAGGGCGTAACGGTGCGATCACGCATCGCGCCGATGACGCGTTCGATATCCGGCCAGTGGCTGACGATCAGATCCCGGTTGAGCCTGTGACCGAACAGTGGCGCAAGCCTGCCATAGCGCTTCGAAGGTTCGAATGCGTAGAGGCGCCGGTCGGACAGGCGAGGAATGCGCGGCTCGAAATCGAGCCCGAGGAGATGCATCGTTGCGAACACGATGTCGGAAACGCCGCCTCCATCGACGTGCAGCGCGGTCAGATCGGCGTTGCTGTCATGGCCGAGGAGCCCATCGAGCGCATGGATGGCTTCTCCTGCCGTGCCGGCGATCACCGTCTGGTGCAGCGGCGCGTAGCGGTCGGTGATGGTGGTGTAGATCTTGACCACTGGGTCGCGACCATAATGGGCGTTGACCGCTCCGCCGGCTTCGCCCGGCCCGCCCAGGTAGAAGGCCTGGCCATCCGCGGAAGCCCGGTGTCCTTGCCCAAACCAGGCGGCGATCGGCTCGGCGTGGATGGCGTCGGTCAGACAGGCGAGCGCCGCCCGAAAGGTTTCCTCGCGCATGTGCCATGTCTGCATGCGCAGCAGCGCGCGGCGTGACCCTGCGCCGCATACCTCGGCCATGCGCGACAGCCCAAGATTGGTCGCTTCGGCAATCAGAGTGGCGAGGAAGGCCTGCTCATCGCCAGGCGGCAACCCGGTCGAGACGTGCCCGAAGTGCTGGGTGAAGCCGGTCCATCGTTCGACCTGCGACAGCACGTCGGTGATACGCGTGGCAGGCAGCATACCGTAGCAGGCAAGCGTCAGATGCCGTCCTTCGTCGTGCCCGGCATCATCGTCCTTCAGTTCCTTGGGGAAGCGCAATCGCTCGCCAGCGAACAGGGCAGCATCACGTCCGGCCAGATTCTGGGCGACGTCGCACAAGGCTTTGTCGAGTTGCGCGGCGCGCTGATCGAGCCATGCGTGTGGATCACCGAGCGAGAACACCGGTTGCAGCGCTGCGCCACTTGATGGCGCGAGCAGCACCTCCAGCGACCTGTGCAGCCGTGACCTCGGCACCCAGATATCACCCGATGCCAGTGCATTGGCGAGCGCCCCGTAGGTGGCCATCTCCCAATGCGTCCGGTCGATCTTGCCGGCGACCACGACATGGCGGTGCCAGCGCCGCTCGACATGACCGAGCGGAACGTCGGCAGGGAGCGGCTTGCGCCAGTCGCCATCAAGATCCGACAGGACCGTCATCGCATTGCGCAACGCCGCGGTGCCGGCCCGGCCGTGGAAATCGAGCGTTTGCAGGAATAGAGGTCCTATTCGTTTGAAGGTCCGGTATTCGGCTGCGATCTCGCTCAACACATCGTCCCTGTGAGGTGCCGCGGTACGACGGATGATCGCGGCATCGGCATCGAGCATGTCGAGAGGCACGATATCCCTGAGGGCCGCGCCGATATCTTCACCGGTGCGTGCTACCCGGCTAACTGTTTCCAGCACGGTGGCGATGCGCATCAGTCGGTCACGGCCTTCGCGTCCCGAAATCGCGATTCCCTGTTCCAGGCGTTTGCGGGCACGAAGGTGAGCGCGTCCCATCAAGGCGCCGAACATGGCGATCGCCGCGTCGGTAAGCGTGGCTTCCATCTCGCGCAGCGTAGCAAGCAGGATGACCCGCCTGCGGGAGGCGCGCATCTGTTGGAAGGCCTGGGCGGTATAGCGCACGCCTTCGCGGGCGAACTGCGTCATGCGTGGCTCGTGCAGGGGATCGACCGGAACACAGGAAATTCCGGTCCTGCGGATCAGAGCGACCTTCTCAAGGATTTCGGCGAGCGAGGCTGACGCGACGCGGGGCTGTGGTTCGCGCAGCCACGACAAGCGGCTCTGTCGATCATGCACCTTCTCATCGACCAGCGTATCGAGGCGCTGACGCATATCCGCATCGAGTTTATCATGGATTGCAGCGACCAGATCGGTTTCCACCCGCAGCATCGCCTCGGCCGCCATCCGCTCGACTACGCTGATGCCGGGGATAACGATGCGCCGCGTGCGCAGCTCGTCGAGCAGTCGATCGAGCAGAATACGCCCGTCCACGATGGGCATGGCTTCGATTTCCAGCCAGGTCATCATGATACCGCGCGCTGGCCGGCTCAGATCGGTGAAGCCGAAGCGCGCCTTGATGGCGGCAAGCTGATCGTAGCGGGTCGGCGCTCGCCGCGCGAAGTCGGCGATGGCGCCTGCATCCACCCCGACCTGCTCGGCGATATGGTCGAGCATGATCGCAGGCAACAGCTCGCCTGCGCGCAGATGCCGCCCCGGAAAGCGGAGGCAACAGAGTTGCAGGGCGTAGCTCAACCGGGTTGCCGGAGTGCGCGCGGTGCCGATTGCAGCAAGGTCCTCGGCATCGAGGCCATAGTGTCGCACCACCGCCGCCTCGCTGTCGGGCAAAGCAAGCAATGCGGCGCGCTGCCGCTGGGTCATCGGAATACGTGCGGGCATGTTTCATCCTTCAAAAACCTCTTGCCTTTTGCCCGCTTAATGAAAGAGGATTGTGAAAGGCCCAAGGCTGCGGAAATTGGTGCATCCTGTTTCCACCTCCGGATACGGCCGTTTGTGAAAGAAGCTGGATGACGCGCGAATCCTATCTGATCGGCTATGCCCGCGTGTCGAAGGGCGACGACCAGTCGAACGCCACGCAGCGGCGCGCGCTCGACGCGCTCGGCTGCAAACGTGTATTCGAGGAGACCGCTAGCGGCGGGCGATGGGACCGACCCAAGCTCCTGGAGATGATCGGGCAGTTGCGCGAGGGAGATGTCGTCGTCGTCTGGAAGCTCGACCGGCTGTCGCGCAGCCTGAAGGACATGCTGCACATCATGGAGCGGATCGAGCTCGCGGGAGCGGGCTTTCGTTCGTTGACCGAAGCGATCGACACCACCACCGCGGCAGGGCGGATGATGATGCAAATGGTGGGAAGCTTCGCCGAGTTCGAGCGGGCCATGATCCGCGAACGCACCAGCGCCGGCCTTGCCCAGGCACGTGCCGAAGGGCGGATCGGCGGACGACGGCGCAAGCTCGGCGACAAGCAGCGTCGCGAAATCGCCGAATCCGTCACCTCCGGTCGCAAGTCCGGTGCCGAGATGGCACGGTTGTACGGCGTCAGCGAACCCACGGTCTCGCGCATCGTCGCCGCGCACCGCCAGCAATTCAGTCAGCAGCAGAGGGAACAGGCATGAAGCGTGGTCACGATCTGTCCGGCGTCATGAAGTTCGCCACCTCGCCGGCCTGGGGCGAGCATCTGGGCGAGGCGCTCGGCGATCATCTCGGTCTGGCGATGGAGGAGTTCGACTTCGAAGCGGACGAGCTGGCAGACATCGTCGGCGATCATTGGGCCGGCGTGTTGTGGGGATGCGCGTTCGAGGATCTGCTCACGCGCACCATCGAACCCGGGGACCGGAACATTGTTGATGACTATATTCGGCGCCGGGGTTGGAACGAGAGCGGCTCGACCAAAATCTACCTGCGTGCCCTTCGATCGTCGGTGATGAGCCTCTACGAAGTCAGCGAGGTCGAGCCCGGGAGCGGCTTCCTTGTGCGCGACCTGATCCAGGGCGACGAGCCACTTCGAGTATCCGAGCGCAGCGCCTCGCAGACGCTGAAGCAATGGGACAGGATCGGTGCCCGCGTCGTGCAGGTCGGAGGCAAGCACCTCCTGTCGGGCGGCGTGCTGTCGTTCACGATGGAGGCGGCCGAGGCGCTCGTCGCCGATCTGCGGCGCTCGAAGGGCAAGCGCAGCCCGCGCACCGCGTTGAACCTAGACGCCGACGATCTTGCTGCGCTTCCAGCCCTCATCAGCACGGCATGGCTGTTCGATGTCGTTCCCAAGACCATGGGACCGGCGTCGATCCCTACGCTGCACAACAGTGATGGCGAGGAAGTGGTGTTCCACCGCGTGCGCTTTCCCTTCGCACGCGGCGTGACCCAGGCGCTGGTCGGTGAGCGGCTCGATACTATCCCTGCGCTTCAGCGGGAAACCACGCACTTCTGGAACTGGCTGGGCGAGGAACCGAACGGAATAGCGAAGAGCACCGGGCGTATGGCGTGGGGTGTGACGATGGCGGACGGCACCCCGGTGCTCGGCAATGTCGAATTGAAAGGCCGCGCCCTGATTCTCGCCGTCACCTCGGCCGAGCGGGCGAAACGCGGCACCGCGCTCATGACCGATGCGCTAGCCGGGTTGGTCGGCTCGCCGCTGACCACGATCGAGACGGTCGAACAGGCCATGGCGGCGCGGGCCGAGGGACTGACAATGTCCGAACCGGCACCCGCCATTGCGCCAGAGGTGGCAACCCCGCTCATCCATGCCATGCTCGACCGTCAGTACCGCGCGACGCTCGATGAACCCATCGGCATACTCGGCGACATCACCCCGCGCGCAGCCGTTCAAACGGCCGCAGGCCGGCACCGAGTAGCCGGGTGGCTCAAGCATCTCGAAAACCGCAGCAGCAGCCAACTCGACGCGAACGACCCGATGGCCACCTACGACTTCACCTGGATGTGGCGCGAACTTGGCATCGAGAACCTGCGCAAATAGTTGGCTACCCCTGACGTCGATGCCTACCGTGAATCTGTGTCCCTACAATGCACAGGGGCCCTATACGCAAAATCCGCAGCACGACTGCTGCTCCCCGACAGCTGCGTCGCCCGAACGCCGATGGCCGATCCCATCGATCGCCTTACCCATGCCTGCGCGATGCCCGGGGGACTTCGGTCTCTACTTATACCTTGCTCCTTGGACTCGAGCCTATGCTGCCCGGACGTTGACCAGAAGAGGACGGCATATGGGCGAACATGACCATCGCATGCGCAAGCGCGGCAAGATCGTTCTGATCGGCTTCCTGCTCGTCGCTAGCTTCTTCCTCCTCACCGAGCATACCGCGCACTTCCTGGGTGTGCTGCCCTATCTCATCCTGCTCGCCTGCCCGCTCATGCACCTGTTCATGCACCGCGGCCATGGTGGGCATCAGCATGGCCATGAGCCCGGTCAGGCACCCGCCGGCTTACCGGCCAATCCCAACGGCCGCATCGAAGGAGAGTCGCGATGACGCACGCCGACTATGGCTATGGTCTGTGGGGGCTCGCGCTGGTTAACGCCGCCGTTTTCATCCTCTTTGCGTTCAGCTTCTTCAAGCCGGCAACTAAACGAGACTGGCGCAGTTTGGGGGCGTTCAGCGCTTTCATCATAGCGCTCTTCGCGGAAATGTATGGCTTCCCGCTCACGATCTTCGTGCTTTCGGGGTGGCTCCAGTCGTATTTCCCCGCTGTCGACTGGTGGAGCCACGATGCTGGACATCTCCTGGAGATGATGTTCGGCTGGCGAGTTAATCCCCATTACGGTCCATTCCACATCGCCAGCTTTGTGCTGATCGGCGTGGGTTACTGGCTGATCTCGGTTGCATGGACGGCCCTTCACTTGAGTCAGCGCAAACACCAATTGGCCCTTACTGGGATTTATGCCCGGATCCGGCACCCGCAATATGTCGGCTTCATTCTCGTCATGCTCGGCTTTTTGCTACAATGGCCGACCCTTTTGACCCTTGCTATGTTTCCGGTGCTCGTCGTGATGTATATTCGGCTGGCTCGGCATGAGGAAAAGGAGGCGCTAGCCAACTTCGGCGAGGTTTACCGCGATTATATGGCTCGCGTGCCCGGCTTCATTCCGAATCTGACAATCCATTCGCGTCGAAGAAGGCCATGGCGATCCTTGACGGGAATGGCTGATGTAATTGCCGGCAAGGTCAATGCTGACGTTCTGACTGGCCTTATTATTCGGACATCGTTACCCGACCTCACAGCACACTACTGCAGCAATCCCGGTTCGACTGCGCAATCATCTTGGGAGGGCAAGTTCGCCTTGCACGGGCAGATTCGGTGTGGAGCTGATGCCCGGCACTAGACGCAGAGCATCGCCGATCAAGGTATAGACGGCGTGGCGCTGGCCGCCACGGTTCCGATGGTCGACGCGATAGCCCTGATAATGTCGGCGGAGCAGGCCTGCATTCACCAGTTCGGAAACGGCGCGACTGAGATTACTCTTGCCGGCTGTGCGAATGCGTGCCCGCATTTCCTCCGCGATCACGCCGCGCCTTTTCTCCGGATCGCCGGGGAGCAGTCCGTTTCTAGCGAGGTCGCTCTCGACCCGCTCGGCCAGCGTAATGCTGCGCGGACCACGCTGGGCCATCGGGGTCAATGCGTCGCATAGCCAATCGCGCAGGGAAACGAGCCCATCGTTCCGCCTGACCCAGGGACCGGCGCTTCCATCTGGCCCCGCCACCTGGGCGATCAGGTTGAGCAGCATGAAGGCATAACGGGGCCGGCTCGATACGGTCGCCAGCGTCTCGAGCACGGCCGCGACATCACAGCCAATGGAGGGTTCAAGAGGCTTGCCTGCATGAAACATAACATGATGGAATCAAGCACAAAGCAGGATCAATGTGAATCCCAAATCGGCGGCCACAGACGGGTTGTCAGCTATGACACTTTGCCGGCGGATAAAGTGTCATAGGCGATCCATTCTAATCGTAGATTGTTGCGAATCGTTCTCAACTCATCCTGATAATCATGGCGCTCGCCGCTTAGGTGTGGACGAGCCGTCTCCTCGCGAACGAGCTTCCGTCGCCTATGGCGAACAGGATAAAAGACTGCGGCCGCCTTGATGATCTCACGCGCTTTGCGACGGACTGTCAGCGTGCTGAAACCCTTGGCGATCTGCATGGCACGATCGATGCCGCCGTGCGCGATCTTGGCTTCCGCTGGTTCACGCTGCTTCACAATATCGACCTTCGGCGCGGCGACGAGCAAAGCCTGTTCCTCACAACCTATCCGTCGGCCTGGCTCGAGGAAGTGCTCGAAGAGCGCCATTATCTCGAAGATCCCATCCATGCGGCCTGCGCACGTACGCCCTCTGGACTGGCCTGGGACCGTGTCGGCGACGTGCTGGAGCTCACGCCGCGCCAGCGAGGCATCCTTGACCGCGCCCGGGATCATGACCTTGCATCGGGCTACAGTTTGCCGATCCGGACCCCGGGCGAGCCCGAGGCGATCTTCACTGCGGCCCGATCACGCGACGAGCCGCTGAGTGCAGAAGAGGTTCTGACCGCCCGTCTGCTCGGCTCGGTCGCTTATGATCGGGCGCGCGAGCTGCTTGGCGAAAGGGCAGGGCCATTGGCCTGCGGGCTCTGTTGCAAAAATCGTGAAGCTTGAGCATGCTTGGCGGAGATTGGACGGACGGAACGATGACGGATTTCAAGTGGCGCCATTTCCAGGGTGATGTGATCCTGTGGGCGGTGCGCTGGTATTGTCGCTATCCGATCAGCTATCGCGACCTTGAGGAAATGCTGGCGGAACGCGGCATTTCGGTCGACCATACGACGATCTATCGCTGGGTCCAGTGCTACGCCCCGGAGATGGAGAAGCGGCTGCGCTGGTTCTGGCGGCGTGGCTTTGATCCGAGCTGGCGCCTGGATGAAACCTACGTCAAGGTGCGGGGCAAGTGGACCTACCTGTACCGGGCAGTCGACAAGCGGGGCGACACGATCGATTTCTACCTGTCGCCGACCCGCAGCGCCAAGGCAGCGAAGCGGTTCCTGGGCAAGGCCCTGCGAGGCCTGAAGCACTGGGAAAAGCCTGCCACGCTCAATACCGACAAAGCGCCGAGCTATGGTGCAGCGATCACCGAATTGAAGCGCGAAGGAAAGCTGGACCGGGAGACGGCCCACCGGCAGGTGAAGTATCTCAATAACGTGATCGAGGCCGATCACGGAAAGCTCAAGATACTGATCAAGCCGGTGCGCGGTTTCAAATCGATCCCCACGGCCTATGCCACGATCAAGGGATTCGAAGTCATGCGAGCCCTGCGCAAAGGACAGGCTCGCCCCTGGTGCCTGCAGCCCGGCATCAGGGGCGAGGTGCGCCTTGTGGAGAGAGCTTTTGGCATTGGGCCCTCGGCGCTGACGGAGGCCATGGGCATGCTCAACCACCATTTCGCAGCAGCCGCCTGATCGGCGCAGAGCGACAGCCTACCTCTGACTGCCGCCAATCTTTGCAACAGAGCCGGGACAGCCTTGATGCTTGAGGAGGAGGGCATCCTGCCGCTGCCCAGCCTCATGGAGGCATGGCGGCCGCCCACCGGTGGGAAACGGATACTGCGGGGGGCTTATGTGCGCGTCGGACGGGGCGGATCGGGCCGGGGAGGGCAGGCGCGCGCCGCGCCGCTGAGCCAGTCCGAGGCTCGGGCCAAGCTCGAGCGGATCGTGCGCAAGGCCCCGGAGGTCATGGTCAAGGTCTCGGGCAAGCAATATGGCGCGCATCATCTATCCGAGCATTTCGACTATGTTGCTCGGCACGGGAAGCTCGCGGTGCGCTCGAGCGAGGGTGAGATCATTGACGATCCCAAGCGCCTGAAGGAGATTGCGCAGGACTGGACCATGCTCGACGAGGCGATGAACGAGCATGGCCGCGATCGGCCGACCTCGCTGTCGCTGGTCCTCTCCATGCCCGGCGGTTCGACCGATCCCGAGACGCTGCAGGACGCCGCCCAGGCGTTCGCCCGGATCCTGTTCGAGGACAATCACGCCTATATGCTGGCGCTCCATACAGATACCGATCATCCGCATGTCCATCTGACGGTGGCCACCGAAGGTGCGGACGGCACGCGGTTCAATCCGCGCAAGGCCGACCTCCATCATATGCGAGAGACATTCGCGCATGAGCTACGGGTGCGCGGCATCGCGGCTGAGGCGACGCCCAGACGCGCACGCGGTCACGTTCAAAAGCGTGTGCGCTCAGCAGCGCTGCATCTCGATGCTCGGATCGGTCAGGAGGGGCGCCGGCTCAATATGGATGAACTCAACGTGCTGCGCGCTCGGGCCTTTGCGCGCGCGCGCGATGAGGAACGGCGGCCGCAAGACGTGATGGCGCTGGTTCGCCAGAAGCAGATACGCGGTGCTTATGCGGAGGCGGCAGTGGCGCTTGCACGCACCGGCGAGGCCGACGACCAGGCGCTTTCCGACGAAATTGCGGGTTTCCTGGCGGCTATGCCGCCGGCGGTCTCCCGACGTCTGGCCCTGGCCCGCGAGATGATGCAGGGGCGGCAAGCGACAGAGCCGGCGCGCGAGCTGGAGGGTGGAGCTGGTCCCGAGCGGCCAGCGCCGGAGCGTGGGCGGGAGCGTTGATTTGCATGGGGCGGTTGATCTTGCGAAGGGATGCTCCCACTACCATGTGCTGGAATGTCTTGGAAAATCGAGAGAACTGGCGCTTTCTGTGGCCATGGCTTGTTAGAAAAAACCATGCTACTATCTAACAGACAGGAGCATGGACATGTCTGCGGTGGCTGACCGGATTATGAAGCGTGTGCGCGGCAAGGGCTGTGGCTGGGTGTTTACGCCCAAGCAGTTCGTCGACTTCGGTACGCGCGGCTCGGTCGACATGGCGCTGTCGCGTCTCGCGCATGCCGGTGACATCCGTCGGATCGGCCGCGGTCTCTACGACTATCCCCGCCAGCATGACAAGCTTGGTGCCCTGAGCCCGGATCCCGGGCAGCTGGCCCAGGCGCTCTCCGCGCAGAGCGGCGATGCGCTCGCGCCGTCGGGAGCGGCGGCGGCCAATAGCCTTGGTATCTCGACGCAGGTGCCCGCCCGGGTGAGCTACGCCACCAGCGGCCGCACCCGCACCGCCAAGGCTGGCGGCCGCAGCGTTACCTTGAAGCACAGCCGCGCGCCGGTGCTCGACGCGCCGGAGTCTGTGAATGCGATCGTCCAGGCGCTCGCGCATCTAGGGAAGGGCAATATCGACGCGGATGTGATCGGGCGCTTCGCCGCGCGCCTCGACGATGCCGGTACGCGCGCGCTGGTCGCGGCCCGCTCGGCCATGCCGGGCTGGATGGGCGACATTGTCCTCAAGATCCAGGCGTCGCGGAGAGATAGGTCATGCAGGGAGAAAGGGTAGCGCCGCTGGCGCCACCAGCAAATCTCCAGATGCAGGGTCGGGCACAAGGATGGGTACGGCCGGATAAAGTGTCGGCCATGTCGAATACTTGGCGATCCATGTCGCGGCGCTTGGAGACAGCCAGCCCGTCAAGGTCGTGATACTCGCATAGCGCTGCGCGAGCGGAAGCGCGATGATGGGTTCATAGTGGGCGACGCGGTTGCGCAATATACGCAGGTCGCGCAAGTCCCGCGCGATCACACCGCGCTGTACGCCTTTGGCCTGAAAGATGGGTCGCAGGCTTTGCCAGAGGTGGTGTGACTTGGGGCCGAAGAGTGACGCCCAGAAGCCGAAGTTCAACTCCGCTACGATCTGCGGACGGGTCGCTGCCTTCCCGTCTTTCTGCAGCGTTTGCCGTGCTTTTGCGATTGCGCCCGTCTGATAGTTCGTCACAAGGATCGCAGGATCGTCGATCCAGGCGGCGCCATGTTGGGCCGCAAGCCGCGCGTCCGCCATGTTACGCAGCACGACCTCGAGCATGTGTAGAGGGCCATAGAGGGCTGCGGAAAGCTGCACATTATAGGTGTACAGGCGCTCTGCGAGCGTCTGATCGGCTCCGGCCCACTTCAGATAAGTGTCGAAGCGGTCAGCGGACAAGGCATGAACGAATGTTGGCACGGGAACCTTTTCACTTGATTTTTAGGCACCCTTGCGCCATATGAGCTGGGTATCCCCCGGCGGTCCCTGCTTTGCAAACCGTCGGGGCACTTTATTTCTAGACATCGTCGATTCGATCTTCAATGCCGTTGCTGGAGCAGCGCAGCGTGAATGAACTCGCGCGCCGCCGGCATGCGAGGAGATTTTGCGTGATCACAGCGAAATACATCCCGTGGGACCCGATTGGCGCGATGCCCGACGACCGAAAAGACGGTCGCCTCATGCTGCTCTGGGAAGGAGATCGTCCCGTAATCGGCCGGTGGGATGACGGGCGTAAGGGATGGGAAGATCCGGAAGGCATGCACCTTTTCGAGGAGATCACCTATTGGGCGGATATCAATTCACCGGAATGACCCTTGCTCGTCGGATGATAAATGATTGATATAAAACGATAAAAGGTTGATAATGTTACTTATGTTAAGCTTCGCGAATTTGGCCTCGAGAAGACGCTGTCGTTCGCGAGGCCAATAAGTTCAGCTATGTTCCATGAGGTCATTTATCCTGGTGGCCTTGACGTAACGGGCCGGATTTTGGTTGATCGCCAGAGCTTTGAAATGTGCCTCTCCGCAAGCGATCTTTGCCGCTTCGTTGTCCCGCAGATCATCCGCGAACAGGCTGCCCTTAGTTTCGACGACGAAATAAAGGCGTTCCTCGCCATCCATCTGCACGAGAACCGCCCAATCGGGATTGTAGGTTCCAAGCGGCGTCGGCACTTTGAACCAGCCGGGGAGCTTGGCGTAAACCTTCACGGCCTCGTTCTTTTCGAGCTGTTCGGCGAAAGTGCGCTCGACGCCGCCCGAGTCATAGACAACATGCTCGAACACGGATTTCTGTGTGTCCTTGAGCATGTTCTTAAGGTAGCCGGTCAGCTCCTCCTGCTCGAACAGCTCCTGCGCATAGAAGGTATCGACGCCGACGCGCTGATATTTGATGCCATCGACGAGAGCCAACCGCTTGGTGCGGTTGATAACCTCGGCGGCCAGCTCGATGAAGGCTTGCGGATTGCGCTTGAAATCCGACAGCCTGCCGCTCTCGGTCAGGATGGTGACGAGACTGCGCCGCGTGAGCTGGGTGCGATCCTGAAGATCAGTCAGCACGTCGGGCAGGACGATATCGCCCTCCTCGATGGTCACGGGGCCGGACGTGGAGGTTTCGGTTGCGAGCACGCCGCCCTGCCCGATGGCCAGGTCGGCCTTGCGGATGGTGACGCGCGCTTTGGCAATCGGCGGCGCACCGGCAATGGCCTTGACGCAATCGTCGATCAGCTTCGCGTTGTCGAAATGCACCCGATAGGTCGTCTTGTGCTTGATGCGCTCCCACAGCGCCTGGAATTCGGCGCTTTGCAGGACGGCCTGACGGGTTTTGACCGTGACGCGCTCGTCGGCATTCTTGATGTCGAGCTTGCCAGCGACCTTGCGCAGGACTTCTTTCACCTGCGGCAAATGCGCGGCGTATTCAGGCGGGAGGGTCAGAGTCCCCTCCTTCAGTGCCTGCCGCAGCTTGTCCTGCACCTTGCCTCTGGCGTCGATCATCTGCTCGGCCTTGAGGAAGTCAAAGATCGACGTCGATTCCTCGAAGCCCAGCATCGTGAGCGTACCGTCGTCCTTCTGGATCGGGATCGCCGCGAACTGGTGCTGCTCGACGATACCGAAGCGAATGCCGGTGTCGGCCTCGATTTCCTTCTGGAGGTTGTCGGCGAAGGTCTCATAGCTCTCGGTCGCGACCACCGTGAGCGTGTTGATCTCGAAGCCACGCAGCCGTTCACCCTGCTGGTTGACGCACAGGCGCAGGCCGCGACCGATGGTCTGGCGGCGTTCCCGCTCCGTGCCGATTTCACGCAGAGCGCAAATCTGGAACACGTTGGGATTGTCCCAGCCCTCTTTCAGGGCGGAGTGGGAAAAGATGAACTTGAGCTTCGTCTCGAAGCCCAAGAGCTTTTCCTTGTCCTTCATGATGAGGTTATAGGCGCGCTCGGCGCTGTCGCGGTTCGCCTGATTGTTGTCGGCGGTGTCCGTCCAGCGCTTGTTCTTGTCGATGGAGAAATAGCCGTCATGCACGTCCTCGGCTTCGGACGTGAGGTCGACTTCCTTGAACAGGCTGGAAAATTCGGGAAGCTTGGCGGCGCGGCGATATTCTTCCTCGAACATCGTCGCATATTTGCCTTTCACGGCATTTCCGTCCTCATCGTATGAGCGGTAGTGATCCACGGCGTCGATGAAGAACAGGCTCGGCTCTGTTGCAAAGATTGGCGGCAGTCAGAGGTAGGCTGTCGCTCTGCGCCGATCAGGCGGCTGCTGCGAAATGGTGGTTGAGCATGCCCATGGCCTCCGTCAGCGCCGAGGGCCCAATGCCAAAAGCTCTCTCCACAAGGCGCACCTCGCCCCTGATGCCGGGCTGCAGGCACCAGGGGCGAGCCTGTCCTTTGCGCAGGGCTCGCATGACTTCGAATCCCTTGATCGTGGCATAGGCCGTGGGGATCGATTTGAAACCGCGCACCGGCTTGATCAGTATCTTGAGCTTTCCGTGATCGGCCTCGATCACGTTATTGAGATACTTCACCTGCCGGTGGGCCGTCTCCCGGTCCAGCTTTCCTTCGCGCTTCAATTCGGTGATCGCTGCACCATAGCTCGGCGCTTTGTCGGTATTGAGCGTGGCAGGCTTTTCCCAGTGCTTCAGGCCTCGCAGGGCCTTGCCCAGGAACCGCTTCGCTGCCTTGGCGCTGCGGGTCGGCGACAGGTAGAAATCGATCGTGTCGCCCCGCTTGTCGACTGCCCGGTACAGGTAGGTCCACTTGCCCCGCACCTTGACGTAGGTTTCATCCAGGCGCCAGCTCGGATCAAAGCCACGCCGCCAGAACCAGCGCAGCCGCTTCTCCATCTCCGGGGCGTAGCACTGGACCCAGCGATAGATCGTCGTATGGTCGACCGAAATGCCGCGTTCCGCCAGCATTTCCTCAAGGTCGCGATAGCTGATCGGATAGCGACAATACCAGCGCACCGCCCACAGGATCACATCACCCTGGAAATGGCGCCACTTGAAATCCGTCATCGTTCCGTCCGTCCAATCTCCGCCAAGCATGCTCAAGCTTCACGATTTTTGCAACAGAGCCCATGAAGCGGCTGCAAGCCGGCGAGCGATGTGATGCCGCGCGCCGCTACCCAAGCCAAAAACTCGCCCGCTGCGCGCGCATAGGCACGGCGCGTATGGGGATTGCGGATGGTGACGGCGAAGAACTCGAGGAAGCGCAGCCGCGCCCGCTCATCGGCCGACGCGATGAGCGCGGGCAGCGCTAAGCTGGGTGACGGGAGAGGGGCGAGCTGGTTCATCGCCGACCGCGAACATGGGCGGCGGTGTCGATGACCGTTACGGCGTCCGGGGAAAGGTCTTCGACGCCATCAACAAAGCCGAATATCTCGGCTCGCCCGCCCTCGTTGCAAATACGCCCGGCGACTGTGCCGTGGATGATGGCGCGCGCTCCTGGCTCAAGGATCAGGTCGCCGGCGATTGTGCCATGCAGGATCAGCTTGATGCCGCTGCGCAGCGTCGCACTGCCGATCACCATGCCGTACAGAGCTAGATCCTCCTCGATCGCGAATGGGCCTTCTATCTTGTCGTGAACCGCCTTCATGTCCGCCCCGCATTAGTATGTGATAAAGGACATTATCACATATAGAGAGCCAAAGGAATCGACTTTGAGGATGAACGGGTAGCTCGTTGGTGCAACGGTCGCTGCGAACGATGGGCTTGCCAGGGCAAGCGTCGCCAATGCGACAAGCATGGCGCGAACCGCCATTTTCATGGATCTCTCCTTTTCAGGTCGTGGGGCCGGTCCTCACGGTTATCCGGCTCCCGTTAGCGGGGTCATTGCCCGCCCCTGAAAAGTAGCCCCAAGGATGGGGACGACGCCAATCAACTTGTCGTGGTCGCTCGGTTGCGGTCGCTGGCGCTCAAGCTCATATTCTGGCGATTGGTGAGGAAAACGTATGGGTATACTGGCAAATTCAGTGAAGATAGGCGTGCTGCTCTCAGCAGCAGGGCCGGTTGCCGCGCAGTCTGCGAGAGAACAGCCGCGTGTCGTCACCATGCCAGATGGCCGAACCGTGTATGTCGTGCCAGCGCAGCGAGGAGATACCCGCACGAAGCAGCCGCCGGTGCGTACCGTGGTCGCGCCGGATGGTCGCACCATTTACGTGGTAGAAGAGCAGCCCAAGGACACGCGCACGCAAAGGCAGCGCTGTCTGGATGAGGAAGTAGCGGCCGAAGGCGGATCGCCTTCACAACTAGCAATGGGCGCGATCGACCTAAAATGCAGCCAGCGTTGAAAAGTAGTAGGTGATGAGCATGGCCATGCTCCTGGACCTCAGGCGTCGTTCGCTAGCTCGTCCTGCCCCTGATAGTCATCCGGGTCGAACCCGAGCTTCTCGCGCATCAACTCTGCAGCCTTCTCGACTGGATCGAAACCAAGGCGATCTATCGCGCGCTGTCGGGCCTCGGGGTCTCTCATGAGATGCAGGAGGTACTTTGCAGCTGCCAAGCGGCGCGCGGTGGCATTGCCTTCAAGGCTTCCATCGTCATCATTGGAAGGCGGCGGGCGGTCCATCCCGTCACGCTATCGCATATCTCATCTGCTGGCAAAGGCCAGAGGCTGCGAGCAAAGAGCCGAAACCTTTAAGCGGCACGCCGTAGACCGCACCGAGATCATTGGTCTTTGCCAACGGGCGACAGGCCCTAGCGCCAGAGCGCAGCAAAGCGGCGGAACTATTCCCTAGCGCTTGGGTTTTTGATATAGGTTCGGCAATGCCGACTGTCCTGCGCATAGATGGCCTGCGGGTCGTGATCTATCCGAACGATCATCGTCCCGCTCATGTCCATGTTAAAGGGGCGGACGGCGAGGCGGTTTTCATCCTGCATTGCACCGATGGTCCGCCGGAGTTGCGGGAGAGCTACGGTTTCAAACTGCCGGCGCTAGGCGGCATCAAGGATGCCCTACAGGCGGCGCTGGCAGCCCTGTGCGCGGAATGGAGTGCTATTCATGGCAGTTACTGAACAGGAGTTCGATCAGGCCGAAAAGCGCATGACTGAACTGCGCGCCGCTGGCCATGCCGTCTCGGCGCGCTACGATCGCCGCCGCGCGCGCGTAGTGGTGGCGCTGAATACGGGTGTCGAGCTGACATTTCCGGCGCGGCTCGCCGAAGGCTTGGCCGACGCTCCCCCCGATGCGCTGACCGACATTGAGGTTAGCGCTGCCGGGTTGGGCCTGCATTGGCCCAAGCTCGACACCGATCTCTACGTACCCGCACTGTTGCAAGGCGTTTTCGGCTCGAAGCAATGGATGGCGCAGCAGCTAGGCGCGCAAGGCGGCCGATCGCGCACTGCGGCCAAGGTCGCGGCTGCGCGGGCGAACGGCCGCAAGGGCGGCCGCCCGAAGAAGTCGGCCAACGGCTGACGGAATCACCCGTGCGGCCGCGCGGACCCTGGGACGCGCCGCCGCTTTCGCCCTTGTCAGACCCTCCAAACAACATCGGCCCCGCCTGTCAGGGCGGGGCCGTCGATTCGGGATCAGAAGACAAAGGCCCGCTGTCGGCCAAGCTGTGACCATTGCAAATGGCCGGAACGGTCATGGCTAAACCATCCGTCCTCGATGCCGATAATCATGCCCTGAGTCTCGTCATCGGCGCACATCCGCTTCAAAACTTGATTGCCGTTGCGAGCTTCAGCGCGCCACCAGCTCGGCAAGCTGACCTATCAACGCGTCGGCTTTGTAGGGTTTGGCGATGAAAGCAGCGCCAGCAGGCAGCGTGCCGGGATCGGGCTGAATCCGTCCGGAGGTTACGAGAATGGCGATCTCCGGCCAACCCTCGGTGATCACGCCCGCGAGCGCCAGGCCGGTCATTCCCGACATCTCGATATCGGTGAATACCGTTCCAATGTCGTCACGGCCTTCAAGAATGGTGAGCGCGTCGGCCGCTTCGCACGCCTCGAACACGCGATAGCCCGCGTCCATGAGAATATCGGCCGCAAAGGCTCGCACAAGCGGTCCGTCCTCGACTATCAGAACGGCCGCCTCATGGCTGACCCTCGTGCCCGGTGATGTCATTGCGCTTGATCTCCCTGCTGATCCCCTCCCTTGTTGGTCGACTCGACACTTATCCCTTCCGCCGCGTCACGCAGCATTCCGGCCCAGCAGCCGAGTATGAGCGCCTCGTCAGGCGCGATTTCGTCAGTCAATACCGCATAAATGCCAAGAAGGTTGGCGGTTTCCTCAAGGGACTCGATCCCCTTTCGCGCCATCAACGTAGCGAACACCGTCAACGCGCCGCCGATTGCCCGCACAAGGGCGGGGTCGGCCGTTATGCGAAGGGGATCGGGATCGCTGCCATGTGTCGCGCTCTGCTCCATTTCAGGCACCCCATGCACTGTCAGGAAGTGGGACAACCATAAGGGCGAGGGGCGGCCTACCGGCCTCGTTGCCCCTCACCCGCCCCGCCAGCGCCATCTTGTCGTATAGCTGGCGGAGACCGGACCGGCCTGACGCTTCGTGAGGGCAAGTGTCGTCAAGCCACATCCGGCTTTGACCCGGAATCCATTTGGTTTCTTCATCCCGGCCGATGAGGGCGAGATCGATCATGCAACCCCCTCCCGGCGCTGCATGGCAATGGGGAGGATTGCGGCCCCCTGAGGCTCGGTGCCATCATCGATTTCGACCGCATTCTTGCCGCCGCGCTTGGCGCGATACATGGCCTGGTCGGCCGCGTGGATCAGCTCGCTTATGGTGCGCGGCACTTCGGGCGGAATCAGCAACGCGCCCATGCTACATGTCACCGGATAGCGCGATTGCGCCAGCACGGCCGACAGGCGGGCGTGAATATCGCGGGCAATGCCCTGGCCCTCCGCGATCGACGGCACGCGCACCAGCAATGCAAATTCATCGCCGCCAATACGGCCGATCAAATCTTCGCGGCGCATGATCGCGGATACCCCCTTGGCGAAAGCACGCAGGATTTCGTCGCCGGCAAGGTGGCCGGCACGGTCGTTCGCCGCCTTGAAATCATCGAGGTCGAGAAGCACGAGCAGGAGCGTTCGGCGTGTATGCCTCGCATCCTCGATCGCCTGCGCGCAGCGGCGGTGAAAAACCTCCTTATTGAGCGTGCCGGTCATGCGGTCGCGGTGCGCGTTGAACAATTCGCGGTCATAGGATCGCCGGAAACTGGTGACAGCGGCGGCGATGAACAGGAAGGCGGCGACGGGGACCGCGACGCGCAGCGCCAGCAGCGCGGGCGGAAGCTCGGGCGGGGCGTGCAGCGCCGGAACGGCTGTCAGGAACGCCGTGACGGTCGCCACGAAATAGCCCTCGCGCGCACCCAGCGCCCAGCAGGCTCCACAAATGACCGGCATGTAAAGCGGGGCAAAACCGATCGCCGGGAAGGAGAAATTCGCGGCAGCAACCCCTGTCGTCGCAGCGACGATCGCGAACCAGGCGCGTTCTCTCGACAGGGATTCAAGATGCTCGGCCAGTCGGCCGACAGGGAGGTGGCTGTTCATGCGCTGCGACCGCGCTTTAGCTTATGCAAGCGACGAATAATGAAGATGTGTGATTTCTGTGGCTTATCGACATAGATGGTATCCCTTCCATGTGGATCAGCCGCATGATGTGCCATTATGGCTGAACCGGTTCCCTCTCACGGCCCCGGACCGCGCTTCATGACACGTCATCATGTCCATGAATGTCGTCCGCTCCGCCGCACGATCCGCGTATTATAGTGCGTAGCGCGTTAATACGCGAATCCTGTCTAAGCTGCGGATGGACATCCGCAATCTTCTTGGTGCGAACCTCCGCCATCATCGTCTCGTAGCTCGGTTAAGCCAGGAAGCGGTGGCTGGCCGCATGGGCGTGGATCGTGCTTACATCAGCGCGGTTGAACGCGGCGTGCAGAACGTCACCCTCCTCATGCTGTGGGAGATCGCCCAGGCGCTTGACGTGCGACCATGCGACCTTCTGAATGAAAGCATCGTGCAACCTCAATCACCTCATGATCGCGGTGAAAAATGATCCAGCAAGCATGTGAAGTCCGGCCATAATATAGCCAAGACCCTCATCATTTGCCGGCCTTCACCTCAATCGTGCAGCGCACCGGCTTTTCTGCCTTTTCCGCCTGCTCGCGGCATTTCTGCACCGTCTCGCGATTGGCATCCGTCAGCGGCGAGGCCGCGACAATCAGCGCCCAGCTCTCCGGATCGGCCGCCTGCATCAACCGCTGCCCCGCCGCCCACGGGCCAGACTCATCGAGCACGCGGACCGCCATGCGCTCGGGCCAGCGCCAGCTATCGGGCGTCCACCGCGCGATCGGGCCGGCGAGCAGGGCGTAGAGGAACAGCCCCAGCGCCACACCACAAACACCGGCGACATACAGCCAGCGGTTTTGCTCGTCGCCGCGCCGCGCCGATGCAAGCCGGTTGCCAATCTCGCGCGCGGCCTGGTCCAGCCCCGCGCGCGCTTCGGCGACAAGACGCGCGTCCTCGCGGCGCGCACCGCTCGCCGCCGTCGCGATCTGGCCCGCCATGGCATCGGGCGTCATCGACAGGAGCGGGCTTTTGGCGATGGGGTCGATCCGCTGGGTGAGCGCGATCAATATCTTTTCGGTGCGTTCCAGCGTCGGCTCATAGTCGGGAATCTCGATATTCTCGCGCGCGGCGGTCAGGCCCTCGATCGCGGCGCGCAGCAACGCCACCTCGCCATGCACCGATGCCAACCGATCCTCGACCCGCGCAAACGCAGCCGCCGGATCGCCGTCTGCCTCCGAATTGTTGAAACCATCATCCTCTTTCTGCATTCGCGCTTCCTCCCGGCGATATTTGACAATTTTTCACAACGTCGCGCGAAATCAAATGCTAAGGAAAAATGCGACCCGAAGGGCTCGACTGCGAATGCGAGTCCATAAGCCAGGCCTGCCGGTCTATTGGACCGGCAGGCCATTTTTAACTACTGCCGCTCTAGCGGCTCATTCCCCGGTCACGGTCTATGCCAAGCTCCTGCGTCAACTGGCGGCCCAGCTCGCCGCCGCCCATATCACGGCCCCGGCTCATGCCGATCTCAAGCCCCAGCTCGCGGGTGCGATTACGCAGGATCGATTCCACCTGGGGATCGCGCTCAAGGCTTTTCGCCATGCCCGCCATCTCCTTGCCAGCCTTCTCGCGGCCCGTCATGTCACCGGCGCGATAAAGCCGGTCGCGGTCCTGAGAGAGCTGTTGCCAGCGTTCCACGAACCGATCAGCGCGCAAATGGGGATCGGCGCGCACGCGGGCCTCCTGCGCCATCGCCTCGATCATCGGCCCGCTGCGGCCCGCCGCCGCCTCGCGGAGCAATGCCGGATCGCGCTGCATCGCCGATGCGAGGTCGCGCGAGGCTCCCGCCCTGAGCTGGTCCAGCGCTTGCCCTGCGCGCTCGAGCGCGACCTTCTGATGTTCCAGCACCGGCCCGCCTGATGCGTGCGCCTGCAACACCGCCTCGGCCGATCGCGAGGCCCGCTCGACCGCGCGGCGAAAATCATGGGTATGGCCCTGCTCGGCACGCGCTGGCGTTTCTTTCGCCGGCGTCGGCGCCGGCGTGCGCGATGGGAGTTTCAGCCCGTCGAACATGCCGCGCTTGGGAGCCGCCTTTTCCTTCGCGCCCTGCACCGGCTCGGCCGTCCGCTCGCCAGTCCGTTCGGGCGGGCGCGGCCGAAAACCGTCGAACATTCCCCGCCGCGGTTGTCGCTCGACCGCGGCCTTCGCCTCGCCAGCGCCGCGGCCGTCGCCAATATCACGCGGGCGCGAATCCTCGCCCATCTGGCGTGAGGTTCCCGCGCGGGGCGCGAGGATTTCCACGCCCTTCCGCTCGGGCGCATCCGCAACGCGGATCTCGCCCGACAATCCCCGCCGATCGGCGAACGACTGTGCCTCGGCGTCCCGGTCCCGATACATCGGATAATCCGACGCCATATCCTTCGCCCGCTCGCGCCCCAGCGTGCGGACAAGCCGGCGATCGTCGGCGAAGTCGTCACGGCCGTAATGGAGCTGCACCCCGTCACGGTGCCGCGACAGCGCCACATAGGCCGAATGACGGTCCATCCCCGGCGTCGCTAGCACATGCCCCTGATCGACCGTCACGCCCTGCGATTTGTGGATGGTCGCGGCATAGCCATGATCGACATGGGCATAATCTTTCAGGTCGAACGCCACCTGTCGGCCATCGTCAAGGCGAACGGCCATGCTGTCGGGCGACACGCGCTCGACTTTCCCCAGCGTGCCGTTCTTCACGCCCATGCCGCGCTCGTTCTTGAGGAACATGATGCGGTCGCCGCTGGCGAAGTCGCGCGCGCCCCGCTCCGCCGATATACGCACGTCCTGCCCCAACTCGCCGGCGTCGCGCAGCCGATCGCGCGCGGCCTGGTTCAAATCGCGCACCTCGGCATTGGTGTGGGTGAGGATGATCCGGGTCTTGTCCGGATCGGCGCGGCGCTGCGCGTCCCATGTGTCGATCAGCTCGGCCCGCGCAGCCTCGCGCGTCTCGGCCGCGTGGACCATGCCGTGCTGCTCATAGGCATGGATCGCCTCGCCGGTGCGGCCCGTCGCCAGCGCCCGCGTGGCGTCGCGCTGCCAGTCCTCATGCTGCCGGCGAACCTCGTTGATCTCGGCCGCGCCGTGACGCTCGGCGAGCGCGCGGAACGCCGCGCCGGCCTCGATCGCCTGCAACTGCTCGGCGTCGCCGACTAGAACGACCTTGGCCCCTGCCCGCTCGGCCTCGCTAAGCACGCGCTCCATCTGGCGCGTGCCGATCATGCCGGCCTCGTCGATCACCAGCACGTCGCGCGGGCCTAGCAGCTCGCGGCCCTGGCCCCATTGATATTCCATGCTGGCGATCGTGCGCGACTGGATGCCGGAGCCACCTTCCAAACCCTCGGCCGCGATCCCCGACAGCGCCGCGCCGCGCACCTGATAGCCGGCGCGCTCCCATTCGTCGCGCGCCACGCCCAACATGGTCGATTTGCCGGTGCCGGCATAGCCGACGACGATTGCCAGGTCGTTCTTGCCGGTGATATGCGCCAGCGCGTCCCGTTGCTGGTCCCCCAACATCAGGCCATCACTCCCGGCAGCGTCCCGCCCCCCATTTTGCAGCGACGTTGCCGGGAGACCATGCCTGCCCCGATCGGCAAGCCGATCGCCGGCGCGCTCCAACCGCTGCTCCGTCTCGATCATCTCGCGCGACGTGAACCGATCCTCGCCGCGCCCGTCCTTCCCCAGCGCCACCAGCTCGGGCGAGGTCCGCACCGCGCTCATCACCTGGTCGAACTGGTCCTTGCCGTCGCTATGCCGGAACGCGAACTGCGCCAGGTCGCGCCGCGTGAACGTCGCCTGTTGCCGGGTGATCGCATCGAGCGCGATTTGCGGATTGGCGATGATCTTCTCGCCATTCTCGCGCGCGATCCGGGCATGGTCCTCGACCCGCTCGGCCTCAAGCCCCTGTTCGGACATCCGCGACGCCGCCGGCCCGATCTTGTGTTGCGGCTCAAGGTCGATCCCCTGCGCCTCCAACGTGCGATGATCTATGCGGGCATCAATATCCAGCTCGGCCAGGCGCTCGTTGACGTGATCGGCCCACGCCTCGCGCCATTCCTGCAAGAGCGCCGTGCTGTTCCACTCGCGCACCTTTTGGCCGAAGCCCTCCGGCCCTACCTCGCGCATCGACAGCATGACATGCGCGTGCGGCTTTGGTTGCCCGTCCTGCCCCATGTCCCAATGCACATTCATGTCCGCGACCATGCCGCGTTCCACGAACTGCTTTTCGACAAACTCGCGGGCGAGCTGGATGCCCTGTTGCTGGTTCAGCTCGCGCGGAATCGAGAACTCCACCTCGCGCGCCAACTGCGCGTCCTTGCGTTTCTCAGCCCCTTCGACCTCGTTCCACAAGGTCGCGCGATCGTTTAAACGCTCTGGCGCACCATCGGGCAGCATGATTTCCGAATGGACGACGCCGGCCTTGTTCGAGAAATCATGGTCGCGCCCGAGTCGGTCATCGTGCAGTCGTTCCGCCGCACGATAGGCCGCGCTCGCAACGGCACTCGATCCGTTGGCGCGGCTGATGACCTTGGCCGAGAAATGGTAGATCGCCATAACAGCCCCTATACTGCCTTTCTGAGCGCACGTCGGCAACGACGTATAAGCGCGCACTTACACTCTCTGCCGTTCGCGTGATTGACTTGGCCGCATTTTTGTTCGGAACCGCTGTCCTGTGCCTGCGATCGTGCTACGCTGCGGCTCCCGATCATGGGCGCGAGGGAGAGAATATGCGCAAGGTCCGCGACTATGACGCCGAGTTGAAGGCGCTGGGCGACAAGGCCCGCGCGCTCAAGGCGAAGAAGGTGCAGCAACTAGGCGAGCTGGTCACGTCCACCGGGGCAGATGCGCTCGATCCCGACATGCTGGCGGGCGTGCTGCTCGCCGCCGTGGGATCGGCTAACGCGGAAGAAAAGGAGGCGTGGCGCTCGCGGGGCGCGGCCTTCTTTCAGGGGCGCGGGCGCAAGGCTTGGCGACGCACTGGCTGCGACGGCGAAGGCGGCAAGCAAACTGGCGCAAGCGAGGAACAGGCTTGAAGACGCCGCGCGTCGCGCTGATACGAGAGGATGGGTCATGGCCCGACGCGAGCGCACGCGCCATCTCATAGAGTTGGGCGGCCTCGTCCAGAAAGCCGGCCTCGTCGAACTGGCCGACGACGATCGCGCCACCCTCTATGGCGCGATGCTCGAACTGGCTGGACGTGTGCGGGAGGATAAAGCCGGCGATCTGCTGGTGCTCTGGAAGCGGCGTGGGCGTCGCGCATTCGACGCGGAAGCGGAGGAGCAGGAGGACTCGCAATGAGGCTGGACGATTACCGCGTCATGAAACGCCCCGACAAGAAACTCGAAAGCGCATGGGGCCTCTGGTCAGAAAAAAGCCAGAGCTGGCTCGATCTTCTCTTTCCGAGCGAACAGTCCGCCCGCGAAGCCCTCGATTATCTGCACCGCCATAGCACCGGGAAGGACCATCAATGAACAGCCTCGATATCGAAACGATCCGCAACCAGGTCCGCACGCTCGATTATGTGCGCGGCACCCCCGCCGAAGTCGCAATGTGGCGCGAAGCCGATGCCGAGGCCCGCGCCAATCTCACGATCGAAGGCATGGACCTCACCATCGGCGAACAGGCCCTGTTCGAAATGCTGCGCGCCGAAGCCGTGCCCCCTCCCCTCGCCACGGCCATCGTCCTCAAGCTGCTCGATCATCCTGACGCCGACCCGGCGCTGCCGATCACGCCGCTCGCTCGCCTGAAGAACCTCGAACGTGGACGGGAGGAACAATGAGCCTGACCCTATCCTTGCGCCGCTCCGGCGCGATCCTGTTGGCTGGTGCCGCCGCTTGTCTGGTCGCTGGTCCCGCCAGCGCCGCCGACACGCCCCCCGCCTGTCCGGTGACGGATGCACCCTCCAACGCTGTCGCCATTACCTCCACGCCCCTGCCCGTCGAGGCACTGGGCGGCCATTACCGCACGGACACCGGATGGCCTGCCCCCGGAGAGGGGCGCATTGGACAATTGCGCTACGGTTGGGGGCTGATGCTCCAATCGGACGATCCGCGCTTTGCCGACTTCGATCAATCCCCCGGCCCGGTGCATTCCCGCTCGTCGGGATGCTGGATCACCTGGGATCGCCAATATGGCAAAAGCGGAATCGTCGCCGTCTCCAATGGGCGTATCGGCAAGAGCGGCTATGTCGAGGGCTATGTCCCGCCCCGCCCCGATCGCACCCCTACGATCGCCGGATTTCGTTTCGTCACCGCGCAAAAGGTTAGCCGCAAGAATTATGACTGGGTTGGCCTGTGGGTCGCGGAAGGCAACGACCAGCGCACCCAGATCATCGGTTTCAACGACACTGCACACACCGTCCTAGCGAACCTCCCTTTCCGGTTCGGGGGCATGGCCTCCCTGCCTGATCTACATGGCGTGGCCAGTCATATGACTCTGATCGGGGAAGGCCGCCCCGGCCAGCCCGTCCCTTGGCTGCGCCTCATCTGGTTCACCCGCCCTCTGGACCCGCAAAAATGAGTGGGCCGGTTGTCGGAGAAGAGGGCAACGCAGGCTGTATCCTTGCTGCCGGCGGAGCCTTTGCCGTCCTGTTCGGCACGGCCTGGCTGCTCGAAAAGGTGATGCCGACCTCGATCGCCAGCACCATCGCCTGGGTGGCGCTCGTTGTCTTCCTCGTGCTGGTCTGGAAATATGGTTTCAAGGGTCGCCGCAACGCGCTGCTCGGCTCGGCCGCCTTCGGTGGAATCGATGACGTGCGCGCCCTTGCGAGCAACAAGGGCGATCTCCTGATTGGTCGATCCTTCAGAACCGGCAAGCTGCTGCGCTATGACGGCCCCGCCCATCTCCTGACCATGGCCCCTACGCGCAGCGGCAAGGGCGTAGGCACCATCATTCCCAATCTGCTGACCATCGACCGCTCGGTGATCTGCATCGACCCTAAGGGCGAGAACGCCCGCGTCACCGCCCGCACCCGCGCCACCAAGGGCAAGGTCTGGTGCCTCGATCCCTTCGGCGTCTCCGGGCAACCCGCCGCCCGCTATAATCCGCTCGACCGGCTAGACCCGGAAAGCCTCGATCTGGCTGAAGACGCCATGACGCTGGCCGATGCTCTGGTCCACGATTCCGCAGGGCAAGGCGGCGAGGCGCATTGGAACGAGGAAGCCAAGGCGCTGATCGCGGGCCTGATCCTCTATGGCGTGGTCCACGAGGATCGCGAGCGCCGCACCCTGGCGACGGTGCGCGACTATCTCACGCTCGCACCCAAGGATTTTGCCGATCTGCTCGCCCGCATGCAGGACAGCCACGGCGCCGGCGGCCTCATAGCCCGCGCCGCCAACCGCCACCTCGGCAAGTCCGATCGCGAAGCCGCAGGGGTGTTGTCCTCGGCCCAGCGCCATACCCATTTTCTCGACAGCCCCCGCATCGTCGCCAGCACATCGGCCTCTGACTTCACCTTTGCAGGGTTGAAAGAGGGGGTTTCCACGGTGTTTCTCTGTCTGCCCCCCGATCGTCTCGATGCCTATTCGCGCTGGCTGCGCCTGCTGATCGCTCAGGCACTGACCGACATGGCCCGCTCGGCAGTCAAACCGGCGCGGCCCGTCCTTTTCCTGCTCGATGAGTTCGCCGCCCTGGGCAGGCTCGAACCCGTCGAGCGCGCCATGGGGCTGATGGCCGGATACGGGCTGCAGCTCTGGCCCATCCTGCAGGATATGCACCAGTTGCGCGCCCTCTATGGCGAGCGCGCGGGCACCTTCCTGTCGAATGCCGGGGTGTTGCAGGCGTTCGGGGTGAACGACCACGCGACCGCCGAGCTGCTGTCCAAGTCGATGGGACAGGAAACCCTCGAATTTCGCACGGCGGGGTATTCCGAGACGCATGGCAGCATTTTTGAGCGGGCCAAGCATACCCGCTCGATCAGCACCCAGGTCAGCGCGCGCAACCTCATGAACCCTGACGAAATCATGCGGATGGGGCCGGACGAGCAGTTGCTATTGATCCAGGGCAAGGACCCTCTCCGGGTCCAGAAAATCCGATATTACGACCAGCGCGAGTTCGCGGGCAGCTTCGATCAGGCGTAAAATGACGGCGTAGAATATATCCGAATATATTCTGGATATATTCTGGCGACAGGCGCGCGAGATCAGTAAAATGACCTCCGGTCGCCAGGGTCTTGGAACGCCTTATGCACTTAGGGCGACCCAAGCGCCCGCTGCGTCGTGGAAGCGCGGCGGGCGCTTGTTGCCTTTCCTTCCCGCTACCAAGATCAATTTGGAGTAAGTGGGTCCACCGGTTAACAGCCCGGCGGACCCGGTGCATGTGATGACCACATACGAAGCCTCATTATCATAGCTGATCGAAGGCCCGTATGGGGGTCATTTGCGGGAGGGGGCGAAATCCTACGCTAAGCCGAGGACGCGCTTGCCATAATCCCTGAGTTCACCTTTGGGGCCGACGTATCGGTAGAGCGTGACGCGCTCGATCCCGAGTTCCTTGCATAGATCGGAGACGGAGGTGTCGCGCTGGGCCATGGCGGCCTGTGCGAGACGCACCTGCGCCTTGGAGAGCGCAAATTTTCGACCTCCCTTGCGTCCCCGCACGCGGGCAGCGGCGAGGCCCGCCATGGTGCGCTCGCGGATCATATCCCGCTCGAATTCCGCCAGGGTGGCGAAAATGCCGAACACCATGCGGCCTGATGGTGTGGTGGTGTCGATCTGCGCGCCCTTGCCGGTGAGGGCTCTGTTGCAAAAATCGTGAAGCTTGAGCATGCTTGGCGGAGATTGGACGGACGGAACGATGACGGATTTCAAGTGGCGCCATTTCCAGGGTGATGTGATCCTGTGGGCGGTGCGCTGGTATTGTCGCTATCCGATCAGCTATCGCGACCTTGAGGAAATGCTGGCGGAACGCGGCATTTCGGTCGACCATACGACGATCTATCGCTGGGTCCAGTGCTACGCCCCGGAGATGGAGAAGCGGCTGCGCTGGTTCTGGCGGCGTGGCTTTGATCCGAGCTGGCGCCTGGATGAAACCTACGTCAAGGTGCGGGGCAAGTGGACCTACCTGTACCGGGCAGTCGACAAGCGGGGCGACACGATCGATTTCTACCTGTCGCCGACCCGCAGCGCCAAGGCAGCGAAGCGGTTCCTGGGCAAGGCCCTGCGAGGCCTGAAGCACTGGGAAAAGCCTGCCACGCTCAATACCGACAAAGCGCCGAGCTATGGTGCAGCGATCACCGAATTGAAGCGCGAAGGAAAGCTGGACCGGGAGACGGCCCACCGGCAGGTGAAGTATCTCAATAACGTGATCGAGGCCGATCACGGAAAGCTCAAGATACTGATCAAGCCGGTGCGCGGTTTCAAATCGATCCCCACGGCCTATGCCACGATCAAGGGATTCGAAGTCATGCGAGCCCTGCGCAAAGGACAGGCTCGCCCCTGGTGCCTGCAGCCCGGCATCAGGGGCGAGGTGCGCCTTGTGGAGAGAGCTTTTGGCATTGGGCCCTCGGCGCTGACGGAGGCCATGGGCATGCTCAACCACCATTTCGCAGCAGCCGCCTGATCGGCGCAGAGCGACAGCCTACCTCTGACTGCCGCCAATCTTTGCAACAGAGCCGGATTTCGCCCCCTCCCGCAAATGACCCCAGATAGGCCTCGGCCTGCGCCCAAAGGCAGTGACTGCCAAGCGCCCCTCCAAGCGCGAGGTACCGGTTGAACTCGCAGCAGAGAAGCCCAAGAGGGGGGGATCGCGGCGTCGGCTGGATGGCACTGCCAAGATGTGATTTCAGGTCTGCCCCAAGCACCTGATCGGGCAACGGCCTGTATTGCCGGCAGTGCGATGCAGGAGGGCTGTGCCACTACCTGCGCATCATGATCGCTACCGGTCATGAGGGGAACGCCCAGCGCCGGCATGGCAATATCGTGCGATCGTAAAAAGTCCCGGCGCCATGTCATGTCGCGCCGCCTCAGGCGGCAGGCGCCGGGACAGAAGAGCCAGCCAAAAGGGTCATGGCCGGACTTTTAAAAACCCAGTCGCGCCTTCGTTGGGACGATGCGGCTGGGTTGCGCGTGCCTTAACCAGCATTCGTACCGGAGTCCAATGGTTTGTCGAGGAATCGATAGATAATGCGAAGGAATCGGATCCCGCAATTCGGTGATTCGGGGATGGACTCCTTTCCGAACTCTCCATAGCCGTTGCATCGACCCGCAGCGCTCAATCCTTCGGCAGTGTGCCTCTATGTGACACAGACTGCATCATCGCGGCGTGGCCCGTTTCCGGCCTGTCAAGAAAAGGTCTGTCGCCCATGCCACAAACCTGACGAAAAATATGGGTTGAAGGAGACCAATCTGGCCGATACCGATCCAGCGGCAAGAGCCATCAGCTGCGATCACAAATAGGCATCTGCTCATTGTAGCGCGGCCACAGGGCGGTCGTCCCGCTTTGGACCATGGCGCAATTGATCTCGACCCCGCTCTCATTGCGACAGATCGCTGTGACCCGATTATAGCTCCTGCCCGTTGCACGGCATTGAAGCCGCTGTCCCGCGGCAAGTTCGGTCAGCTCAGCCGTTGCGGCGGCGCCTGATGCTGCCGGACAGGGATGGCCTGGTGAACAGCTTTCATCCTTCTCACGCGCGGCGACCGCGTGGAGCCTGATGCGAGTGCCGTCCGCACATCGCAGGGTATCGCCATCGGTGATCGCGCTCACCTGGCAAGCGAACCCCCCAGCGCTGTCCGGCATGGCCGCGGCAGCCTCGGACTTCCGCCCGGCGGAGGGCCAGTACAAGCCCAGAAGCGCAGCCAGGCATATGATGAAGGCGCCGGCAAGGACCGTCCGGAGATCCATCCGGGCGGACCGCTTTTGACGCCGGCGTTTCATGGCTCGCCACTGTTGTTGCTGTCGCCGCGTTTCGCGATCGAATTGCCTCCGTCTCATGGGACGGCCCTTAGCACGCCGTGGTCCCCTCGCCAGCATTATGTCCCATCGGCCGGAACGGTACAGCGCTACAGGGCGCCGTTTCGTTTACCCCAGGCCAGGATGGCAGCGTCGCTGATTGCTTGACCTCCAGCCTGAGGCCATCCGTTCGCTCGAAATCCCACCCGACGTCGTGGGCACCGCACCAGATCCATGCCAGCTTCATTTCAAGCGCAATACTCGCCTCGACCACATGCCCCTGTCAGGACGTACGGGGACCAACGGTTTGCCACTGTCCCCTGTGCACCTTGGCGATCACGTCGCCGATGCCCAAATTCATTTTCCCCGTCTGCAGCATTTCGTGTTGATCCCGCCTCCTGGGCGCCAATCTCTGCGTGGAGCGGCGGCTGAAGCCGGAATTCATCTGGCCTTTTTGATCCGTTCGAACTCAAACCAAGCTTTAGAATTCCATCTGGATCGTCAGATCGTCGGAATATTGTCCTGGACTGACCGCCTGCCCGGCCAGGATCCTGCCATAGATGGTGAAAACGGCCCGGCTCGGCGAGTGGGCGCTTGCCGCTGTCATCGCTTCGCTTCCTCCGCTTCCATCCCCGATGACGCGAAGATGGCTTGGTCCAAGATAAAGATTATAGCGCAGACTCTCTTTGCCAGACGTCATCTGCCGCTCGGCAAAACGGCCTGAACCTCCCGGCGAGAGTGAAATACGCGGATTGGATGGTTCCACATCAGGCGGGCAATCGATCTGGATCGTGCCAATGGCGCTGCTGCGGCCATGTGCCGCCCCATCATAGGGCGGAAACACAAGCGAGGAAACCACGACATGGCAGGAAGCGGTCATCCCTTCAGAAGCGCCTGCCTGGGCCGGTGCCTCGAGTGGAAGGCACGCAAGGCCCAGAACGACTGACTTCAAGGCGCGCATATCAAGGGTCCAATCTGGGGTATCTTGTCACGCGATCGAGGAGGCGCATCGAAGATCGCCACGCAGGCGCCCTCCGGCCATGCGACCTTCAACCGGTTTTGTCCTGGACCGATACCCCGGACATAGGCCTTGCCATCATAACCCAGCACCATGGCGTTCTCATGGTTTTCCAGAGTTACACTCGACCCTGCCGGCGGATGCACGCCTTGCCCAGTCACCAGTGTCACCAGAGCGGATCGTTCTTCCCTGACGGCAAAGCGCGTCACCAGCCCCCCGCCCGCGCGGGGCGCGACAAGCTGCTCGGTTTGCCTGATCTCGGCATTGGCCGGCAGGTCCAGTGGGTTAACGGCGATCCGGTTCCCCACATAGGGCTGCAATCCCGGCACAAGAAGGCGGCCGGTCGCATCGGTTTGCCCCACCAGACGGTTCTCGAGCGACACACGCACCCCTTGCTGGCCAGATACATCAACGACCGTGAAGCCGTTATCCACTATCCGGCTCACAAAGAGACGATCGTCCATGACGATCAGCGATTGCCGCAAATCGCCCTGAACACCGGTCATTCCACCGATATGATCGATCCGCCCATAGAGCCCCAGCGCAGACCCGCGCCAGTTTCCCTGCAAGGCCAGAGCGTCGCTGCGGCCCCGGCTGCCTTCTATCTGCCAGTTGAACCGCTGGTCGCCACTCTGGCCATTGACCTGGACGCTGCTCTCCAGCCGCCCCTCGCGCCAGCTCTGCTGACTATAGACCTGGCCATGGCGCCCGAAGCGGAAGGAGAGGGACAGAAGCGCGCCCCACCCTTTTTGGCGGGTGTCAGCGTAGCCCGACAGGGACAGGCCGATCCCATGCCGGCGTCCCACCTCGACACGGTAGGTCGCTGACGCGATGCCGCTCGCGGCTTCGCCGGTCCTGCGGGTCCAGACATAAGCAAGGTTGAGGTTGCCCGCATCGCCCAGGCCAAGCCCCATCGATGCCCTCGCCTGATCCACAAAGGCGGGAGCGTCGAACGTCTGGGCCAGGTCCCGATAGCGCCTGCCGCCATGCGTATAGCCACCCGACAGGCTGAAGCTGCGTCCCACATGCTCAATCCCGATATGATAGCCCAGGCCGGTGCCCGCGTGCCCCCCACTCGCGAGCAACGCCCCATCGACAAGACCCAGGACGCCGACCTGCACCGTCGCGCCTACGCCTCCGCCGCCATATCCGCGCGCGCCGGCCGCATAGGCGCGCAGGGTCAGGCGATCGCTCATTCCCCTGCTGACCGAACCCGACGCGAAGAACCGCCCATAATCGTTGCTCCTGTCCCCGTAGGACAGTCTTGGAAAGCCCGCCTCGATATTGAAATCGGTCATGCCCGCGGCGAGGAGCCGGCTGGAGGAGTAGAAGGGGAGCGAGACCTCGGTTCGCCTTCCAGACTCGTCGGTCAGGATCATCTGGACCCTGTTCGAACCGGTTGCGACAGGCAGGTCGTCCAGTCGCACGGTGCCCGGGTTCACCCCACGCGAATAGCTGCGTATCCCGTTGACGAACAGATCGAGTGTTGAGGGCACCGCCACTTCCCGGCTCAGCCGGGCAACCGGTGCGGTCACGATATCAGGACGAAGGCTGAAGTTGCGCGCCCACTGGATGCCTCCAAAGCGAAGCGTGCGTACCCATCCCGGACCGGCCGTGTAGCCATCGCCCAGCCGCAGGCTCTCGCTACTGTTCACCTTGTCGAACACGATGCTGCTATCCAGGCGGACATAACGGCCCCTGTCTCGCAGGTTCAAAAGACCCGAGCTTGCGGCGGTGAAATGCGGAGAGAAGATCCTGGCGTCGAGATTGGCCGAGAGCCCGGGGGCATAAAGACCGCTCGATCCTGGCGACCATTGGCCATAGAGATCGTAGGACAGCATGGCGCCCCAGTCTGACCGGCTCTGCACCGGACGTCGGGTATCAAGGCTATATGCAGCTTCCCTCAGCAGCGAGGGAGGCGCAGTAATCTCGATGCTCTGCGCATGGGCGTCGACCACCCAGGAAACACCAGCCAGGCGATCAAGCCAGATCCACTCCCCGTCGCCTATCGTTGAGATCATCGCCCCGTTGCGGCGAAAGCCTGAGTCCTCGAACTGGTCCGCGCGTATCGCCAGCCGCGCACCCTGCTGGCGGAAATGCCCGATCACCGGCGCGGTCCAGCCATTCACCCGGATCTCCAGCAGAAGGGAAATCATGTCACCCGACCGAGCCGTGGCGGATAAGGGCGGACCTTTCGGCATTGCGAGGGCTCCTGCCGCGGTGACGCCGACGCCCATGAAGGACAAAAGCAACAAACCCCAACGGGAATATCGCCGATGATCAAGGCACGATCGGCACATCGGCGCTGATCCCGCCGAACTCGCCATCGCCGGAAATCCTCAAGGACCGGATGCCTGCAAGAGCCGTACGCACTGTCCAGCTCTGGCTTCCACCGCTCAGGACGTAGCCTGTGTTGGTCGAAGGAATCGCGATCGGGACACCGGCACCGGTCGTGACCTTCAGATTGAGCAGACGGTCATGCCGGGCGCCGTCATTCACGACAGTCAGGATCAAACTCTCCCCCTCCCGTCTCGCGCTCCAGTGCAGCATCGGACGAAGATTGCCCTTGGGCAGCACGAATACCGGGACGAGAACCCGCAACTGAATGCGCATGCCCGCGCCCTCAAGCGGCGCGACCGACGGAATCTGGTCGAGCACGAGGCGAAAGGCTTTTTCAACGGCGGTCGGCGGCAGCCCATCAGCCACCAGGCGGACGACCTGTGTTTCGCCTGGGCCAAGGGAAGTGATGGGCGGGCTCGCCATCAGCATCTCGGTGGGCTTGAAACGCTCGGCCCCCTCGACCTGCTGCCAGTCCATCGCCCGAACCTGCAGGTTGACCGGCGCATCACTGGTATTGCGGACCGTTAGCGTCGCCGCGCGCGCGTCGCCCATCATCTCGACGCGGACCGGGCTGATGCCCAGTTCCTGAGCCCGTGCCGGCATGGCAGCCACCATGCCGGCGACTACCATGCCCAGGAGCGAAAGCCGCTTAACGCTCTGCTCCTGCATAGCCTTAGAAAGTCGCCGTGACCGTTACCGTATCGACATAGCTGTCGGCCGGCACATTCTGGCCTCCTGCGACCTTCGCATAGACGGCCATGGTCTGGGCAGTGCTTCCATCGCTCGTTTGCAGCGTTGTGTTCTGGCCGACCAGATTGGTGCTGTGGTTGCTGTCGGAATAAAGATTGTAGCTCAGCTTGCTGCTGGTTGACGTGCCGACCATATATTGGGTCTGGCCCTGTCCGTTGGCGCCATCATAGGAAAGGATGGGCGTCGTCCCCTTGGTGCACATGACGCTCACGACGCCGCTTCCCGACAAAGCTTCCTCGCTGGTCGGATCGTAGCTGCCAAGATTGATGTCCTGCGGCGTCAGCTTGCAGGACGCAACCACGTTGGTCTGAACCTTGAAGGTGCCTGTGGCGGTGCCGGCATAGGCTGAAGTAGGAAGAACAGCGGCAGCGATCAGGGCAGCGGCAAGCATGCGCATATTGAAGGACTCCTTATTTTGGACGCGACAAGGCTCCTTCCCGAAAGGGTCAGGAGCACTACGCTAGGGGATGACGGCCATTTAGAGGGCCTTTTCCATGAATTCAACACCCAGCATCGCCGTTAACAAGCATTCAGAAGGTAGGAATATCGATTCTTTCTCTTTCACAAGGTTTGCGGACATCGAATGCTTACGGCTCGCATTATTATTTCAAATGGCATGTTCCATTCGGAATTTTCATTCCGTAGGTGCGGAACGCCGCTGGGCGATTGCAAATTTTGCAACAAAGAAGCACTCCACGTTAACTTCATGTAATTGGAACCTCGAAGAGGCGAACCTCATTGCTTTGCCACGGGGGCCATGACATCCTCTAATCCGGCAAAGGACAACAGGGGGCAAAAGTGATGCAGTCGGCAGGTGCAGCTCCTTCTGCCCCTCGAAGCATCCATCGGGTTCTGAGCGGCATAGTCATGCTCACAGCCGTCTTGGTCATGGAACCCGCGTCAGGGGAACAGGCAAACGGCGTCCTGGGCGTGCGTACGACGGTCCCGATCATCTGCCGGGCGAAGACCGAGGCCTCCTTTTCAGCGCCGCTGCGCGTCGGCAATAACGATCTTGGTCATGCCGACGCCTATTGCAACGCCTATCGCGGGTATAGGCTGATGTTGGAACATGGAACCGTTCCGGCCGGAACCCGGATGTATGTCGACAGCAGACCGGTCATATTGACAGCCGGTGCAACCGAGACACTGCTGGAAGAAGGCGACGGACCATTATACCATGTGAGGCGGCACATTGAACTGGTACTGCCCAAGAATGCGTCCCCTCATCTCGGCTTGCAGCTGGTAATGCAACCGCGCAATTAGTGCGTGTCCCAAGGACACCCGCTGGCCGGGAGACAGGCAAATCCCAGGCACAGAGAGCATGGTCATTGGACATGACCGGATCACGCTCCAACGGCGCCTGTGCGCCTTCCGCTGCGTCAGCTTGAGAATGCACGCGCCCTGCCGACCGCACCTCTTCTCGCGCCGCCAATGGGAAATTTGCCGGCCTACCCCCGCGAAGATTGCGCCAGGAGCCGGCGAACCTCGTTCACCAACATATCCTTGTGATAAGGCTTGTCGAGCACCGACTGGAAAAGATCGGGATGGCCGCGCCCGATTGCCGCCTGCGCGCCGCTCACAAGTATGATGGGAATCTCCTGAAGAATCCCATCGGCGCGGATGGAAAGGGCAAGGTCGAGCCCGGTCATGACCGGCATCATGAAGTCCGTGATGATGAGCGCTGGCCGACACAAGCGCGCCCGCTCCAGAGCTTCATCGCCATTCGACGCCATATCGACGTCAAATCCTTCATCTTCCAATATATCGGCGAGCAACATGAGAAGCAGGCGTTCATCATCGACGAGAAGGATGCGCGGCATGTCTGTTTCGAATTCCAACGGGCCAGGGTCCAGATATCAGGCGCATGCGCCGCGTTGCCATGGAAAACGGCTTCGAGGCAAAGCACTTTACCCCCGCTGTATGCGAACTGCTGACCATGCCATGCGTTCCAGCCTGCGTTTGAGAGGCCGGCTATTCCGGCACCGGCCGCGCCCGGCAAAGCCGGGCCGCGATTTCCGCCATGATCCGATCATGCGGAATGGCATCGCAATTTCCTGTCGCGCGAATCTCGTCCTGCGAAATGTCGATCATTTGCTGAGCAGCCTTCTCACCATGAACCGCGATCAAGGCTTCGGCGGCTTCAGCTATCTTCTCATCTGTCCATGCAACGCTCATCGCATGATCTCTCAAGCGGCTCGTTGCCGCCTGCGGCACGAGATCGGGGCCTCGTTCCCCTGCAAGTTGCTCAATCCAGCCTCCCTTTTGACCACTTCCCAATGGGAAGCGGCCGTTTTCTAGGTAATAATACCAGTTTATTCAAGAGCGGTTCTGTTGCGATCGGCGTGAACCCGTTATGCCCGGATTAAGGGGCGGAGTGCCAGACAGCGAACCACCAGATACATCCGAACAGAGGTGACCGCTTGCGCGTGAGGCAGAACAGGGCCGGCAATCAAACCCGTTCCACGATCGTGGAAAGCGCGGTCGCCGTGATCGTCGATCACGGCATTGCCGGGATGACGTTGCAGGAGGTCGCACGCCGCGCCGGCGTCAAATATGGCAATCTCACGCATCACTATCCTAACCGGGCTACCCTTGTAGCGGCCGTCCTTGATATGCTCGAAAGCCGGTATCTCGATCGGTTCAGGACATTTGCAGCGTCCCTCTCGGACAATCCCGGTTCACCGATCGAGCCCCTTCTTGACTGGTTGCTGGACGATGCAGTCGCGGCGCAGACCGCAGGCCTCTTCCTGGAACTGTGGGCCTCATCCACCCGCGATCCGCAGATCGCCGATCGGGTGACCCGGCTCTATGACGAAGCCGTCGAAGCCTGCATCCTCGCCCTGGGCGTGTCACCTGACGCGCGGGCCGCCGGCCCCCTTCGCAATGCCCTGTATCTTCTCGGCACCGTCGTGGAGGGCAGTTCGGCACTTTTTGCGGCGGGAACACGAAATCCGGCAGTCTACCAGGCCTTCCGCAGCGATGCCCTCCTGCTCTTGAAGCCGTTGCTTGAACACCGCCTGGAAGAGGCACGTTCTGCGACGTCGTCGTCAAGGGGACGAACTGTTCGCAATCGCCCGCAAAAGATCATCCCTCGCTGAAGGGGCCGATGCAATGGCGCTCGACGCCCCCTGTCATCTTTGATTTTCTGCAAAGCCTTTATCGTCTTGAACGGATCCGAAATGAATGTCACACCATGGGCAATGCAGCGTCCCAACTGGTGACGAGTTCGCCGAGCGGGCGGGGACGGAGAGGACAGGATCCTCTCCGTCTCGTTCCTGACTTCACCCTGCCCCTTGCAGAGGCCTTGCTTCACACATTGTGCTGGCACCCCTTTCCCTCGCAGGGGTTACCGGGCTCCGCCAACCGCGATGCAGGCGCATGCTTCGTCCATCAGGCCGCCAGCAGCTCATCGGCCGGGCCGAAGAATTCATAATGGATGCGGCTGGCAGGAACGCCTGCCAGCGACAATGTCGATACAGCGTGGCGCAGGAACGGCCGTGGACCGCAGATATAGTAATCAGCTTCTGCCACCGGCGTGTTCGCAACGAGCCATTCATCGGTGATGATGCCCGCCGCGTCATAATCCTGGCCCTCGATTTCACCGGCAAGCGGGGTCTGATGGAAGTCGGTCACGTAAACGGCCTTGCCCTTGGCGCCGAGCGCGCGGACATGATCGCGCATGGCATGCGTTTCCTTGTCGTGCGTGCCATGGATATAATGGACAGGCGCGTCGGTGCCGTTGGCTACCAACGCCTCCAGCATCGCGACCATCGGCGTGAGGCCCACGCCGCCCGATAGCAGCACCACCGGCCGCTCGACATGAGCGCTCAGATAGAATTCGCCAGCGGGAGCGGCGACCTTGAGCACCGTGCCGGCCTTCGCCTCGTCATGGAGCCAGCCCGATGCAAGGCCATGGGGCTCGCGCTTTACCGAGATACGATAGGTCGCGCCGTTGGGCGCCGACGAAATCGAATAGTTGCGCTTGACCGGCGGATGACCCGGAATTTCGAGCCAGAAGGTGAGATACTGACCCGGCCGATGCGCCATCACGGGCCTGCCATCGATGGGCCGCAGGATGAAGGAACTGATGACGCTGCTTTCGCGGATGACTTCGTCCACCTGAAAGTCGCGCCATCCGTTCCAGCCGCCGGCGGTGTCCTTCTGATCGGTGTAGATGCGATCTTCACGGGCGATGAGGATATGGGCAAGGAACCAATAGGCTTCGCCCCATGCAGCAAGGATCTCCTCGGTCGCGGCATCGCCCAGGACAGCCTTGATCGCGCCTAGCAGCGCCTCGGCGACATGCGGATAATGCGCAGGCTGGATCTGAAGCCCGACATGCTTCTGCGCGATCCGTTCAACCGCTGGCGCCAGGGCGGCCAGATTGTCGATGTTGCTCGCATAAGCGAGGATCGCGCCGGTCAGCGCGCGGGGCTGCGAGCCGGCGTCGCCATGATGGGACTGGTTGAAGAGATCGCGGATTTCCGGGTTCTGGAACATTCGCGCATACATTTCATGGACGATGTCGAGCCCATGGGCCTCCAGCGCGGGAACGGTAGCCTTGACGAGCGCGATGGTCTGGTCACTAAGCGGCTGCGTCATCTACATCTCCTGTACAATCGTAACGGAAGGGTGGGTCAAAGCTCAATCGGCAGGTGGCCGGTCGTAAAAGTCGATCTGCATCTTCATCGCCCCAATCGGGGTCACGAAGTGAGGCTGTTGCGGCCGGACCAGGCCGGGCGTCCCCGGCGTCAACAGGCTCGTGGAAGGCGGATCGAGAAAAGTGAGTTCAAGCTCCCCCTCGATCACGCGGATTACTCCCCACACGCCCGCCTTGGTATCATGGCGGGCACGCAGGGCCGCCGGCAACGTGTCCTCGTCGAACACGGGGGTCGATCGATAGGGTGAGACACTCATCACGGCCGCATGCTCCCCTCAATTTCTTTACCACTCAAGCGGCCTGCGCGCGACGCCGGCCGACGCTCGGATGCCTCGAGGCGGAAATATATCGCAAGCTGCAAGCTCTCGGCAATGCGCGCCGCCTTGGCCTGAAGCGCGGCGGCGGCTCCAGGCTCCATCACCGCCCCGGTCGTCTCGTTCCATAGACCAAGCCAGCGATCAAAAAGGGCGGGGGTAATGCGATCCTTATGCTTGAGGTGCGCGGGAACCGGTTGCCCCTTGTAGCGGCCGCTCCCCAGCATAACGGATGACCAGAAGGCCGTCAGCTTGTCCAGATGATCTGGCCAGTCGCGAACCGCTTCGTTGAAGATGGGCCCAAGTTCCGCGTCTTCGCGCACGCGGGCGTAAAATTCATGCACCAGCTTCTTGAGACCCGCTTCGTCGATTCTCGAGGCATCGTCCACGACTCATGCTCCAATCATGCATTACAAATACATCTATATCGCTTGTTTGAAAGATGCAATGCGATTGCCTAGTATTAGCGCAAGCCGATCACGGCTTTCGGAATGGGTATGAAGCTCACGCTGTTTACGGATTATTCTATGCGCGTGCTGCTCTATCTCGCGGCGCGGCCCGATCATCTGTGTTCGATCGCGGAGGTCGCGAAGGCCTATCGCATCTCGCAAAATCACCTGATGAAGGTGGTCAATGACCTGGCTCGCGCGGGATATGTCGAAAGCGTTCGCGGGCGGGGCGGCGGCATTCGCCTTGGCAAGGCGCCTCAGGAAATCAATATCGGCACGCTTGTGCGCCATACCGAGGGTGGATTTGACCTTGTTGATTGCGCAAGCTGCGTGATCGCGCCCGCCTGCAGCATGACGGGCGTACTGAAGGAGGCTCTTTGCGCCTTCCTTAGCGTGCTGGATCGCTACTCGCTCGGCGACCTGATGGACAAACGGCGCGATATCGGGCTGTTGTTGGCAGGAACCGCCTCCCGCGCCAAAACCCCCGATGACGCCCCGGCCTGAGCGCCGAGCGGCACCCGACTTTCCACCGGCCGGGCCAGGTCGAGGAACCTATAGCCCGGCCAACCTGGCCCGCCATGTTGCCATATTCCGATGATTGGCCCGGCTTATACGATCGAAAAGCGCTTCCTCCTCCCGGGTCAACGAGCGACGAACCCTTTCCCGGGAGCAAAATTCAGCAAATCGGCGCTGCTGCGTTTCCAGAAACTCGATACAGGGATGGACTTTCATGTCTCGCCTTTTACGTGGAGCGCCGCGTTCATCCCCACCAGGGCATCTTGGGCGCGCTCCCCACGCGCCAGGTCCAGGGCATCGAGATCACCGCGCAACCATTGCGCAAGCCCCTGCACCATGTCGCGCAAGGCCACCTCGGCAAGCGCGTGCTTTTCTTTCCCCATTCCTCCGCCCCTGTTCCCCGCGCATTTCCTGATCGGTTCTCCCGGGTCACCCGTGCGGCACTCTGGCCACCCGGCCTCTTTCAGCATTGCCATTCAGGCCTGTATGAAGATCAATGATGAACTAGTATCTGTATATCACATCGAACATATGGTGTTGAAGATTGTAATTTGATGTCTTATACATCATATATCGATCATGATCACGTCCCAACAAATGCGAGCTGCGCGGGCCCTGCTCGGCATCGATCAACGCCAGCTCGCCGCGCTGGCGGGTGTCTCCCTGCCGACGATCCAGCGGATGGAAGCGTCAGACGGGCAAGTGCGAAGCGTGGTCGATACCCTGGTCAAGGTCATCAACGCGATTGAATCGGCAGGGATCGAGATCATAGGAGAGAATGCGCAGAGCAGCGGCGCAGGACGCGGCGTGCGGCTGAAGGAAACAGCTGCCGGCGGACAGACCAGGCACATACCCTCGGTTCTGTTCGATCAAACGGCGCAAGACGATGCGTGCTGATGAGCGGCTCATCGCTTTTACACCAAAGCTCGTCACAGTCCTGCACGAGGGCTATTCGGTAGACCGGCTGCGGCGCGACTCCATTGCCGGCCTCACCGTTGCGATCGTCGCCCTCCCCCTGGCCATGGCGCTGGCGATCGCAAGCGGCGCATCGCCCGACAAGGGGCTTGTCACGGCTGTCATTGCCGGTTTCCTGATCTCGGCGCTGGGTGGCTCACGGGTTCAGGTCGGAGGACCAACCGGCGCCTTCGTCGTCGTTATCTTCAGCGTCATCGCGCAACATGGCTATGACGGTCTGCTGCTCGCGACACTGATGGCGGGGGTGATGCTGATCATCGCCGGCTATGCAGGCCTGGGCAGCCTCGTGCGCTTCATCCCGCAGCCGGTGGTGACGGGCTTCACCGCGGGCATCGCTGTCATCATCGCATCGAGCCAGGTCAAGGATTTCCTTGGCCTGTCGATGGAAAGCGTTCCCGCCGATTTCCTGCCGAAATGGGGAGCCTATTTCGCTGCGCGCGACAGCCTCCAGGTCCTCACCGTGACGATGGGTGCGGCGTCGCTCGCGCTGATCATAGCCCTTCGAAAATGGGCGCCGCGTTTACCCGGCTTCCTCATCGCCGTTATACTCGCCGCAGCAGCCGTCGCGCTTCTCCATCTGCCCGTGGAGACAATCGGCTCGCGCTTTCCGGACCTGTCAGCGGGGCTCCCCGCTCCCGGGTTGCCCGACTTTTCTCTGGCCAAGGTCCGGGCGGTCCTGCCGTCGGCTTTCACCATCGCCTTTCTCGCCGGGATCGAGGCTCTCCTCTCGGCGGTTGTGGCCGATGGGATGATCGGCTCACGCCATCGGCCCAATCAGGAACTGGTGGGTCAGGGGATGGCGAACATCGCGTCGGCATTGTTCGGCGGCCTGCCCGCGACGGGCGCCATTGCCCGGACGGCCACCAACATAAAGGCTGGCGCCATCACGCCTGTGTCCGGCATGATGCATGCGCTGTTCCTGCTCCTGTTCATCCTGTTCGCGTCAGATCTGATGGCCTATGTGCCCCTGGCCGCGCTCGCCGCCATCCTGTTCATGGTCGCATGGGGCATGAGCGAACATCATCGCTTCATCCAGTTGCTGCGCATGCCCAATGGCGATCGCGCCTTGCTGCTGCTGACTTTTGGGCTCACGGTCCTTGTGGATCTCACCGTCGCAATCGGGGTGGGCGTCACGCTCGCCTCGCTCCTTTTCATGATGCGCATGAGCCAGGCTGTGGAGATCGCGAACGACAGCAGCGAAATGGCGACGCCGTCGGAGGATGGGGAAGACATCCATCAGCGCGACGCACTCCCTGCGGGCGTCGAGGTATTCCGTATCGACGGTCCCCTTTTCTTCGGCGTCGCCAATGAACTGCTCGATACGCTGCGGCGGGTCGGGCCGCCGCCCAAGATCATCATTCTTCGCATGCGGCGGGTGCCGCTGCTCGATGCCAGTGGCGTAGCGACGATCGAGGACATCGTGCGGCAGGCAGCGTCAGCCGGCACGCAGATCATCGTTTCAGGTATCCAGGCACAGCCCCTGGCGATGCTCGAGCGGATTTCACTGGGTCCAGCGGGCCAGCATATCCTCTTCAGCGATGATTTCTCCGACGCCCTGCGCGTTGCAACAGCAATCGCCACGGCACCCTCAGCCGCGGCCGAGCGCCTCAACTGACCGGCAAACAGGATTTTTTGAAGATGACGCCAACGAACGACGACTATGTCTATGATGAAGCTTCAGGCGAATGGATCTCCGCTGGCGAGGCTGCCGCCAAGGCCCAGCATGCCGACCGCGTCGAGGTCCGCGATTCCGCCGGAAACCTTCTGGCCAACGGCGACAGCGTCATCACGATCAAGGATCTGAAGGTCAAGGGCGCCGGGCAGACGCTGCGCAAGGGAACCGTGATCAAATCCATCAGGCTCACTGGCGACGCGCAGGAGATCGACTGCCGCTTCGAAGGCATCAAGGGACTGGTTCTGAGGGCCGAGTTCGTGCGCAGGCATTGACCCTGACCATCAGGGCAGAGGCCGCCTTGCGCTTCAACGATAGGCAGGGGAGACCGATCCCAGGCACGCGCGGCGCTGTTCAATTATGGCCCTATCCGCTTGAACGAGAGCGCTCCTGCGGTCCCCAAGGGATAGGCACGGGAAAGAATCCGCCACGCTTGCTCCTTCGACAGCTACTCGCCGGTGCCCTTCCCGTTCAGGTCACGGCATGTGAGGACTGCACGATCCGCAATCTCTCATGCGGCTTGATGTCCGCCTGTAGATAGTTCGGGTTGAATTCGCCCGCAGCCCGTAGCCTGTCCCAGTCGCGCACGGTGACCTCAAGCCGGCCAACCTCGGCCAGGCCGCCTTCACGCAGGCTCTTGAGGACGCGGTTCACATGGACGCTGGTCAGCCCCGTGGCGTCGGCAAGCTGCATCTGGGTTACCTGGAACGGAAACGAGAATGAGCCATGGCCTACAGGCGCCCCAAGCCTGAAGGCCAGCTCGCAAAGCAGATGTGCGATGCGCGCCTTTGCGTCACGCCTGCCGACGTTCACGATCCACTGTGAGAGTATCGCTGCATCAGCCATACAGTCCCGCCACAAAATCTCAGCGATGGCGGGATATCGCGCAGTCGCCGATCGCAAAGCGGCGTGTGGTATCTGCAAAATCGTCGCGACAGAAAGAGCCTGGAGAGCGGATGTTGCCCGCGGTTGCACCACTGAATGAAGATCAGCCATATCACCGGGCACATGGATCGCAGTGATCTGGCGCGCGCCCTCGCCATTTTGTTCAAACCTTCCGACCAGCCCCGCGACGATCAAGCTGACATGATCGACCCTCTCTCCCAAAGCGACAAAGTCGTGATTGGCCCGCACCTGCCTGGCTCGGCCAGGCAGCCCCAGAATAGCCCGCCGCTCCTGATCCGTCAGCACCGAACGGAGACTGAGCCTTTCCAGAAAAGGCTGGAGGTTCGTAGAAGCCGTGGCAGCCATGTCGAAGTCCCTCCTTCTGCCATCGGGAGCACTGAGCGCCCCGCATCACCAAAACGGCCATTTTTCGATCGGGGATAATGGCCTCCAAATTTGAACCCCATCGACGAAAAAGCTGAAAATGCATGGAAAGGCTGGCCTTTTTTCCTTCATTCGACAAGTCTTGCCTGGCGCGACACACCATCAGCCCAGCGACAAATCCCTGAAAGCGGACCTGAGCTTTTGTCCGATGGGCGAGCGCGCCGCCGCTCCGGAAAGCGCAAGCCGACCCAGCAATGCATCCGTCAGCAGGCCGGACCCGAACGGCTTGCGGTTCAACCGAAACGCACTCAAACTGGGTCGCCATGAACATCTGCTTTCGTGGGTCGCGCTTTATCGAGGTCAGGCCATGCACCGTCCTTTCCATGTTTCTCCCTGGCAGTTGACGATTCCATGTGGACTGTTCAAGATTCTGCTCGCCGCAGTTGCGCTTGCCCTGCCCCTGACCCATGTCCATGTGCTGCCCCGCCTGGTTGGCTGGATGCTGCTGGCCGGCGGCCTGTCGGAACTGCTGCTCTCCTGGACGGGGCGCCATAGCTGGACGGGGCGCCTCGCCTTCGCGTCTGGCGCTCTTACAATCGCGCTGGCGGCGCTGTTCATCAGTGCCCCCTGGAGCGGTCTCCATCCGCTCGCTCCTTTCGTCATGATCTGGTTTCTTTTGCGCGGAATCCTGTCGCTCGACACAGGGTTTCAGTCGCGCTTCGGCCCGACAGCCAACTGGACATGGCTCCTGGTCCGGGGCTTTGTTGACCTTGGATTGGGCCTGGCGCTGATGGCAGGCGCACCGCTGGCGATGTTCGCCATTCTGATCTTCGGTGAAGTAAGGGAATTCGTGACCGTCTTCTCAGCTGCCCTCGCAGCGAGCTTCGCGGTGGCGGGAGTGGGTCTTGTAGCCATCGGCCTCTCGCAGCGGCGGCAGACGCTCGCTTAAGGGCGCGGCCCAAGCGGGTCGGATGATTGATCGCCATCAAGCGAGCCTGCCGCCTCGCGCCTTGACCAGTTCGCACAGCCCCAGGACGACGAGAGGGACAAAAACCAGCAAGGGCAGGTCCACCGGCTCGAGAGCGGCGAAATCGAGAATGCGGCGCAGCGGCGCCAGCGTCAAAATAAACCCGCAGGCGATCAGCACGGCAGCCGCGACATAGCGCAGCGAGGGATTGTTCCGCCAGAGGGCGCCCATGAAGGACGTGCTGAAGGACCGGTTGACCAGTACCAGCGCCATGATCGATGCGACCAGCGTGAAGAAAAGGAGCGCCCTCACCCGATCGGGCGCAAAACCCCAATAGGTCGTGAAGATGTGAAGCGCCAGCAGCAGCGCGAAAGCAATTCCGCCATAAAGGATACTGGGCAAGACCAGTCTCCCGGCAAAGAGGCGTTCCGCCGGATCGCGCGGCGGCCGCTCCATGATGCGGCGTTCCTCCCGCTCGGCTTCGAAGACGAGCGCGCAGACCGGATCGATGATCATTTCAAGCAAGGCAATCTGGATCGGCCCGAGCACCAGCGGCAGGCCCAGCAGCAGCGGCGAAACGGCAAGCCCCGCAATCGGCACATGAACGGCGAAGATGAACCCGATGGCCTTGCGGATATTGTCATAGATGCGGCGGCCGAGGCGAATGGCAACGACAATGGCGCCAAAATCATCCTCTACCAGGACAATCGCCGCTGCCTCCCGCGCCACATCCGTGCCGCGCCTGCCCATGGCGATGCCGATATGGGCCGCCTTGAGGGCCGGCGCATCGTTGACCCCGTCTCCCGTCATCGCGACCACTTCGCCCGCAGCCTTGAGCGCGGAGACGATCCGCAGCTTTTGTTCCGGCATGGTGCGGGCAAATATCGTGACATCCTTCACCCGCGCGCGAAGTTCAGCATCGGAGAGCGCCCGCACTTCATCGCCCGTCATGATATCGCGCGACCCGATCCCCGCCTGCTCCGCGATCGCCCGGGCAGTGACGGGATAATCGCCGGTGATCATCACGACCCGGATCCCGGCCGAACCGCATTGGGCGATCGCCTCGGGAACGCCTGCCCGCAGTGGATCGGACAGGCCGACCAGCCCCAGAAGCGTGAAGTCATGCCCTTCATGGCCCTTGTGCAGATCATCGCCGGCCGTCTGCGCCGTGGCTACGCCAAGCACGCGGATCCCGCGCGCCGCCATCGCCTCTACGGCTTGTTCAAGCGCCTGCCGAGCCTCTCCATCCAGCCGGCATAGGCGCGCTATCGCTTCCGGAGCGCCTTTGGCGGCCACCGTCAACGGCTCTCCCCTCGTTTCTGACCGCCAAACATTGGACATCGCCAACAAGTCAGGCCTGAGTCCATATGTGTGGACCAGCTCCCAATCGGCGCGCGCAGGAACCCGGACATCCCTTGCGATATTGTGGAACGCAACCTCCATCGGGTCGACCGGAACGGGCGCGCTCGCTAGGGCCGCCGCGCCAATCAACTCATGAAATTCGCGCTGCGGCAATCTCTCGGTCAGGTCAGTCACCGTACCTGAGGGAAGCCAAAGCTCGGTCACCGTCATCCGGTTCAAGGTGAGCGTCCCGGTCTTGTCGGTACACAGGACCGTTGCAGCGCCCAGAGCCTCTATGGCGGACGCGCGCCGGGTCAGCACTCCTGTCTGCGCGATGCGCCAGGCCCCCATGGCCAGGAAGATGGTGAGAACCACCGGGAATTCTTCGGGCAACAACGACATGGCCGTGGCGATCCCAGCGAGCAGCGCGGCCATCCAGTCGCCACGCAGGGAGCCATAAAGCAGGACCACCAGCAGCGCGACGGCCACGCCACCGACCGCGCACAGGCTGACCATCCGGGCGGTTTCCTTCTGAAGATGCGGGGCCTGCGTCTCCAATGTTTCGAGAAATCGCCCTATCTGACCGATGCGGCTGCGCATGCCGGTTGCGCTCACCCGGGCAATGCCGCTGCCGCGCGTGATGACGGCGCCTGAAAAGAGATGAGGCTTATCGTCACCGCCCGGTTCCGCCTCGTCCAGATCGCTTGCCAGTGCCGCGCGCTTTCGGACGGGAACCGCTTCCCCGGTCAGCAGGGATTCGTCCGCCTCCAGTTCCCGCGCCTCGACGAGAAGGGCATCGGCCGCGATGCGGTCCCCCGCTTCCAGCACCAACATATCGCCAATGACCACCTCGCGGCCTGGTATGCGGACGGTTTCACCATCGCGTATCACCAGCGCGCGCGGCGCCGACAGGTCACGCAGCGCTTCGAGCGTGCGCTCCGTGCGGGCCTCCTGCACGATCGTGATGAGGATGGACAGGCCCGCAAAGCCGAGGAGGACAAGCGCCTCGGTCCTGTCGCCGAGCAGCAGATAGATGATCCCGGCCGCCAGCAGCATGGCGAACATGGGCTCGCGCAATACTTCGAGCGTAATCCGCAGCGGGGTTCGCCCGTTCGGGCGGGGCAGCTCGTTAGGTCCCCCTTCAGCCAGCCGCTCGCGCGCCTGCGAAGCGGAGAGACCGACATGATCAAGCTGGCTGCCCACCCTCACCCCGCTTTGTCCCCATCTGGATATGATATAACGCCGTGGTCAGATCGCGCCATCTCTTCGGCTGAGCCCAAGTTAAGCAGGCAGGGAAGCTTCCGCCGTTGCAACGGTTTTCAGTGTCGCCACGAAACTGTCGGGATTAAGCGAGATGCTGTCGATGCCCTGCGCCACGAGGAACTCGGCGAAATCGGGGTAGTTGCTGGGGGCCTGACCGCATATCCCGACCTTGACGCCCGCCTTTCTGGCCCGGGCGATCAGGTCGCCGACCATCTGCATCACCGCAGGGTCGCGCTCATCGAACAGCGGTGCCAGCAGATCAGAATCACGATCGACGCCTAGAACCAGTTGCGTCAAATCATTGGAGCCGATCGAAAAGCCGTCAAAGCGGGCGGCAAACTGCTCGGCGAGCACCACATTCGCAGGGATTTCCGCCATCATGTAAAGCTGCAAGCCTCGCTCGCCGCGCATCAGTCCATGGCGCGACATTTCGGTGATGACCTTGCCGGCTTCAGCGAGGGTCCGACAAAATGGTATCATGACGATGACATTCTCAAAGCCAATTACTTCGCGCACGAACCTGATGGCCCGGCATTCCAATGCGAACCCGTCCCGATAGCGTTCATGATAATAGCGCGAGGCGCCCCGGAAGCCGAGCATGGGATTTTGCTCACGCGGCTCGAACGCGCCGCCGCCGAGCAAATGCGCATATTCGTTGGTCTTGAAGTCGGACAGGCGGACGATCACCGGGTGGGGAGAATGCGCGGCGGCGATCTTCGCGATGCCGCGTCCCAATGTCTGGATGAAATAATCTCTCGGATGCTCGTATCCGCGGGTGAGGTTTTCGATTTCACGCCGCTCCCCAGCATCCGCGATCCGGTCAGGATGGGCAAGCGCCATGGGATGCACGCGGATCAGATTGCTGATGATGAACTCCATTCGCGCGAGGCCCACGCCCTTGGACGGCAGACGCCACCAACGGAACGCACTGGCAGGGCTGGCAACGTTCAGCATCAGCTGCGTCCGCGAGGTCGGCAAGCCTGCGATGTCCACTTCCTCGACTGCGAACGGCAGGCGGCCGGGATAGACGTGGCCCCGGTCGCCTTCGGCGCAGGAAAGCGTGATGTCCTGTCCCGGAGTGATGCAGCCGGTTGCGTCCCCCGTGCCGATGACGGCAGGCACACCCAGTTCGCGGCTTACGATGGCGGCATGACTGGTCGGTCCGCCGTGGTCGGTGATGATGCCGGCGGCTCTTCGCATGATCGGGACCCAGTCGGGATCGGTGTTGTCCGTGACGAGGATCGCGCCATCAACAAAGTTGGCAATGTCGTCGGTGGCGCGAATGATGCAAGCCGTTCCGCAAGCGATCGCGTCCCCCACGGCTGCGCCGGTGGCGATCGGCTTGGGAGGCTTTACCGCCAGTCGCCAGTTCTTCATCGCTGTGGCCGAACGCGCGCCGTGCACAGTTTCAGGACGGGCCTGCACGATGAAGAGCTTGCCGCTTTCCCCATCCTTCGCCCATTCCATGTCCATCGGGCATCCATAATGCCGCTCGATCAGCACGGCCCAGCGCGCCAGCTCCAAAATCTCCTCATCTTCAAGGACAAGATGCTCACGCTCATGACGGCTGCATTCGACCAGTTCGGTGCGCGCGCTGCCGCCCGACGCATAGATGAGCTTCTGCGTCTTCGCTCCCAGCCGCTTTTCGACGATCGGCTTTAGCCGCGCGTCCGACAGAAAGGGCTTGAACACCAGATAGCTGTCAGGATCGACGCGCCCCTGGACCACCGTTTCGCCAAGGCCCCAGGCGGCGCTGATGACCGCCACGCGAGGAAATCCGGTCTCCGTGTCTATCGAGAACATCACGCCTGAGCCGGCCAGGTCCGACCGCACCATGATCTGTACGCCAACGGACAGCGCAATGCGCAGATGGTCGAAGCCCTTGGCCTCGCGATAGGCGATTGCCCGATCGGTAAAGAGCGAGGCGAAGCAGCGCCGGCATGCGTCGAGCAGCGCTCGCTCTCCCACGACGTTGAGAAAGCTCTCCTGCTGCCCGGCGAAACTTGCGTCAGGCAAGTCTTCCGCAGTTGCGCTTGACCGCACCGCGACCGCCACTTCTTGCTTGCCCGCCCTGCGCGACAAATCTCGATAGGCTCCTAGCAGGGGATCGGAAATGTGCACCGGCATTTCGGCGTCGAGAAACAGGCGCCGTGCCGATTCACCTGCCTCGTGCAACGGCATCGTCCCTTCGCGATACTGGGTGATGATCGCCGCGAGCCGATCGCCGATCCCATTATGCTCCACCAGCGCCCAGTAGGCCCACGCCGTGGTCGCAAAGCCTGCCGGCACTTGGACGCCTGCCTCGCCAAGCACCGCTACCATCTCACCGAGCGACGCATTCTTGCCCCCCACGCGCGGCACGTCAGCGCGCCCCAGCGTGTCAAACCAGACGATCGCGTCATCCCTGGAGGGCAAAGGCATGGGGTGGGTTTCGGTCGCCATGGCGCCACAATGGTCGCGCTCTGTAATCTTCGACATTGGGGATTTTACGGATGAAGGAAGCCGCCGGTATCAGGATAACTACGGACAGCCTCGGACGTGCTATCCTACCGAAAAAGTTGCGAGGCCATCAAGGGAGAAGTTCAGTGGAGAGATCGTCACCCACGCTGACATTTCACGGCTCGGCAGGTACAGTCACGGGCTCGTGCATGGAATTGCGGCTGGGTGACCGAGCCATCCTCATCGACTGCGGTCTGTTCCAGGGATCGCGTACGCTCGAGACGCTGAACCATGGCGCGTTCAGCTTCGATCCGCGCAAGATCGAAGCGGTCGTGCTGACCCACGCCCATATCGACCATTGCGGGCTGCTACCCAAGCTGGCAGCGCAGGGCTTTGAGGGACCGATATGGTGCACCCCTGCCACCTCCGACCTGCTGGAATATATGCTGGCTGATGCGGGGCGTATCCAGGAGAGCGAAGCGGACCGTCGAAACCGCCGGCGCGACCGGGCGGGAGAGAGCCGGTTCGAGCCGCTGTACACCGAAGAGGATGCGTTGCGGGCATGGCGGCTCAGTCGGCCCGTCGGACTGTCGGAATGGTTCGATCCGGCATCGGGTTTCCGCGCCCGATTCTGGAACGCGGGGCACATATTGGGGGCAGCATCCGCCGAAATCGAAGCAGCAGGCGTGCATATGCTGTTTTCCGGCGACCTTGGTCCCGAAAACAAGGCTTTCCACGCTGATCCGCAAGCGCCGTCGGGCCTCGACCACATCGTCTGTGAAGCCACCTATGGCGACCGAACGCGCGAAAAATTCACCATCGATCAGCGGCGCAGCCAGCTGGAAGGCGAAATCAAGGACGCGCTGGTGCGCGGCGGCAATCTCATCATTCCCAGCTTCGCGCTGGAGCGGACGCAAGAGCTGCTGCTCGATCTGGCGCACCTCGCCGATGCTAATCGCATCCCCAACGTCCCGATCTTCGTGGACTCGCCGCTCGCCAGCCGCGCGACCAAGGTGTTCGCGGCCCATGCTGCGGAACTCGAGGACACCGAAGGCAAGGACATCTTCCGCCACCCTTCGATCCATTATGTCGAGGATGTCGCCGAATCGATCCGGCTTAACACTCTGTCAGGGGCGATCATCATGGCGGCCTCGGGCATGTGCGAAGCAGGGCGCATCCGTCATCATCTGAAGCATAACCTCTTCCGCAGGGACTCGACCGTCCTCTTCGTCGGGTTCCAGGCCAAGGGCACGCTTGGACGAGTTCTTCTGGACGGAGCGCAGCGGGTGCGCATCTCAGGCGAGGACATTAATGTTCGCGCGCGGATACGGCGCATCGAAAGCTATTCTGCTCATGCCGACCGCGAAGAGCTGCACGACTGGATCACTGCGCGCCGTCCCATAGCCGGCAGCCTGTTCCTGGACCATGGCGAGCGGGAAGCCGTCGCATCCTTGCGCGAGCTGGTCCAGGCGGACGACCGCGCAACCAGCATCATCGCGCCGCAAATCGGCGAGGCCTACGCTCTCGAACCAGGGGCGCCTGCCCGAAGGATCCAGACCGGCCGTGTCGATATGGATCAGCTCGCAGGACCGGACTGGCAGAATGACTATGCCGATTTCATCACCCATCTCAAACAGCATCTCGGCCGCATCAGAAATGAGAAGGCACGCCGCGATGCGCTTGCCCAAATGCGACGCATCCTCGACGAATATGAGGAGGCGAAGCATCGCCGTTAAGCTGATTACGGAGGGACCCCATGAGCAGTGCCGCCCCTGGACGCATTCGCCACGCCGTGGTGCTCGCCCATCCTGACCCGAACAGTTTCAACGCGACGATCGCCCGCACTTATTGCGACACCGTACAAGGCGCAGGACAGGAGGTGATCCTGCGCGACCTTTACGCCATGAACTTCGATCCGGTGCTGAGGAATGAGGAACGGCCCGATCGCAAGGAAGTCATGCTGGCTCCTGACGTGCAAACGGAATTGGACATGCTGAGCGGTACGAATGTCGTGACGTTCGTCTTTCCGATCTGGTTCGGCATGCCTCCCGCGATGCTGGTCGGCTATATCGATCGCGTGCTGGGAGCAGGAACGACCGTGCGCCAGGTTCAGGATAGATCGGCAGAGGGACCGCTCGGCAAGGGCCGCCTCTGCGCCATCACGACCTCCGGCGCGCCGGCGGACTGGCTCGAGGCCCAGGGCCAGACCGGGGCGCTCCGCGAGCTTGCCGGCACCTATCTGTTCCGCGCCTTCTCGATGCGGTCGAATGAGGTGTTACACATCGGTGACGTGGTGGAAGGTGCAAGCAGCGCGTTCATCGAAGACAATCTCCAGCGCGTCCGCACGCGCGCGGCGAGCATCTGTGCGCGGGTCCGGCAAGAACTGTATGGAACGCCGCTGCCCCCGCAACTAGGCGACGGGAGTTGACGGAAAGACAGCGGCGCCGGCATTCGGGCAATTACGTATCGCGCCACCACTCATTGCCTATAGCCTGGCGCGCCAAAGAAAACGCAAGGCGGAAAGCCATCCCATGCTGACGATCAGGCGCCTCGCGATTGACACATATCCGGAAAATACCGCCTTCCTGCTGCGCGAAAGCAATGGCTATTCCGCCGAGCAGTTTCAGGCCCTGCGCAAGATCCGTATCAGTGGCGAGAATGCCGAGATCCTGGCGACGCTGGCGCTGGTGGACGAACCGGCAATGCTTAAACCTGGGGAGATCGGCCTTGGCGAACAAGCCTTCCGGCGACTGGGCCTGCCGGAAGGTGCGACAGTCGCCATCGAGCAGGCGATGCCGCCGACCAGCCTTGAATTTGTTCGTCGCAAGATCGACGGCGACACGCTTCAGGATGACGAGATTTCCGCTATCATCCGGGACATAGCCACCCACCGTTACTCGCCCATGGAAATCGGCGCCTTTCTGGTCGCCTGCGCCAGCTTCATGAGCACGCAGGAAACGCTGGCGGTCACGCGCGCGATGGCTGATGTTGGCCACCGCTTCGACTGGAAAGCGCGGCTCGTCGTCGACAAGCACTGTATCGGGGGGATACCCGGCAACCGCACATCGATGATTGTCGTGCCCATCGTGGCGGCGCACGGCCTCATCATGCCCAAGACCTCATCCCGCGCGATCACCTCGCCGTCGGGCACCGCCGACACGATGGAAGTTCTGGCCAATGTCGATCTGTGCGAAGAGAATATGCGCGCCATCGTTGCCCGGGAGAAGGCCGTGCTGGCCTGGGGCGGCAGGGTGAACCTGTCGCCGGCGGACGATGTCCTGATCTCGGTGGAGCGGCCGCTGCGGATCGACACCTTCGACCAGATGGTGGCTTCCATCCTGTCGAAGAAGCTTGCGGCCGGCTCGACGCATCTGGTGCTCGACATTCCCGTCGGCCCGACAGCCAAGGTCCGCACTCAGGACGATGCGGTGCGGCTGCGCAAGCTGTTCGAACATATCGCGGACAAGATCGGTCTTGTGATCGACATCGTGATTACGGACGGATCGCAACCGGTCGGGCGTGGGGTCGGCCCCGTGCTGGAGGCGCGCGATGTCATGGCCGTGCTCCGCAACGATGCCGACGCGCCGCAGGATCTTCGTGAGCACGCCTTGTTTCTCGCCGGACGCGTGCTGGACTTTGATCCGGCGTTGCGCGGCGGGCGAGGCTATGCGCGGGCCATGGAACTGCTGGCCTCCGGAGAGGCGCTTGCCGCGATGGACCGGCTGATCGAGGCGCAGGGCCGACAGACGACCAAATTTGCTCTGGGCGAGCATGTCCATGAGGTGCATGCGCTTCATGGAGGCCGCGTGAGCACTATCGATTGCCACCGGATAGCACGGATCGCCCGTCTGGCCGGCGCACCTATGGACAAGGGGGCCGGAATCGACCTTCTGCACAAGGTCGGCGCCGAGGTACGCAAGGGGCAGACCCTCTACCGCATTCATGCCCAGTCCCGCACCGGGCTCGGCTTTGCGCGCGATCTCGCAACGGAAGATTCAGGCTATGAGGTGACGCAGTGAGCACGATCATCCTCAGCTTTTCCGACGGCATGGCTGCCGCGCAGAGGCTGGCCACACTGTTGCACGTCCCAGTTCATGAGGTGGAGACCCACCGCTTTCCCGACAGGGAATGTCTGGTGCGTGTCCCGGCATCGGCCCGAACCGTCATCCTCTGCCGTTCGCTTGACGACCCCGACCGCAAGATGATCGAACTGCTGCTTGCGGCATCAGCCGCGCGGGATCAGGGCGCTGAGCGCGTCGTCCTTGTTGCGCCCTATCTCGCCTATATGCGCCAGGACAAAGCCTTTCATTCAGGCGAAGCGATCAGCCAAAAGGTGATCGGCGGTCTCATCGCCGCCCATTTCGACGGCCTGGTGACGGTGGACCCGCATCTCCACCGAATAGCGGCCCTGAGCAAGATCGTCCCGGGGATCCCTGCGATTGCCCTGTCCGCCGCGCCGGTATTGGCCACACTCATTGACGCTCATGATAATCCACTCGTCATCGGTCCGGACAGCGAATCTTGTCAGTGGACAGGGACGATCGCCGCGCCTCTGGGCCTGCAGACGCTCATTGCGTCAAAGCAGCGGCTCGGCGACCGGCAGGTCAGCCTTGCCATCGCGGACATCGAACGGGTGAAGGAGCGCCGCGCCATATTGGTGGATGACATGATCTCGAGCGGTCGCACACTCGTCGAGGCGGCCAGGCTGCTTTACGGCGCCGGCGCAACCTCGGTCGAAGCCATCGTGACCCATTGTCTGGCCAACGCTGATGATATGGCACTCATAGAGCAGAACGGGATCGCGCCGGTCGCCAGCAGCGACAGCATCGATGGCCCCACAAGCAAGGCCCAGTTGGCGCCTCTGATCTGCCGCGCGCTTTATGAGCACGGCCTCGTTTAATCAGCTATCAACGCGCGCAAAATATCGGCTCGGCTGAGGAGGCCGACCAGCTTGCCATCTGATGTGACGGGCAAACGCTTCACCCTCCGTCCTTCCATGATGGCGATCGCTTCCTGCAGCGATTCACCCCCATCGACGGTGATCGGCTGCCTCGACATGATCTCCGCGACCGTCATGGATGCCAATGAACGCTCTCGCTCTTCGGCTCCGATCCCTACCAGTGCATCAAGCCGAAAAGGCCCAAGGTCTTGCCGGAAGAAATCGCCTTCCGTGACGATACCCTGCAGATGCCCCTCCTCGTCAAGGACGGGGAGCGCGCTGATCCGGTGATCGGACATACACTTGATTGCAGCTGCCAGGGAAGTGGTGGCGGTGGTGGTGGCCGCCCCCAAGGTCATGATGTCGCTGGCCTTCATGAGACTGATCCTTCTTTCTCTGGCCTGGCGTTCGATGACAGCCGCCTGGTCACGCGCCATCGAACGCTGCGGCCATGGATGGCACGAGGGAGAGCAGCCGCTCGACATCCTCGCGATGACAAAGGTCCGTGCCGGGCGTCAGTACAGCCGCCGCGCCCGCCGCGATTGCGTAGCGGAAGGCCTCCAGGGGATCCCGCTCGCAACCGAGCGCGAATACCATGGCCGCGAGGAAACTGTCTCCTGCGCCCACGGCGCTCCTGGTCTCTACCGCGACCGCTGGCAACCGCCATGTCCCCGCACCGCTCGCAAGGATGGCGCCATCGCGTCCCATCGTCACGGCTACATATTGCGACTTTCCGCTGTCGACGATCTCCTGGGCGGCCGCCGCGATATCGCGCTCCTGGGTGAGAGCCCGATCGACCAGTTGCCGCAACTCGCCGATGCTCGGCTTGATGAGATAAAGCCCGCCGCCCGTCACGGCTTCGAAGAGCGCCTTGCCCGAGGTGTCGAGGATAAGCCGCATGTCGTGACGCTGCGCAAGCTGCTGGACGCGGCTGTAGAAATCGTCCGGCACGCCGGGCGGCAGCGATCCGCTAGCCACGAGGAAGTCCGAACGCGCGCTCTCCAGATGGGTAAGCGCCGCGTGCCACTCGTCCGCGGTCAGCTCCGGTCCTCGCGGCACCACGCGGTATTCCTTACCGGTTTCGCGTTCATAAATGGACGTGCTGACCCGCGTATCGCCCTTGATCGGAATGCGGCTACGGACCAGCACATGCTGATCCAGCAGGCCATCGAGCGCGCATCCGGTCGCGCCGCCCGAAAGATAATAGGCTCGGGCCGTGCCGCCCAGCCGCGCGATCACGCGAGCCACATTGATGCCGCCGCCGCCTGGATCATAATGTTCCTGGCGCGCCCGGATCTTGCGGGTGTGAAAGACCCGATCCGCCTCATAGGCGACATCGATAGCCGGATTCATCGTGAGGGTGACGATCCTCTTCATGAGACAAGGCTATCCAGACGCGCACATCTGTAAAATAAGTATATGTCCCAATGGGAGACGCGCGCAGGCCGTGGGAAAAGTCTGTGACGACACCGGTCGAAGGAGAAGCGCGATGCGAATATTCACCTTTTTGGCGGTGATGCTGGTCATGAGCGCGTGCAAACCGGCGGAAGATGCACAAGCCCCCGCGCCCAGCACTGGCGAGCCGTCAAGGAACTATGCCGACGAGATCGCGAAATTGCCAAGGCAGGCCCGCGATGCCGCCCTCTTCCGCGCCATACGGGACGCAGGGCTTCCATGCCAGAAGATCATCGATAGCGGGCCCATGCCTGGCGCCGCTGCGCCGGCCGCAAGCTGGAGAGCGCAATGCGAGGACAAGGCCTACCATCTCATCCACATCCAGCCCGACGGTTCAGCCGTCGTCGCGAGCAGGACCACGCCTTGAGACTGGGCTCATATCCCCGCAGGGACTGGAGGATCGGCATGAAAAATGAGCGCGGAAGGACGCGCATCTGGATTCTGCTCGGCACGGCGACGGCCGTTCTGGCGCTTCTTGTCCTTGCCTGGCGCCTCCTCGGCGGCGAATGGCTATGGGTTGTCCTCAATGGCATCATGCAGGGCGAATTGCGCTGAACAATTATCCACGCTGGTAATTCCTCGCCGCTCATGCCGACTGGCTGCTGCGCTCCTGGCGCGCGGCGTCGAGCAACCGCACCACTTCAGCATCGCTCGTCTGGTCAAAAACGACATAATGCGCGCCCACCGCGTAGAAGGGGTAAGGTTCATAGAGGCATATGACCTCGTCACATTCGTCCCGCAGGCTTGCCAGGGCCTCGGCAGGCGCTACCGGCACCGCCAGTATGAGACGCGCAGGATGCGCCTTGCCGATCCCTTTGAGCGCGGCCTTGATCGTGCCGCCGGTCGCTATCCCGTCATCCACCACGATAACGGTACGGCCCGCGACCGGGAGCGGGTCCCTGTCTCCAAGATAGGCCTTGCGCCGCCGGTCAATTTCAGCAAGCTGCCTGCGCATCTCGGCGCGGATATATTCAGGCGTCGGTCCCAGCTGCCGCACGACGTCCTCGTTGAGCACGAGCTGCGGATCGGCGCCATCAACCACGGCGCCAATCCCGAGCTCCTCATAGCCTGGCGCGCCAAGCTTGCGCACGAACAGCAGGTCAAGGTCGGCCTGCAGAGCGCGCGCCACCTCGAAGGCGACCGGGACGCCGCCGCGCGGCAGCGCAAGGATCAAGGGCCGGCTGGAGACATGATGGGCCAGCGTCTTTGCCAGGTGAATGCCGGCATCGCGACGGTCATGAAACAGCATGGGCTTGGGCTTCATGGGGTCTTCCCTTTGAGGTGAGAGCTGAACCAGCGCGTCGCAAGAGCGATCACCTGGTCGAGCGTTCCGGGTTCCTCGAACAAATGGCTGGCGCCAGGCACGACCACCAGTTCCGCCGGAGCGCTCATGGAGGACTGTGCATCTCGGTTGAGGCCCAACACATCATGGTCCAGGCTGCCGACGATCAAGAGCGTCGGCGCGTGTACCCGGCCCAGCGCGGCTTCACCTGCAAGGTCGGGCCTGCCGCCACGGGAAACGACGGCGGCAGCCCGGTCGTCTGGCATGGAGGCGGCAATGAGCGCTGCGGCCGCTCCCGTGCTCGCGCCAAAATAGCCGAGCGGAAGCTTCGCCAGCGGCTTGATGGTTTGTGTCCAATCGGCCGCCTCGCGCAATCGTCCGGCCAGCAACCGGACGTCAAAGACGTTGCGCCGGTCCAGTTCTTCGCGCGGCGTGAGGAGGTCAATCAGCAAAGTCGCGAAATGTGCGCGATGCAGGCCTTCCGCCACATAGTGATTGCGCGGGCTGTGCCGCCCACTCCCACTGCCATGGGCGAAGATCACCAGCCCCGCCGCACCCTCCGGCACATCGAGAAATGCGCGAAGGGCGTGCCTGCCGATGATCACATCCTGCCGGTTCACAAGCCGCCGCGCCATGGTCAAAGTCCAAATGGCCAGGTCTCAGGGGCGCCCTGCGGCTTCTCCGGGCCGAGCGGGGTCACGGCGCGAGTCTGCTCGAACCAGACCCAGGCGTCGAACTGCTCGGCCAGCACAGCCTCGAAATAGTGGCTCAGCCGTTCGGTTTCGGGCCGATAGACAACACCAATGGCCCGCTCCAGCAGGCGGTGGCCGAGGGCCTCTCTCAGCGACGCCTTGTCCTTCCCCCGCCAGTCGGTCAGGCTGCGCACGACGCCCGTGCGCCGGAAGGCATGTTCATAGCTGTCGGGCCGCGCGGGCCGGACGGACTTGATCTCCATCTCCGCGCCCCAATCACTTGCCGCCGCCACCAGGCCTGTATCCGTCCCGAAGCCGATCGAAACAGCGTCATCCCCATAGGCCAGCCGGCAGAGCTGACCGATATTGAACTCGCCCTGCCAGCCCATGGCCGTGGCGGCTGCATTGCCGACATGGCTGTTATGGGCCCAGATGACCGCCTTCGCCCCGCTCCCGCGATGGGCCATCAATGCCTGAAGCGTCTCGAACATGTGCCGGTCGCGCAGATTCCAGCTTTCGGTCGAGCTGCGGTACATGGCGCGATAATAGCGTTCCGCCGCGCGAACGATGCGCGCGTTCTGATAGGCGTCGAACCATGCCGCGCCGTCATGCTTCAGAAGGTCAAGGCGCTGATCGAGAAGGCTGCGAAGCTGGGCCACAACGCCGTCTTCGCAACCCTTGCCGCCCCCCAGCATGACCCGTCGTCCATACTCCGCTGGCTCATCCTGCCACGGCGTCAGGCACCCGTAGCGGCGCCGGGCCTCCGCCGCCTCGTCGGGATCGGCCTTGTCGAGATAGGCAAGGACGGCATGGATGGATTCGCTTAAGCTATAGACATCGAGACCGTGGAACGAGGCCTGGCGCTCCTCCGGCAAGGCCTGATTATGTCTCCGAAGCCAGTCTGCGAAGGCGAGAACCTCCTGGTTGCGCCACATCCAGGTCGGGAAGCGCACGAAGACATCACCCCTCCGGGGGCGCGATGCCTGATGCCGCACATAATCATCTATGCGCGCGGCATCCGGCCAATCCGCCTCCACTGCCACCACGGTGAAACCGTGGCGCTCGACTAACCGGCGGGTGATCGCGGCGCGCGCGCGGTAGAATTCGGAGCTGCCGTGCGTCGCCTCCCCCAGCAGGATGACCCTGGCATCCGCGAACCGATCGAAGCAGGCGCCGAAATCCTCGACCTTGTCAGGCGATGGCAATGGCTCGGCATGACGCCTCAGAGCCTCGACAAGTTCATCGGGCGCCGCGATTGTCGAGCGACCAGAGAGGCTAGCCTGGGTCATCTTCATCCTCACATCGTCGTTGGCACTCATATGCCGCGATCGCATCGAAATGGGCGGGCCCCGGCCAAGGTCCTGCCGGGAGGCCCGGTTCAGGCTGCCTTTACGGGACAGGCCTGGCGCCACCTGTCTCTTTGCCTCGTGCTGCAATTTCCTGTCCGCCAACAATCGCGCGCGTCGCCAGCTGAACGCACGGCGTGCTGCACATAGTCCATCATGCCTCCAGTCCATCTCGCGGTCATTTTGGACTCGGCTACAATGATCACGATATTGTCGGCCGCCGAAATTGGGGAATCTACGAATGGGTCCATGGCGAACGACCGGTGAAGCTGCCTTCATGCCGACCAATGCCCGCGGAGCATCGTGCCGGTTATCAAGGTTCCTGTGAGACCAGCCGCTGATCGCGCAAGCACGCCCCGCCTGGCCCCTTATTGCGGGTCCGATCGGCGGCGAGGCTGATATCTGCCGGACTTGGGCCGCGGTTGCCCCTTCAGGACATAGAGCGCGACCAGCTGCGCCATGGATTGCACGTCCAGTTTGCGCATCAACCTGGCGCGATGGACTTCGACGGTCCTGTGACTGATCCCCAGCAATTCACCTGTCTGCCTGTTGGTGAGCCCATCTGCTACCGCAGCAAGCACTTCCCGTTCGCGGGATGTCAGCAGGTCAAGGGGGCGGCGGAAGAAGGCGAGCCCTCATGCTTTTTCCCAATCCCCGTCATGAGCGCACCTAAGGGTCCCTCTCGCGCCTCGTCGCCGCGATCACGGCATTGACCAGCGCGGATTCCTTGCAGGGCTTGTCGAGCACCGCTTGAAATCCCTGGGCGATCGCCTTCTGCATCAACTCGGGCGAGCCATAGGCCGTAACGAGGATCGCCGCGCCCCTCCACCCGGCGGCACGGAGCGCGTCCAGCACCTGCAGCCCGTCATGTCCCGCCATCCGGTAATCGGTGACCAGACAAGCCGGAGCGCTGACCTTCACATCGGCTATCAGCAGTTCAGGGCTGGCGAAGGATCGGACATCAAAGCCCCGGCCCTGCAGGAGCAGCTGCATCGAACGCCTCGATCCTGAATCGTCGTCCAGGATGACGATGGGGATCTTCGGGACGACCATGCTCTTTGCGCCTTGCGCCGCAGGACTCAGCAACATGCCCAAGAAGTGGCACGGGGCGGCTGTCAGGTCATTACGTATTGGTCCCAGTCAGGTCCCTCGCGCCCATCCCGGCGGCAAAGGCGATACGCAGTGCGTCCGAGAGGCTATGGACGTGCAGTTTCGTCATGAGATTGGCCCGGTGGACCTCTACCGTCCGGGAGGATATACCCAGATCATAGGCGATCGTCTTGTTGGGCAAGCCCTGCGCCAGCCCTTCCAGCACCTCCCTCTCGCGGGTCGTGAGAGCGCCGATGATGATGTCGGCGCTGGCTGCCCGCGTCACCACATCCTGGGCGGAACGGATCCGGTCGAAAGCGCGCTCGATGGCATTGAGCAGAATGGTCTTTTCAAACGGCTTCTCGATGAAATCCACCGCCCCCGCCTTCATCGCCTGCACGGCGATCGACACATCGCCATGGCCGGTCATGATGACGATGGGCAGTGTGACCCCGCGTTCCGCCATGATCCGCTGCACTTCAAGACCATCGACTTCGGGCATGCGAATATCCAGGAGGACACAGCCGCCCTGCGCTGATGCCGCATTCTTAAGAAAGGCGGCTCCCGAATCCCAAGCCTCGACCGCATAGCCCGACGTCTTGAGCATATAGCCCACCGATCGCCGGACGGAATCCTCGTCATCAACGATGTGAATAAGCTTCCTGTCGGTCATATGCCTCCTCCGCCTGCGCTCGAACGAGGGTGAAGTGAAAATCGGTGCCCTTGCCCTTGCGCGTGTCCATCCAGATCTTGCCACCATTGGCCTCCACGATCGTACGGCATATCGAAAGACCAAGACCCATGCCCTCGGGCTTGGTGCTCACGAACGCGCAGAAGAGCTGCCTGGCAACGCCCGGGGGGATGCCGCAGCCCGTGTCGGACACTGTCACCTCTACAAGGCCATCGCTTGGGGCGCGGCTGGATATCGTCAGCTGCTTGAGAGGGCTGTTGCCCATGGCATCGCATGCGTTGCGTATGAGATTGATCAGCACTTGCTGGATCTGAACCTTATCGACCAGCACGGGGCTGGCGCCCGGGTCCAGATCAAAGCGCACGCCGATGCCCCTCTCGCGCGCGCCGGCCAGGCCCAGAGCCGCGGCTTCATTGACGAGATCGGAAACGCTTTCGATCGTCTTTTCCACCTCGCCTCGTGAAACGAATTCACGCAGGCGACGCACGATCTGCCCCGCTCTCAGTGCCTCGCTCGCCGCCTCGCCGAGCGCTTCGCGCATCATCGGAAACTCGCGTTCATCAGGCTGCCTCAGCTGATCGCGAACGGCTTCGACATAGTTGGTGACGGCCGCGATCGGCTGATTGAGTTCATGGGCAAGCGTCGATGCCATCGTGCCCATCGCGCTCACCCGCGTGACATGGATGAGTTCAGCCTGCAGCGTCGCCATCTGCTGCTCGACCATGCGCCGTTCGGTGAGATCGCGGATGAAGCCGGTGAATATCCCCTCATTCCCTCGCACCGCCTCACCGATGAAAAGCTCCATCGGAAAGAGCGAGCCGTCCTTGCGCTGGCCAAAGACCACCCGACCCTTGCCGATGATCCGCTTCTCGCCCGTTGCCAGATAGCGCTGGATATAGCTGTCATGGCGTTCGCGATCGGGTGAAGGCATGAGCATGCGCACATTCTTCCCCAGCACCTTGGCCTCGTCGTAGCCGAACAGAGCCTCGGCAGCCGCACTGAACGAAATGATCTTGCCGCTTTCATCAATCACCACCATCGCGTCGGGCACCGTCGAGAGGATGGCGCTCAACTGGCTTTCATGGGCCCTGAGCCGATCTTCGGCGGAGCGCTTTTCGGTGATGTCCGCGATGACCTTGGCAAAGCCGCGCAGCTCCCCGTCATCGCCGTAAAGAGCCGTCCAGCTGACAGACGCCAGAAATTCCGATCCATCCTTGCGAAGGCGCCAGTCCTCCTCTTCAAGTCTCCCGTCCCTCCGGGCGCGCTCGATGTCGGCCTCGGGCTTGCCCGCCAGAACAGCGTCGCTGGGATAGAAGAGCGAACTGGGCTTGCCGAGCGCCTCCTTCTCGGTCCAGCCCTTGAGGCGTTCAGCGCCGCGGTTCCAGATGGTGACGCGGCCGTCGGGGTCGAGCATGTAGATGGCGAGGCCTTGTGCTCCATCGATCAGCAGGTTCAGCTCCTCGGCGGTCTGCTCGCTCGCCGCGCCGCGCTGTGCCGCCGCCGCTTGCGCCATTTCCAGGCGCCGGTTCGACCTGCGAATGAGACTGCTCATGAGGATGATGCCCGCTGCCGTGGCGCCGAACATGGCGAGCTCGAACAGATCCCTGTGCTCGGTCGCAGGCTGGCGCACAAAGATGAAACCGGTCACGAGGCCAGACAGCGTGGCGAGGATCGCCGGCCCTTCGCCTCCCCACAGCGCGACCGCCATGATGACGATAACAAAGATCATGTAGGCTGATCGATCGCCAAGCCAGGGGTCGAGCAAGATCCGCACCGCCAAAGCGATCGCAACAGCAAGACCAGCCGCGCCAAACCGAAGCCATGGAGCGGTCTTCCGTTTCAACATATCTCACCCTTGCTGAAACGATCCCGCTTCAGCTCCGCGATTGGATGGCTTGATGGTCTTAACTTTTTCGGCCGGAGTGAGAAATACAGGTCAACTTTAGCCGATCTAATCTTCGGATAATCAACAGGAATATTTTTCACCCTTCTGCGCCTGTTCTTCTCAAGCTGCGGCCGGCGGATGACATCGCTGCGAATCACTGCGCAGGTTTCCGAGCGCCCGGCACTGCTAGGTATAGTTCCCAATGGTGCTCCACCGGGCTTTCCATAATCTGGGTCCGCGGCACGCGAACATCATTGCTGCCTCGCTCGAAGCGACCCCGGGGATGCAGGCCGCGGTTTCCAAAGCCATCCACGATTCACATGAAGGAGACACATGCGCGCCTTGACGATGGAGCTTGCGGCATGAACGAACTTTCCAAAGTGGCGGCTTGCCTCATTTTCCGCGCCTCTGCTCGGGAGGGCGAACCCCTCGGCTGGCCTGGTTCGCAGATCGGCCGGCTGTTCCGCGCATTCGCGCGTTCGGCCTGCAGGCTTTTCCGTTTCAGCGCCCATCACAGGGTCGAGGTGGAAACGCGTCCCAGGATGGCGTCTTGACCCATGATGATCGACAAGGGCTGATGCAATGAAGGCAACCTCTACCGGGGAGAAGCGCTCCCTCGACACCCAGTCGGAGGTCACCGCCTTTCTCATGGGCATCGGCGGGCCCGGCATGCGAAGGATCGACACCCACGCGGCCAGCATATTTCTGGGCGCCGATCGCGCCTGGAAGCTCAAGCGGGCCGTGCGCTTTGCTTATCTCGATTTCACCACGCCGGAGCGGCGCAGGGCGGCGCTCGAGGCGGAATTGACCCTCAATCGGCGGACAGCACCGACCCTCTACATCGCGGTCCATCCTGTCACCCGCGACAGCGCAGGCGCGCTATCCCTCAACGGCAGCGGCTCGGTGGCCGACTGGGTGCTGGAGATGCGCCGCTTTCCCGACGGCGCGCTTCTGAGCGACCAAGCGGATGCGGGCAAACTTGACGCATCGAGGCTGATGCGGCTCGCGGCGCGCATCGAGGCCTTTCACCAGGACGCGCAGGTCGCGATGCCCATGGATGCTGCGGCCTCCTTCAGAAAGGTGATCGAGGACAATGCGGCCAGCATGGCCGCCTTACCAGAACTGCTCGAGCCGCAGCAGAGGAACGCCCTCACCGTGCGGCAACTGTCGCTGTGCGACAGTCTGGCAGGCCTCATCCGAACCCGCAGCCAGGAAGGCAGGGTTCGGCAGGGGCATGGCGACCTGCATCTGGGCAACATCGCCCTGGTCGATGGCGAACCAACCCTCTTCGATTGTCTCGAATTCAGTGACGAGCTTGCCCAGGTAGATGTCCTCTACGACCTTTCCTTCCTGATCATGGACCTGTGGCACAGAGGTCTGCGCCACGGCGCGAACATCGTCTTCAACCATTATCTCGACCATTCCGCCGTGGACGAGACGGGGATCGAACTCCTGCCTCTCTTCCTCTCGGTCCGCGCTGCCATCCGGGCGCATGTCCATGCGGCACAAAGCATGCGATGCGGCAGAAATCTCCAGATCGCTGCCCAGGCGCGAGACTATCTGGCCTTTGCGCAGGCGATACTGGCCCCGGCGCCGCCGCGCCTTCTCGCCATGGGAGGCCTTTCAGGCTCGGGCAAGTCGACACTCGCGCGCCGCATCGGCCATCTGCTGGGACGTCTGCCGGGCGCGCGCATCCTGCGCAGCGACGTGGTGCGCAAGCAGCTGGTGGGCATCGCGCCCGAGACCCGGTTGCCTCGCCATCATTATTCACCAGAAGCCGCCGGGAAGGTCTATCGGCGGCTCAACGAATTGGCGGATGACGCGATCAGGCAAGGCAGCGCGGTGATTGTCGATGCGGTATTTGCTGATGAAGGGGAGCGAGCGCGCGTCGAAGGCGTCGCGCAGACTGCACCGGTTGCCTTCGATGGGATCTGGCTGAATGCCAGCGAGGCAAAACGATCCGCGCGCATCGCGTCGCGTGCTCCCGACGCATCCGACGCCGATGTAACGGTCGCCCGCGCCCAGGCCGGCTACGCTGTCGGCAACCTTGGGAGATGGCGCCAGATCGATGCGGGCGGCACTATCGAGAATTCTCTTGCCTTGATACGAGACGCATTGGGCCTGCCGGTCGACTGAGGGCGGGCCAGGATCAATGCGCAAGGAATAGCGGAACCGGAGCGTCGGCGAGCAACCTGCGTGTTATCCCGCCAAACAGGCTTTCGCGCAGGCGAGAATGTCCATAGGCGCCCAGGATGCAATAAGCCGGCCCACGCTGTACCATGATCGCCAACAGCGTTCCGGCTACCCCTGGCTCAAGTTCATCCAGCCGCTCGATACGCGCGTGGATCGCATGTCTGGAGAGATAGGATGCTGCCTCTTCGGCAGGGTCGCCGGTAATGGCACCGATCTCGACGATCGTGACGCCCGTCGCCTGTTCCAGCATTGGCGCAGCCGCACGCAGAGCCTCGGCGGCGGGAGGCGATCCATCCCAGGCGATGAGCACATGACCACTCAGATCGATGCCTCGCATTCTCTCGGGGACCGCCAGGATGGGCTTACCCGATTTTAGCACCACGTCCGAAACGATCGACGGCATTTCGGGAACCATATGGCCCGCAAGCGACGTGTTGAGGACGATGACATCCGCCAGGGTGGCCGCGTCCTCGAGCAGCGGAGCGATATACCCCGTCTGATCGGTCCAGCTCCAGGCGATATCCTCCGACTCGAGGCGGGCTCTGACATGTTGCGCATTGACCGCTTCCCGGCCGCGCGCCTCAGCAAGCAGCATCAACTCCGCGTCGGGATAATATTCTGTTCCGGCCAGTACGGGAATCTGGACGATGTCGAGGCACGTCAAATGGCCCGAGATCGATCGCGTCAAATCGAGTGCGGCCTGGAGCCGCGCTTCCTGACCTGTGTCATCATGGATGAGCAACAGCACATTCTTCATGTCGATTTCCTCATGATTGCGCGGGTCACATCGAACTGCGCTTGCGTGCGAATGAGGCCGCAGTTGAAGCGGATGAAGAAGGTGGCGCCCTCCTCCGCTGGCTCATCCCGGCAGCTTCGCCAGGATCATGGCGACGATTGCGGCCATCAGGCCAAATGACAGTGCCGCGAGGAATATGACGTCCAGGGACTGCCGCACGCGATCAACAATGGGCATGTCGCCCTCCACAAAATCGGTCATGGCCGCGCTGCACGAGGCCCCCGATGAATGACGGCCGTCATCCGATCGGCTTTCACCGGGGGCCGCTATGGTCAGAAGCTGACTATGATATTGTCTTCCACCTTGGTCACACCCGGAGCCGCCCAGGCCGCGCGCTCGGCGACGCCGCGTTCGTGCCAGGCCTTCACCCGGCCGCCCAGTCGAACCGTGTTGCCCTCGGTGTAAATGGTGACGCCTGCGGCATCCAGGTCCGCCTGGCGCTTGAAGGCGGCCACGATCCGCTCGCGAACATCGGAGGTAACCGGCAGCTTCTTCACCTCAATGAGGTTGCTGACCCCTGTGACACCCGAGATCCTCGCCGCCGACTTCCTGGCCTCGGCGCTCTGATGATAATAGTCCACCGTGCCCGAAAGCGTGACCCAGCCCTTCTCCACCTTCACATTGATCTTCTCGTGCGGGATAGAGACATTCCACGAGAAGATATCGAGGATACGCTTGGCGATTTCATGGTCGGCCGTGTGTGGCTCGGACTTGAAGCGCACCTGGATTTCCTCGGCGATCGCTTTGACGCCGCTCACCCGCCTCGTGGCCTTTTCGGCGGCCATCTTCTCGACATAATTGGTCACATAGCCGGAAAGGGTTACGACCCCGTCCTTGACGGCTACGCCGATATCCGCATGGTCGACGCTGGGGTCCCATTCGAGCTCGTCCATCACGTCACGCTGCAACTGTCCGTCGGTCTTCATCACAACTCTCCTTGTGCAGGGGGAATGCACGCCACTCTCGGGCGCGTGATTTGCTGGCGGCGGGAGGCGCCACCGGCAAAAGCAGGGCGACAACCGTGCCGACACCTGCGCCGGCGCTGCCGCGAATGCGTATTTTGCCATCCATCTCCTGTATCGCGCGCCGAACCCGGTTGAGGCCAATGCCATGGCCCGAGGCCATTGCCGGGCGCTGCCATTGGGTGGCGCCATTGGGCAGGAGACCCGGTCCGTCATCGGCGATCACCAGCCAGATCCAGCTTGCGACCCTGCGGCAACGGAGCATGATCCGGCGCGCACCGGCAGCGGTGGCATTGGCGACAAGCTCCAGCATCACCGCTTCCAACTCAGCCGGATCGGCACGCACAAGCGCGGCCGGGATGGCTACCTGCGTGTCGATCTCCAACGAAGCTGGAGATCGGACGATCGCCTGGAGCATGGGAGCGGCCTCAGCCACTTGTGCGCCCACGTCCAACAGGTGACGCTCTCCCCGGGTTTCTTTCGACAGCAGCCTCAAGGTCAATTCGCCGCCGCGCACGGCCGCTTCCTCCAGGCCCCGCAACAGCTTCGCGCGTTCCGGTCCGGCGATATTCTTGGCCAACAGATGCTGAGTGGAGGCGATAACCGTAAACAGGTTACGAAGATCGTGGATGATCTCCCGCGCAGGGTCTTCGCTTGAAAGCTCGCTTTTCGCCTGGCTTGAGTGCTGCACGCTCGCCTCCTCGCTGTTTGAGGCGATTGTAGGAAATACGTGGCGCGACCCTATTCGCAACATCCCGTAAGTAGCTTTCCGCTCCGCCCGGTTCGAACAAGACCTGCGGCATTTACGAATATCGGCTGGGGCAGGGCATCCCATAGGATCAGGCCGGCTAGCGTCGGCAGGCGCATTTTTTGGCGACAAGGCGAGAAGATCCATGACGATCCGCAACCTCTCCCCCCTTCTGCATGCCAGAAGCATAGTCCTGGTCGGCGGATCGGACCGCGAGGGAACCGTCGGCGCCCTCGTCCTCGACAATCTCCTTGCCGGCGGATTCGATGGCGAGGTCTATGTCGTCAATCCGCATCCTGTCGCCAGGTCAGGGGCGATCTGGTTCGACGCAATCGCGGACCTTCCCCAAGCCGCTGAGCTTGCAATCATCATGACACCCGCGCCAACGGTTGGGACGATCATCGACCAGTTGGGAGCCTTGGGAACGCGTTGCGCTGTCATCCTCTCGGCCGGCCTGACAGACGCCGATGGACTGCGCCGAGAGACGATCGAGGCAGCTCGACGGCATGACCTGCGGATCGTCGGGCCCAATTGCCTCGGGCTCATGGTGCCCCACGCCAGGATCGACGCGACCTTCGCGCGAACTCCGGCGCGGCCGGGACATCTTGGCCTCATATCCCAGAGCGGCGCGCTCATCACCGCCGTGCTGGATTGGGCGCAGACCCGCAGCGTCGGTTTTTCCGCCGTGATCTCGGCGGGAGACATGGCCGACGCGGACTTGGGCGACCTTGTGGATCTTCTGGCGGCCGATCCGCACACCCATGCCATTCTTCTCTATATCGAGGGCGTGACGCAGGCGGCCGAGTTCCTGGCGGCCGCCCGGGCAGCGGCGCTCACCAAGCCCGTCATCGCGATCAAGGCGGGCAAAAGTGAACTCGCCGCGAAGGCCGCGCTCTCCCATACAGGAGCGATGATCGGCTCCTATGATGTCTACCAGGCGGCATTCGCCCGGGCCGGGATCCTCCTGGTCGACAGCCTCACCGAACTGTTCGACGCCGCCGAGATCCTCTGTACCTGCGAACCGATCCCGGACAACCGGCTGGCGATCCTCACCAATGGCGGTGGAGCAGGCATATTGGCCGTCGACGCACTCGCGCGGACCGGCGGCCAATTGAGCAGCCTGGCCCCGGAAACACTGGCCCTGATCGGAAACGACATGCCCGCCGGCTGGTCGCACAACAACCCTGTCGATATATTGGGAGACGCCGACGCGGGCAGATACGGCGTCGCATTGCGGTCCCTTTTGCGGGACGAGGCAAGCGACGCCGTGCTGGTGATGAACTGCCCGACCGCACGCAGCCAGGCCGGCGAGACAGCCCATGCCATATGCGAGGAAGTCGCAGCGGCGGTACAGGAGCGCATTTGCAAGCCTGTCCTGGCCTGTTGGCTTGGCGATGCCAATGCGCAGGCCGTCCGATCGATCTTCACGGCGGCAGGCATTCCCGTCTTTTCCACCCCCGACGACGCGGTGCGCGCTTTTGGCTATCTGGCGCAGGCGCGTCGCCTGCGCTGGAACCTGACCGATGCACCCGCGCAAACGCGGGCGGTCAAGGCCGATCGCATTGCTGCCCGGGCGATCATCGCCAGTGCACAGGCGGAAGGGTGCACTCTGCTTTCCGAAATCAAGGTGAAGAAGCTGCTGGAGGCCTATGGCATCCCGGTCGCGGCGACACGCTTTGCAGCCTCGGCGCAGGCGGTGGAGGAAGCTTGCTGCTGGCTGAGCGCTCCCTTTGCCGTCAAGATCGTCTCGCGCGATCTTGCGCACAAATCGGATGTGGGCGGCGTGGCGCTCAACCTCCCCGATGCGCGCGCCGCGGTCGCGGCGGCACAGGAGATGGAACGACGCATCCGTCGCGATCACCCGCAGGCGCATATCCAGGGATTTGCGGTAGAAGACATGGTCGAGGTTGACGGCACCGAGATGATTGTCGGCATCACGACCGATCCGGCTTTCGGGCCGATCCTCATGGCAGGCGCCGGCGGCACCGCCACGCAGATCCTGAACGACAGGGCCATCGACCTGGTCCCCGTCGATCATGCCCAAGCGCGCGCCCTGATCGCCCAAACACGCATCTCGGGGATGCTGGCGGGCTACCGCAACGTGCCAGCCGCCGATGTGGAGGGCCTGGCCGATGTGGTTGACGCCGTATCAGCAATGGCGGTCGATCTCCCCGACCTCCTTGAACTCGACATCAATCCTCTTGTGGTGAGCGCCGCAGGGGTCATCGCCCTTGACGCGCGTGCACGGATCACGCCCGAGCCAGCCACGGCCTCGCGCCTCACCATCCGCGCCGCGCCTGAGGGCTGGGCATCGGACCTCGTGACGGAGCATGGTTTTCGCTTCCATGTCCGGCCGGTACGCCCGGATGACGAGCCGGCTGTGGCAAGTTTCTTCGATCAGGTGTCGGCCGAAGACCTGCGCTTCCGCTTCATGTCCGGCGTCCCCAAGGTGCATCATGATCAGATCACCATGATGACGCGGGTCGATTATCTGCGCACGATCAGCTTCCTTGCCTTCGATGAAGAGGATGGAGGGATCATTGCGCTCGCCATGCTGGCGACCGATCCGGACCGCAGCCGGGCCGAGATCGCACTCACCACACGCGCCGACATGAAGGGCAAGGGGATAAGCTGGACGCTGCTTGAACATGTGCTGCGCTACGCGAAGGCGGAAGGCATCGAGACTGTCGAGTCCATAGAATGTGCCGACCATGACGCGGCCCTGCGCATGGAGCGCGAACTTGGTTTTGTCACCATCGCCGATCCGGACGATCCGACCGTCCGGATCGCCAGGAAAAACATGGCTGGAATGAGGCCAGCCAGCTGATAAGCGCATCGCCGCTATTGCAGCCGCCTGCTGTCTGCGGGCTCCTTTTTCGCGATGCCCCGCATCATCACCATGCCAGGTACAAGCGGCAGCCAGAGCGTGAAGAGACGCAGCAGCATGGTCGCGGCAAAGGCCGCCTCCAGCGCCACGCCCAGGAGATGCAGCATCGCGACCGATGTCGCTTCAAAACTGCCAAGACCAAGCGGGATCGGGCCCAGCGTCGCAATGACCGACGCCATGATGAGGGCAATGAAGGCCGTTCCGAACGCCGCCTGCTCACCCAGGCTATGCAGGCAGGCGTAGAGGGTCCCGGCATCGGCCAGAAAGATCATGGCATTGCATCCCGTGACGGCAAGGATCAGCGGCCTGTCCCGCAAAAGCACCGTTGGCGCCTGCGCCACCGTCTCCAATAGCCTGCGCACCAAGCCTATCTGCTCGATCCAGTGAGGTAACGGCCCGCTTGCGCGACGGCGCAGCCACAGCGCGAGAGACGGAATGGCGAGCGCCACGAGCAGGAAGACCGTGACCGTGCCAGCCATCAGCGGCGTGGCGCGGTCATGGACCCAGAGCAGCATCAGCATCACAAGAGCGAAGAGGGCATAGGCCGCATAGAAACCGATCATGGACAGCAAAAGCGCGGCCACGGCCGTTCCTTTCGGGACGCCCAGCGATCTCAGCTGGTCGACAAGGAGGACGTTACCGCCCATGCCTGCGCTGGGCAGAACCTGATCGGCGAAAAGCTTGGTGAGGGCTATTCGCATCAGGGGCCGCAAAGGCTGGGGCGTGCGCGCGCGATGCAACACTGCCGCCCATCCGCCTGCCACACTCGCGTAGGTTGTCAGTTGAAGCACAAGCGCGAGGCCGATCCAGCCCGGCTCGGCTTCACGCAGCAGGGCCGCGAACCCCCTCACCTCTCCCCAGTGAGCGACGGCGGCGATCAGGCCCGCGGCGGCAAGGATCGCAAGAAACCAGCTTCGCCATCGAGCAGACGCCATACCCTCCTCCGGTCCCGAGGACACGCCCGCGCGCTCCTGACAACAAACAGCGTGGCTCGGAAGACCCACCGACTTTACGAGTGTCTTCAACGAGGCGAACCTCGGACAGCTACGTAGCTTAACGGATTAGAGCCGGGTTCAGCATGGGTCATTTCATCCTGCTCGATCCCATGGGTTTTTGGAGCTGCGATGGCTTTCCCCATTCCCTTGCCGTTCCGACAAGCGGTTCCTCAAAAAGCGGGCAGCGATCCTTCTTCCACCGCCGTCAGTCCTGACAGCGCAGTGAACTCCGTCCCCGCCGAATATTGGCGAACGCCCGTTGCTCAAACGCTTGTCGCGCTCGCCGCGAACGAAGGGGGGCTCTCTTGCGTGGAAGCCGACCGCAGGTTGGCGGTTGTTGGTCCTAACACCCTGTTCGAGAGATCCCGGCGTCGCGTTGCCGCAGATCTGGCGCGAAGGCTTGGCAATCCGCTGGTGCTGATGCTGCTTGCCGCCGCTGCCGTCGCGGGCGTCATGGGCGATATGCCGAGCTTCCTGCTGATCCTCGCCATGGTCCTGCTGTCGACAATCCTCGACACGGTGCAGGAACGACATGCCGAAGCTACCGCCGCAGCGCTCCGGGAAGTAATTGCCCTCACCGCACGAACGCTGCGGGATGGGGCCGCTGCCACTCTGCCCGTGCGCAATCTGGTGCCCGGGGACGTCGTCATGCTCACGGCGGGGGATCTGATACCCGCCGATGGACTCGTGCTGTCGGCCAACTCGGCTCAGGTCAATCAGGCTGCACTGACAGGAGAGCCCTTCCCGGTTGAAAAGTCACCCAGCATCAAACCCGATGCTTCCCTGGCTGAGGCAAGAAACCTGCTGCTGCACGGTAGTTCGATGATCGGCGGCAGCGCGACCATGCTTGTGGTCCAAACGGGCGATCGCACCCATTTCGGCGGCATCGCAAAGTCGCTGGCCGATGAACAGCCACCCACTCCGTTCGAGCGAGGCATCCACAGGCTGGGGCTGCTGATCGTGCGGATGACGATCTTCCTCGTCCTCTTCGTGATCCTGGCGCATCTGGCGCTCGGCCGCCCGCCGGTCGAGTCCTTCCTGTTCGCCATGGCGCTGGCGGTTGGTCTTACGCCCGAACTTCTGCCTATGATCATGACAATCGGTCTGGCGCGTGGAGCGCAGCGCATGGCCGCGGCCAAGGTGGTGGTGAAACGGCTTTCGGCCATCCACGACCTGGGCGAGATGGACATATTATGTACCGACAAGACCGGGACGCTGACCGAGGCCCGGATCATGATGACCGGCCATCCGGGCATCGAGGGTATCGACAGCGAACGCGTCTTTGAACTGGCCGCGGTCAATGCCCGGTTCGAAAGCGGCCTGCGCAGCCCGCTCGACGACGCATTGCTGGCGCACACAGGGCATCATCCGCTCACCGGCTGGCGCAAGCTTGACGAGCGTCCCTTCGATTTCGAGCGGCGGCGGGTCTCGGTACTGGCCCAATGGCAGGGCGAAAGGCTCGAAATCGTCAAGGGCGCGCCGGAGACAATCCTGGCCCTATGCGATCAGGCCGAAGCGTCCGATGGAAGGATCGTACCGCTTGACGAGGCACTGAAGGCGCGGATGAACCGGCTGCATGACGACCATGCTGGCCAGGGCCTCCGCCTGCTGGGCATCGCCTGGAAAGCGGCGACCGGCCGCGAACGCATCGAAACGGACGATGATGACCATCTGATATTTGCCGGTTTCTGCCTTTTCCTCGATCCACCCAAAAGCTCGGCCGCGCTCGCCATCGGGCGGCTGAAGGCGGCAGGCGTGGGCACCAAGGTCATTTCGGGGGACTCTGCCGCGGCCGTGCGGCATCTCATGACCGCACTGGGCCAGCCATCCTCGAGCCTTCTTACAGGAGAGGAGATCGCCGCGCTCGACGAGCCGGCGCTGGCGGTTCGGGTGGGGGAAACAGACCTGTTCGCCCGCGTCACCCCTGACCAAAAGCTGAGGATCGTTCGCGCCCTTCAGGCGCGCGGTCATGTCGTGGGCTTTCTTGGCGACGGCATCAATGACGCGCCGGCCATCCGCGCGGCCGATGTCGGCCTCTCTGTCGATAGCGCAACCGATGTCGCGCGCGAGGCCGCTGACATGATCCTGCTCGCGCCCGACATTGCGGTGCTGGCAGATGGCGTCGCGGAAGGACGCCGCACCTATGCCAACATCCTCAAATATATCCGCATGGGGACCAGCTCGAATTTCGGCAATATGCTGACGATGGCGCTGGCCTCGCTGTTCCTCCCTTTTCTGCCGCTGACCCCCGTGCAGATCCTGCTCAACAACATGCTCTACGATCTGTCGCAGACCGGCATTCCCTTCGACAGCGCCGAGAGCGGCGATCTTGCATCGCCCCGCGGCTGGGACATGCGCGGGCTTGTCCGCTTCACCCTCATCATGGGGCCCCTCTCGTCGCTGTTCGACATCGCAACCTTCGCCGCGCTCATCGCTGTCTTCCACGTCGATGTCCCGACCTTTCGCACCGCCTGGTTCATCGAGTCGATGGCAACGCAGATACTGGTGGTCTTTGTCATCCGCACATCGGCCCCGATGTGGCGGCAGCATCCCCACCGCCTTCTGGTGGCGAGCGCAGGCCTTTGCCTATCGGCTGCGGCCGCCCTCCCCTTCCTGCCGATCGCCACCACATTGGGCCTTTCTGCTCCGACCCCTTCGATCCTGGCCGTCACGGCAGCGCTGGTGGCCGCATATCTGCTGTCGGCCGAGGGACTCAAGCGCGTGGCCTTGGGATGAGCGCAAAACCGTTCAGGGCGTGATCAGAACCTTGAGCGCCTGCGTCTCGGCCGCCCGCCCGAACACATCATAAGCCTCGATGACCGCATCGAGCGTGAACCGGTGGGTGACGAGCTTTTGCGCATCGATCTTCCCGCTCGAAACCGTCTTGAGCAGCATGGGCGTGGTCGCTGTGTCCACCAGCCGGGTGGTGATGGTGATATTGTGCGACCAAAGTCGTTCAAGGTGCAGATCCACCTTTGTCCCGTGCACGCCGATATTGGCGATGACCCCGCCGGGTGCAACCAGATCCTGGCACAGCTCGAAAGTGGCTGGAACGCCCACCGCTTCGATCGCTGTATCGACGCCCTGCCCTCCGGTCAGCGCTTTGACCAGGGCCACCGCATCGTCCGTCCGGCTGTCGATCGTGCGGGTCGCCCCGAACTGTTCAGCCACTTCGAGCCGGTTCGCGTCGATGTCGATCATGATGATCTGGGCCGGCGAATAGAATTGGGCCGTCAGCAAGGCGGCAAGGCCGATCGGTCCCGCGCCCACGATCGCGATGCTGCTGCCCGGCGCGACCCGGCCGTTGAGCACGCCGCACTCAAACCCGGTCGGCAGGATGTCGCTCAACATTACCAATGCTTCTTCGTCCGCCTCTGAAGGGATCGGATAGAGACTGGTATCGGCATGGGGTATCCGGACATATTCGGCCTGCGTTCCATCAATGGCGTTGCCCAAGATCCAGCCGCCGCTCGTGCAGTGGGAGTAAATTCCCCGGCGGCAATAGTCGCAGCGGCCGCAGGCTGTAATGCAGGAAATCAGGACATGGTCGCCCGGGGTGAAGTTGGCCACCGCGGCGCCCACCGTCTCCACCACGCCCACACCCTCATGCCCGAGGATGCGGTCGGGCGAACAGCTTGGCACATCGCCTTTGAGGATATGAAGATCGGTGCCGCAGATCGTCGTGTGCGTCACGCGGACGATCGCGTCGCCAACGTCCACGATCCTGGGCGCTTCCCGCTGCCCGAGATGCTTTTGGCCCGGCCCATCGTAGATCAAAGCTTTCATGCCAGCGCGCTCCTGCTGGGGTCGCTCAGTGATCGCAAATTATCGGATCATCATGGGCCGCATCCTATGCGTAGATTCACGAACATCGCCCGCCGGCGCCATCGAATAGACTGACAGCCCTTGTCGGACGGAAGGAACCCCGCGCATGAGCGGAATGGTTGCGATGCAGATCAGCACCCCCCGGCAACCCCTGGCTTGGATCGAGCGCGCTGTGCCCAGGCCGAGTGCCGGCGAATTGCTGATCGAGGTTTCGGCCTGCGGCGTCTGCCGCACCGATCTGCACGTGCTCGATGGCGAAATCCCCGCGCACTACCCTGTCATACCGGGCCATGAGATCGTCGGCCGCATCGCGGCGATCGGGGACGGGGCGGCGGGTTTCGCTGTGGGCCAGCGGGTGGGTGTCCCGTGGCTGGGGCATACATGCGGCCGATGCCCCTATTGCCGCGCGGGAAAGGAAAATCTCTGCGACGCACCCCTCTTCACCGGCGCCACGCGAGATGGCGGCTACGCCAGCCATGTGATCGCCGACGCCCATTATTGCTTCGACCTGCCCGAACGATTTTCCGACGTGGAAGCCGCGCCGCTCCTTTGTGCAGGCCTGATCGGCTGGAGAGCGCTGCGGCTGGCGGGCCCAGCGCCGGTCATCGGTCTGTATGGATTTGGCGCCGCGGCGCACATTCTCGCACAGGTCGCCCGGCATCAGGGACGCACCGTCTATGCCTTTACCAGGGATGGCGACCAGGATGGACAGGCGTTCGCGCGTTCGCTGGGCTGCGCCTGGGCGGGCGGCTCATCGGCCGATCCGCCCGTGGCGCTGGATGCGGCGCTTATCTTCGCGCCTCCAGGCGAGTTGGTGCCTCGCGCGTTGCGGGCGATAAGGAAAGGCGGGCGCGTCGTCTGTGCCGGTATCCACATGAGCGACATCCCCTCATTCCCCTACGCCGACCTGTGGGAGGAAAGGCAAATCCTCTCGGTCGCCAATCTGACGCGAAAAGACGGCACTTCCTTTTTCGAACTGGTGCGCAACATCGATATCAAAACCGTTACGCAAAGCTTCCGGCTCGAAGATGCCAATGACGCACTGGAAAGTTTGCGCACAGGAAAGGTGAAGGGCGCCGCAGTGCTTGTGCCCTGATCTTGCAGGTGCGTGACTCTACTTATGGCGTCCCTTCGCGCGCAGCGCGAAACTCCGACCCAGAGTCTTGTTACGGAGGACTGTTCATGCGCCGCTTTTTCATCGCCGGTGCCGGTCTCTTGACGGTCATCACTGGCGCATCGGCCCAGAATGCACCGCCACACGCCGGGCACCATCCGGCAGAAGCACCGAAAACCGCTCCCGCTACGACAACGGACGCCAGGCATGATTGCCCCATGATGAAGGATGACGGCAGTCACAGGATGGGTTCCGCCATGCACTCGCCATCGCCGCAAATGGGGCAAGCGCACCAGATGCCCGACGGCATGAAGCATTGCAGCGAGATGCATGGCCCCGCCGTTCCCGAAAAGCCGCAACAGCCCCGACAGTGATGGGTCAAGCAGCCAACCGCAAAAAGAAGGAGAAGGACAATGACTGACTTTCGTTCACTGATTCCCTTTGGACGCACCGGCATGTTTCGCAGCGGATTTGATCCGTTCGCCGACCTGCGCAAGGAAATGGATCGCCTGACCGATGATTTCGGTAAAGGTTGGCTCACCAGCGGCAATGGCGACAGCAGGGGCTTTCTCCTGCCCAGGGTCGATATCGCCGAGACAGACAAAGGCCTGGAACTGACCGCCGAACTGCCGGGCTTCGATGAGAAGGATGTGTCGCTCGACGTTCACGACGGCATTCTCACCATCAAGGCCGAGCATAAGGAAGAGCGCGAAGAGAAGGACGAAAAGAAGCATTATCACCTGGTCGAACGCAGCCGGGGAAGCTTTTTGCGGCGGGTCGCCCTGCCCTTTGAAGCGGATGCCGACAAGGCGAGCGCGCAACTCGAGAAAGGGCTGCTGAAGGTCGTCGTTCCGCGTCTCGCCACAGAGGCAAGCAAGCCGCGCCAAATCCCGATCGGACCGAAATGACCGGCGATGGCCGACCGATACGGGCAAGCAATGATTTCCACGTGATGCTATAAGCGGGGAATGAAACGCATCGCGCTCTGGCTGTTGCCGCTGGCGCTGCTGGCGGCGGCAGCCTGGTGGCTGCTCGATGGGAGGGCACGCGAGGTGAAACTGGCCGCCGCGCGCGTCGGTGAGGCGGTTGAACTGGCCTACGCCACCGGATTTGTGGAGGCCGAGCAGCCCGTCACCGTGTCTGCTCGCATCACCGCACCTGTCCGTCAGGTGCTCGTCGAAGAAGCAGAGCGCGTCGTCCGGGGGCAGCCGCTCATCCTCCTGGATGACGAGGAGCAGCGCCATGCGCTGCAGCAAATTGCCGCGCAACGTCGCCTTGCCCTGCAGGATGAGCGGCGCATCCTGGCGCTGTTTGTCCGTCGTCAGAACATTTGGCACAACTCGCGGCGTAGATTAGCGGAGTGCGGGCTTCGTCTGGGGGTTGATGTTAGGCGGCGAGTTTGCGGTGTTGCAAGCGCCGATGTTCGATGGTCTGTCGCTTGATCCTTTCACGCTGTTTGATGATGGCTGGTGCCCTGCCGAAGTAGGCGTCGGCGGGCGTCACGTTGTTCAGGCTCTCGTGGTAACGCTGGTTGTTGTAGTGCTCGACGAATGCCTCGATCTGGGTTTCGAGGTCGCCGGGCAGGAAGTAGTTCTCCAGCAGGATGCGGTTTTTGAGGGTCTGGTGCCAGCGTTCGATCTTGCCCTGGGTTTGCGGGTGCAGCGGGGCACCGCGAACATGGCTCATCTTCCGGGCCTCGATGTATTCCGCCAGTTCGCCCGCGATGTAGCTGGGGCCATTGTCCGACAGCAGCCTTGGCTTGTGCAGCACCGTGGCGCTGTCGCAGCCCGATGCGGCCAGTGCCATGTCCAGCGTGTCGGTCACGTCCTCGGCGCGCATGTTGGTGCACAGCTTCCAGGCGATGATGTAGCGTGAGAAGTCGTCGAGCACGGTCGACAGGTACATCCAGCCCCACCCGATAATCTTGAAGTAGGTGAAGTCGGTCTGCCACATCTCGTTCACCCGCGTGGTCTTGGTGTGGAACTGATCGGCGGCCTTGATCACCACATAGGCCGGGCTGGTGATCAGGTCATGGGCCTTCAGAAGGCGGTAAACCGTGGCTTCCGACACGAAGTAACGCCTTTCGTCGGTAAAGCGCACCGCCAGCTCCCGTGGGCTCAGCTCGGACTGCTCCAGCGCCAGTTCGATGATCTGATCATGGATGTCAGGCGGGATCCGGTTCCACACGCGGCTCGGTGCCGATGACCGATCTTCCAACGCCTCCGGTCCGCCTGCAAGGAACCGGTCGTACCAGCGGTAGAACGTCCGGCGTGCGATCCCCAGCTTGTCGAGAGTGAGCTTCGCCGGCAGATGCGACTGCTCGACGATCCGGATGATCTCGAGCTTCTCGGATGCGGGATACCTCATTCGTCGTCGCCCCCATCCGCGATCATGCTTTTTTTGAGCAGACGGTTTTCGAGCGTCAGGTCGGCCACGCATTCCTTCAGGGCACGGGCTTCGCGGCGCAGGTCCTGCACCTCGCCGCTGGTCGCGGCACGAGCCGTGTCACCCGCCAGGCGCCGCTTGCCCGCTTCCATAAACTCCTTCGACCAGGTGTAATACAGGCTCTGTGCAATGCCTTCCTTGCGGCATAGTTCGGCAATGCTGTCTTCGCCGCGCAGCCCATCGAGCACGATGCGGATCTTGTCTTCGGCCGAGAAGTGCCGCCGGGTCTGCCGCCGGATGTCCTTCACCACCCGCTCAGCAGGGGCCTTGGCAGACGATTTTTTCAAGGAGTGTTGGGGCTTCATCTTCGTTCCTTCGTCACTACGACGAAGCCCCAACACTCCTTAAATCACAACCTCAAATCTGTGCCATTGGTGCTGACGGCGGACAATCGGCGCGCTGCCGGTGGTCGAGGGCAAGCGCATAGTCGGCATGCTGACCGACCGGGATATCGCCGTTCGCGCCGCTGCTGTCGCGCTCGGGAGCGACACGCCGGTGAGCGAGATCATGACGCGCGATGTCCAGTGCTGTCAGTCCGTCGAGGAACTCGACCACGCCCTGGACGAAATGGGCGAGCAGAAGGTCCGCAGGATGCCCGTCCTTTCCAAAGAGGGAGAAATGGTAGGAATGCTCTCGCTGGCAGACATCGTCTGTATCGACGATGATTTCCGCTCGATCGGCCGCGCTCTTCGCGACATATGCACGCCTCACGGCGTCCATTCGCAGGCTGCGCGCACAAGACCTGACATTGACTGAAGATGGCCCGACACCCCCTGCCCCTGTCTCTTATCGATCGCGAGGCCAGCTGCCGCTCAGTCAGTTGGCCCGCGGTCCTTGTTCATCGGCGACAATGCGTTCAATGCCCCAGCACCAGGGGCAATTTGCCATGCGTCAACAAGCGCCTCGTAACGCCGCCAAATGTCTCCATGATCCTGCCGCGGCCATAGGCGCCCATGATGACATAATCCGCCTTCCACTGGCTTGCCTCCTCCTCGATGATGGCATCTGCGGGGTGGAGGCGATCGTTGAGGACCCGGATGCTCGCATTCACCTTGTGACGCGAGAGATAGCGGGCCGCATCGCTCGGTTCTGCCTGTATCGAACCATCCTTGATCGTCAGTATTTCAACTTCCTCCGCCAACGAGAGCAAGGGGGTACAGGCTCGCATGGTGGCGATGCAGGAGGGGTGACCGTCCCACGCCAGCAATGCCCTCTTCATGGCGAAGCCATTGACCTGCTGTGGAACGGCCAGCACCGGTACCCTGGCGTGCATCAGGACCTGGCCCGCAATTGTCCGCATGTCGGGCAGAGGATAGTTGTCGAGCTGGCGATTGAGGACCACGATGTCGGCAAGCGCCGCCTCCTTCAGGAGACAGCTTGCGATTTCCCCGGTGGTATCCACCCAGTCCCAGCTTACATCCTCCTTGGCGAGGTGAGCGCTGATCCGCTTCTTGTTGCGAGCTTCACTGTCGCGTTCATCAAGCATGAGGGCGGTTTCGCCAAAGCCTGCATAAAGATCACCGGCGATGACCGGAAAGGGCGTCACATCGATGCACTGGAGGTGGCCGCCGAGCGCCCGGGTCAGGTCGAGAGCCGCCTGGAGCCGGGCTTCCTGGCCTTCGTCATCATGTACCAGGAGAAGAATATTCTTCATGAACGCCTCCTTACGGAAAGGCATCAGATTAAGGCGCGCCGGCTCCGCCAGGTATGAGGAAACATACTTAGGAACAGCGCCCTGCGGGCCATGGCCCTGGGGCAGGTGCGCGACTTGCCATTTCTGAGCTCCCTTTCAGCCATGATAATCAGGCAAGCCTGGCAGACATCGTTGCAATAGAAATTGAGCGCGCGCGCGGAAAATGCGATTGGCAGGTTTTGCCCTGATCGGATCCTTGTATGAATCTGGCGGCCCACGCCCATGGCGCGATCAGTTTTTCGTCGCTCCATCTCAATCCTGTTTTGCTTCACATTGGACCCTTTGCGCTGCGTTGGTACAGTCTGGCCTATATCGCGGGCATTCTCCTGGGCTGGTTCTATCTGACCCGCCTGCTCGCCCAGGATGGAGCTCCAATGACCCGCGATCAGGCCGACGACCTGATCGCCTGGGTGACGGCAGGCATCATTCTGGGCGGCCGGATCGCCTATGTCATCTTTTACGATCCGCTGACCTACCTGGCCCAACCTCTCAAAGTGTTTCAGATCTGGACGGGCGGCATGTCCTTTCATGGGGGCGCATTCGGCGTCGCCCTGGCCATTTTCCTGTTCGCTCATCGAAGGCGGCTCCAATGACTCAGCCTGCTCGACTATGTCGCCATTTGTGCACCGATCGGCCTGTTCCTGGGCCGCCTGGCGAATTTTGTGAACGGTGAGCTCTGGGGGAGGCCGACGGATGTGCCATGGGGAGTCGTCTTTCCCGGTGCCGGCCCCCTTCCCCGCCATCCCAGCCAGATCTACGAAACGGCGCTCGAAGGCCCTGCCCTCTTCCTTCTGCTCTGGGGCCTGTTCCGTTATACCGAGGCGCGTCGGCGGCCAGGTCTGCTCACCGGCGCCTTTGTGCTGGGCTACGGCACATTCCGTTTCCTGGTCGAATTTGTGCGGGAACCCGATCGGCAGCTCGTCCGCTTTGCAGCGGAAACCGGATTGCACATGGGACAATGGTTATGCGTGCCGATGATCGCCGCTGGCGGAGGCTTGATCCTGAGAGGCCTTTTGAGGTCTAGTGTCGAAACCCGCGTCCCACATATCCTCCAGGAAAGCCCTGTTGTCCGATCAGAAGCAAATCAGCCATCGTTCCTGGAAAAGCATCGCGGATGACCAGAGGATCGAAAACGAGCTAAGCGGCCTCGACCCCTTCACGGACCCGTTCGTGGCTGCGGTGCATGCCACCCGGATGCCGATGATCATCACCAATCCGAGGCTCGCGGACAATCCGGTGGTATTCGCCAATGATGCATTTTGTCGCCTGACGGGCTATGAACGTGATGAGATCCTTGGCCGTAACTGCCGCTTTTTACAGGGTGAGGCTACCGACCAGGAAACGCGGCGGCAACTCCATCAGGCGGTAGAACACGCACATCCAGTCGAAGTCGACATCAGGAATTACCGGAAGAATGGCGAGCCGTTCTGGAACCGCCTCCTTATGGCGCCCGTGTTCGACGCCGACAAGAAACTCTCCTATTTCTTTGCCAGCCAGGTAGACGTGACCCTGGAACGAGAGCGGTTGTCGGGCCTGGAACGCGACAATGCCGCGCTCGTGGCCGAGGTGAGCAACCGGTTGCGCACCCAGGAGGAACGGGAGCGGGAGTTGGCGCTCGCACTGCGGGCAGGTGGCTTTGGCACCTGGAGTTTCGAGCTTCAATCCCGGACGCTGACGGCCTCGGAGGACTGCAAGGCGCTCTTCGGCCGCGCACTGGACCAGCCTTTCACCTTCGAAGACAGGATAGCCGCGGTTCATGACGATGACCGCCGGCGGGCAATCGACAATATGATCGAGGCCGGTACGCAGGGCCGGGAGCATCAGGAGGAATATCGCATCATCTGGCCCGACGGCAGCACGCGCTGGATATCGTCACGCGGCCAGCCTTTCTTCGATGTCGCTGGCAGGCCGGTTCGGGTTGCCGGGGTGTCGATGGACATCACCCATGCGAAGCGGGCGGAGTTGAAACGCCAGGCACTGGTCCGGCTGAACGATCTTTTTCGCGATCTCGACCAGAGCGCAGACATTTCCCACGCCGCGGCCGAAATTCTCGGCCAGACGCTCGATGTGAGCCGGGCCGGCTATGGCATGGTCGATCGCATCAACGAAACGATCATGATCGAGCGGGACTGGAATGCGCCGGGCGTCACCACGATCGCAGGCACATTGCAGTTCCGCGCGTACGGCAGCTACATCGAAGATCTCAAGCAGGGCGAGACCGTGTGCGTCGATGACTCCCGCCTGGACCCGAGAACCGCCGACACATCCGCCGTGCTGGAAGCGATCAGCGCTCGCGCGTTCATCAACATGCCCTTGCATGAGCAGGGCGGGTTTGTCGCCCTCATCTTCGTCAACAACGACACCCCGCGGCATTGGTCCGATGACGATGTCGCCTTTGTTCGCGAAGTGGCTGAGAGAACCCGTGACGCGGTGGAGCGGCGCCGCGCCGAGCATGAACTTGCCGAGTTGGCTGCCTCGCTTGAACGCCAGGTGGCCGAGCGAACCGCTGAATTGCTGAGGGCCGAGGATGCCTTGCGGCAATCGCAGAAGATGGAGGCGGTCGGGCAATTAACAGGTGGCCTCGCGCACGATTTCAATAATCTGCTCACCGGTATCGGGGGCGGTCTTGAACTGATCCAGCTTCGCCTTGCTCAGGGACGCGCCGCCGAAATCGGCCGCTACATGGACGCCGCCCAGGATGCGGTGAAGCGCGCGGCAGCGTTGACGCACCGTCTTCTCGCCTTCAGCCGCCGGCAGACGCTTGATCCTAGACCTACCGACGCAAACGCGCTGGTCTCTGGCCTGGAGGATCTCGTTCGCCGTACCGTCGGTCCAGCCATCCTTGTCGAGACGAGATTGGCAGCTGATCTGGAATCAATCCTGGTAGACCCAAGCCAGCTCGAGAATGCGCTGCTCAACCTGTGCATCAACGCACGCGATGCGATGCCAGATGGGGGGCGGCTCATGATCGAAACACAAGATCGGCTGATCGATGACCAGGCGGGGCGCGCGTACGATATTACGCCGGGAAATTATATCTGCCTCTCGGTCAGCGACACTGGCACGGGCATGGATGCCGAAACCATGTCCAGGGCGTTCGAGCCTTTTTTCACAACGAAGCCCATAGGCAGCGGCACAGGTCTTGGCCTGTCCATGGTTTATGGATTTGCAAGGCAATCGGGCGGCCATGTGCATATCCATTCGACGCCGGGCATGGGCACGACTGTTGCGGTCTATTTGCCTCGTAACGGCCGGGCCGTCATGGCCGAGGCTTCACCAGCCCTCCTGTCTGCCGCGCCATACGCACAGGGGAGCGAAACCGTTCTTGTCGTGGATGATGAAGCATCCATCCGGATGCTCATCATCGAAGCCCTGGCCGATCTGGGATATGACGTCCTTGAAGCGCCTGACGGGCCAACGGCGATGGAGCTGCTGGCACAAGGGCGGATGATCGACCTGCTGGTGACGGACGTCGGCCTGCCGGGGATGAACGGACGCCAGCTTGCGGACGCGTTGCGAACAACCCGGCCTGGCCTCAAGGTTGTGTTCATAACCGGCTATGCCGAAAATGCAGTCCTCAATCACGACCATCTGGAAGCAGGCATGCAGATCATCACCAAGCCTTTCACGATGGAAGTGCTGGCGTCCCGCATCAAGGCGCTTCTGTCCTGAATGCACGCCTGCGTTGCACCCGGCGCGGAACGCTCGCGCTCAGTTTTGCTGTTTTCCTCTTTCTCCATGATGCTCTGGCCGCCAGACGAGCCCATATGCGGCCGATCCGGAGGCGGGTGCGGCGCCCCAAGGGTGGTGCAACGCATCAGCTCTCTCCGAACAATGCCCGTTGCGAAGACTCAATTTCCTCGAAATAGCGCCGTCTTGCGTGTTTCTCGGTCAGTACCCCCATCACCAGGCCAGTCCCCCCGACCACCGCAAGCTCGTCGGCGGCCCACCGATCGAACAGGGGCAGGATCGTCTGGATATTGGCATCCGGCTTCAGTGTCGCATCGCGGAGTACCGCAAGTGGCGCCAAGCGCGCATCGCCATCCAGATCCGGCGCATAGGCGGCCGCCGTCGGGATGACCCCGCGATAATGTCCGGCCGCATCGGTCATGATCGCCTTGCTCGCCGATCCCAGCGGCACCTTGTTGCGAAATTGGGCCACCGTGCAATCCTCCTCCACCCGGACCCAGTCGCGCCGCATCATGCGTCCGGCCGTCAGGTTCAGTACCCAGCCGATGTCGCGCGGACTGCGGATGCTCGAACCTCGCAGGTGCAGCCGCCATGTCGAGAAGGAATAACCGAACATCTCCCTGGTCACCGCACTTGAGAGCAAGGATGCGGTCAACACAACAGCCATAAGCCCAAAATCGCGCGTCGTCTCCAGCATCAGCAGAGCCAGCGTCATCGGGCCGCCGACGATCGATACGCTCAGACCTGCCATCCCGACGAGCGCTGCATCCCCGGGATCGAGGGAGATCCCGGTTCCAGATGCGTTGACAAGGCCAGCGAAAATCTGCCCCGCCAGCGCACCGAGGAAAAGCGACGCGAAAAACAGGCCCCCTCGAAAGCCGAAGCTCAAGGAAATTACCGATGCCGCGATCTTGAGCACCAAGATAAGCAGCAGCAGTGCAACGGCCGGCTGCAGAACGAGGTTGAGATGCAAGGCTCCATGCCCCGCCGAGAGGGTCTGCGGCGAGGCCAGCGCCAGGGGTATCAACAGCAGACCGCCGATCAGCGGCTTCCATCGTCCCAATCTCGTCCAGCCCTGCACCTGAACCTCTGCGAAGGTGACCAGCCGCATGATCATGATGCCAAGCACCGCACAGAGCAGACCGAGCAGGGCAAATAGCAGATAATCGGTAGTGGTGATCGCCCGGTCCGCCGTGGTTGCAATCAGCCAGGGCTCCACACCCATCGCTCGCGTCACGAAAACGCCCGCGAGAGCAGCCGCGATCACCGGCGCGATAGCCGAGGGTGTGTAGTGGCCGATCACGATTTCGAAAGCATAAAAGGCGCCGGTGAGCGGAGCGCCGAAGGCCGCGCCGATCGCTGCGCCCGCGCCGGCTCCTACCAACGTGCGAAGATCGTTGCGCCGCAGCTTCAACCATTGGCCGAGCAGCGACGCGACGCCGCCACCCATCTGGGCATAGGCTGCCTCCAGACCGACCGAAGCACCCATCCCGTTGGAAATGACTGTCTGCGTCGCGATGACAAGATTGTCGGTCATGGGAATGCGTCCCCCATGGAGGGCATTGGCCTCGACAACGTCAATCGGGGACCTCTTGCGTCCCTTCAGCAGGAGCGCAAAGAGCACCAGCATCGCGCCGCCAACCGGAAGCGCCAGCAAGCGCCAGGGATGGTGGATCGCCCCCAGCGCGCTTAGCCGGTTGACGGTCACGCCGTAGAATAGGTGCTGGAGGCCATGTGCCAGCCATTGCTGCACATTCGTCATCAGTCCGGCCGCCAGCCCGGCAAGCACGGCGAGCAGGATGAAGGCCGCCTCGCTTTCGCGCAGACGTCGCCGTTGTCGGATAGCAAACGGCCTGACCACCGATTTCCAGCTTCGCTGCATTTTTCCTCAAAAGCCCCCCACCGCCTTGGTCGAGGCTTGCGCGGCCTCTTGCGTATTCAGAATGAAGATGAGCCCGCCCAGGCTGACAGCGCCATCACGTTCAAGCCTGGTCAGGGGCAAGAAATGACTGAGCTGTCATCTGCGGTCGGAAATGCAGGTTTCGTTTGCATGGGCCCAGAGCGTCAAGCACGAGACGGTAATCGGCCTCTGCCTGCGAACGCGCGGCCCTGGTCGGCGAAATGTCGGCGCCAGGAGGCGGCGTGCCGGGAAGCGAGCAAGCCAGCCGATACCATTCGAGGCTCTCTGCTTCAGGCGGTCCTCCCGCGTCGGCGATAAGCTCGGAGAAGGAAGCGTGCCAGCTCGGTTGAACGCCGGGCCGATGCAATATGGTGATGGACGCAAAGGAGCCATCCTGTGTGTCGAGGAATATCTGCGTTCTTCCCTGCCCCAATAATGCGCCTGGCACATGCAATAATGCACGAACGCCCGTTATGGTCGGAGGCGCATCGGGCGAAACGGCCGCGCGCAAGAGGCCACGTAGGCGCGCTTCGCGCGCGGGGCTCCAGCGCAACTGTGCTGTAGGCGTGACTAGCTGCAGTTCACCCGGTTTCCCAGGGACGCGGCGGGCGAAGACAAAAACCTCCTGTCCTTCCAGATCATCGGACCAACCACGGCCGTTGAGCGGCAGGTCAACCAGATACCGGACATTGCGCCCCAGAGGCTTCCTGCTCACGAGCAGGGACTTGGCCTCGCCTTCGATGTAGAAGCGGCCATATCCCGGGCGAACCGCTGTTGAACGTGATGGATCGATCGCAATCACCGTGTCGATCCGCACCAATGCCACCAACCCTGCGGCATAGGAGAGGTCTGCAATATCTGCATAGGTCACCGCCCGTCCGGCAGCGATGGGTTGTGCGTTCGCCCGCAGGGGCTGGGCAAACGCTGTCGCCGCGCAAATGGCTGCGATAAGACTCCGCCAAGTGACTGGCATCCGGCATTCTCCTGAATGTTTTTGCGAGTAGCTCCATTCCGAGCAATCGCAAGACGGCGTGAGGCGGATCCTACCTGTTTGAGCAATCAGGCTGCAACCCTTTCCGCTCCTTGGAAAAGGCACGCGGCAGACTGTTCCCTGCCTTGCGCCGTTCTGGCCCCCTCCCCTTCCTGTCACGATGCCGGCGGTGAACGGTTCCCAACTATCCTTCCGCTGGCGCGCCGACGAGCGCTGCAATGAGGCAGATCATGCCGATGAGACAAAAGCCCATCTGCCTTGGCCAGCCCGCTGCCGCGGTGCGCCTCGCGACGACGAAGGCCAGGCTGCACTGCAGCGCGTAGAACAGGGCGAAGGCGCGCGAGGATATGGCGACCACCTCGAAAGGATTGGTAAACCAGACGATCGCAACGGCCAGCGTCCCGGCCAGGGCGAAAGCCGCCTGAATGCTCAGCCGCCGCTGCGTTACTTCGCTCATGAGCCCGCCCGAACCAATCGAATCGGCGACAGCCGCGCTAAGCTGGCTGGACACGGCCCCTACCAGCACGAAAATCGCCATGGCGGGCGCAACGATCGTCATGATGTCAAGGATGCCTGCGACCCCCTCCGCCTGGGCCGCACGCCCCAGGAAGGGCGTGAGGAGCGCCAGAAAGGCAAGGTAGATGGCCGACGCGATCCATTGCGCGTGCCGCATCGTCCGGATCCGCAGTGCCTGATCATAGGCATGGCCCAGATAGCGCGAGGTCTCAAATCCCTGAACGGTGATAACAAGGCCGAGGAGCAGCGATATGCTGCCCCAGTTCACGCGTACAGGAGGCAGCGGATCGGCCGCGGCATTTGTCAGCCACCAGCAGGCAAGCGCCACCAAAAGTCCGGCGATGATGCCGATCTTGAGAGCCACCGTCCCGTGAGCAAGATGTTCGACCCGCCGTAGCCCGTTCCCGAAAGCAAGCGCCACGATCGCGACGATGATCGTGGTCACGATCGCGTTGGAGGCGGGCGTGTGCCAGGCGGGATCCATGTCCAATGGCTTGAGCAGGAACTCGGCGAGCAATTTTAGATAATAGGCCACGGAAACCGCATAGGCGATGGCAAGGACGCCTTGGGTCACCCGCGCGAGCCAGGCGACCGGATCATTGGACCGCGCAGCGCCAAGATAATTTTCGACATGGACAATATTGAACCGGATGACGGCGCCTGCAGCATAGGCGATCAAGAGCAGGATTGCTTCGGCGATGATGGCTGCCCGGCCGAATTCGCGCGCCAGGATGGGACCGCAGATGAGAAAGCCGCTGCCAATGATGGAGGCGAGAGGCGTGACCGTGGCGCGCCAGCTGTCAGTACGCGCAAAGCGCCCGAAGGCCAGAAATGCGGTCACAGCCGCAGCGCAGGCCAGTGCGATGAAGGTGATGATCAAAGGCTTGGCTCCAGTGCGGATTCTACCGACAGGACGCACTGCCAGGGGCCAGGGGACCCTGACACGCCCGGCCGCGTCAGGGAAGACGTGCTCGCCATCATAGCTTCGATGCGGCTCTCTGAATTATATTTGAAACCCTGTGGCATCATCCCCGGCCCGCCGGGCAAGGTCGGGCAATGGGTCGGGCCAGGCACCCTCCTCATCTTGCGAGCACGGAATTTCCGGCCGGGGCCAGCCTGAAGGCCGCTCCCGCGTCAGGGGCGGGCACTGCTTCAACGCCTTGCGCGCGCACTATCGCCGCGACAGCCATGGCCCTGCGCTCGGCAAGCGTTGGTGTCTCGGGGTTGTCCTGGGTCAGACCCGGCACGGCAAGCACCGGGATGTTCCAGCGACGGGCAGCCCAGGCCGAGGTCAGCGCCGCGTCGCGCGCCGCGGCATCGAGAGCGTCCGAACCATCGGCAAAGACGATCTGCGGCAACTCCGCACGGGGCGGAACGATCGCGATGTTCCAGTCAACAGCCTGGCCGCGCGCGCGCAGTTCAAGAGCGCGGTAGGTCGATAGGGCGGCGCCAGGCAACGGCGCCGCGGCGGCGATGGCGCGGCGATGGTCGCGATCGATGGTGATAGCATCGTCGGGGACGCCCGCAGCAAGCGAGATCAGCCGCGCAAGGGCCGCGATCCGAGCCGTTTCCGCCGCCGCCGGGGAGCTGGCCTGCCGCAATTCCTCCCGCTGCGCCTCCAGGGCGCCCGCGCCCGGCTCCAGCAACACCTGGTCCAGTTGGAGCCGCAAGGGCTCATCCAGTTGCCGCGCAAGCTCCGATTGAAGCACTGGCGTCCTTTGCATCCGCTCGCGCGGTGTGATGATGACGGAGCGGATGGTGATGGGCCTTGCATCGAAATCTACATCCAGCTGCGTGACGCGCGCGCTGCTGCCGAACCGGTCCGAGAGGAAGGAGCGGACCTGGGTGACCGTCACAGCCTCGGTTGCGATGCGCTTGAGCGAGAAGGCAAGCGGAATCGCCATCGCCACGAAGACCATCATGAGAACGATCGTCTGGGTCCAGCTTTGCTGGCTCGAAAGAAAATGGCCAAAGCCGTAGAACCGCGCCATGACGGTCGCCGACAAGGCTATCGTGACGAAATTTGTAACGAACAGCGCAAGCGCGCCTCCCAGCACGGGCAGGTTCCAGGTTGCAAGGCCATATCCCACCACCGCCAGAGGCGGCATCAATGCGGTCGCGATCGCCACCCCTACAATGGTGCCGCCCCGGCCCCTGATGATGGCGAAGGTGCCGGCCAGCGCCGCGAAGAGCGCGACCCCCAGATCGAAGAGATTGGGGCGCGTTCGCGCAATGATCTCGGATGTCGGCGCCTGAAGGGGCGAGAGCGCCACGATCGTGGCGGTGAAGGCTATCGCACATACCGACCCTGCGCCAAGTGCAATCAGGGCACGGCGCATTTCGCGGAAATCGAACAAAGCCAGACTGAACCCCAGACCCAGGATCGGGTTCATCAGGGGTGAAATCAGCATGGCGCCGATGACTACCGCAGGAGAAGACAGCAGAAGACCAAGAACCGCGATCCCGGCCGACATGATCGTCATGAACAGATAGCGCGGCGACCAGCCACTTTCTTCCGCAATCGTCGCAATGACCTTTTCATGCTCGACGCTGCCAACGAGCCTCAGGCGCCACCAGCGATAGAGCGCCATGCGGTCTAACCGTGTCCGCAAGGACGCTCCGATCGCTCTGTCACGGCCTGTCAGCGGCATCTGTCCTCGCATTCCTCTCAATCGATTCGTATCGCATCACGATACTTCCTCTTGCCCGCACTACATCGAAGCGCCGGGAGACGCTACCTGGCCCTCGAAAACCGGAGGCCAATCTGTCCTGCGCCGTTGCCGTGTCAGGCCCGACCGGCCAGCTGCTCCTTCCATTTTTCCCGTGTCGTCCGGCAGGTTCAATGCGGCACCGCGCCGGTCTGGACCCCGATCTTGTCATGAAGCGCGAAGCGATCGAGAAGATCCGCGCTTGCCTTGTTGTAACCGATGATCTCTGTCACACGCCCGTCGCGCCGCAGCCGCGCCACGACCCGGTCAAGGGCGGCAACAGCCGAAATGTCCCAGAAGTGGGCGCCCGACACGTCGATCGTGACATGATCCGCGATCTGCTGGCCCTGAAAGGCGCGCGTGAAGCGATCGACCGAGGCGAAGAATATCTGGCCACTCACCCGGTATGTCGCGTGAGTGGCGTCCTGGGACAGGCCTCGTTCGACCGTGAACATTCGTTGGACCTTGCCAGCGAAGAATATGCCCGAAAGAAGCACGCCTGACAGGACGCCCAGCGACAGGTCGCGTGTCGCTACCACCACCGAGACCGTCACCAGCATGACCACCGAGGAGGTTGGCGGATGCCGCAGGATGTTGGGGACCGAATTCCAGCTGAACGTGCCGATTGACACCATGATCATCACCGCGACGAGCGCGGGCATCGGCACCTGTCCCACCCAGGGTCCAAGCACGGAAAGCAGGAACAGCAGGAAGGCGCCTGCCACGAACGTCGACAACCGCCCGCGTCCGCCTGATGCCACGTTTATGACTGACTGGCCGATCATCGCGCAGCCACCCATGCCGCCCAGGAGAGCCGAAGCGATATTGGCGCCCCCCTGCCCCAGGCATTCACGCTGCTTGTTGCTGTCCGTGTCCGTCATGTCGTCGACGATCTGCGCCGTCAGCAGCGATTCAAGCAGGCCTACCGCGGCCATCGTCACCGAATAGGGCAGGATGATGCGGAGCGTTTCAAGCGTCAGCGGCACGTGCGGCAAGCCGAAGCTCGGCAATCCCTCGGGAAGCTTTCCCATGTCTGCGACCGTATGCACCGGCAGGCCCAGACCGATGCTGGTCGCCGTCAGGAGCAGAATAGCCACCAGCGGTGATGGCACTGCCCTGGTGATGCGCGGGAGCAGATAGATGATGGCAAGGCCTGCCGCGACCATCGCATAGGTCTGCCACCCGACATCCGTCAGCTGCGGCAACTGCGCCAGAAAGATGAGGATAGCGAGCGCATTGACGAAGCCGGTGATCACCGAGCGCGACACGAACTGCATCAAGAGATCCATCCGCAGCATTCCGGCAACGGCCTGAATGAGACCCATGAAAATGGTTGCCGCGAAAAGATACTGCACCCCATGTTCGCGCACGAGCGGCGTCACCAGCACTGCAACCGCCGCCGTCGCCGCGGAAATCATGCCTGGGCGGCCCCCAAGGAAGGCGATCACCATGGCAATCGCCACCGATGCGTAGAGACCTACCCGCGGATCGACGCCGGCGATAACCGAAAAGCCGATGGCTTCGGGAATGAGTGCGAGCGCAACGACAATGCCCGCAAGCAAATCGCGCCGCATGGAGGCGCCGTCGCGCCACCATTGACCGCGAGGAGAGACGGAATTGGGAGTCATTCGAAAAGTCCACAACAAGGCACATGGCGCTCAGGCAGCGCAGATCAATTCAGGTCATGTGTGATGTTGTCCGGCGGATCGGCGGCCGGAATAGCCACCCGGAATTTCACCGGGTCCTTGCGAATGCGGTCGCTTAGCTCACGCGGCCTGGGCTTGGCAAGGCCATCCGCCGCCAGGAAGACACTGTTCAGGATAGCGAAACACCCATGCCCCCGCGCCATGTTTCCCTTACGTTCAGAACAGGCTGGCGAGAAATAGGGATCGCTCTTTGCATTGCATCCTCCCGGGGATAGCCTGTGCTGAGTGACAGGAGAGTTGCCATGCGTCTGTTGATTTTGCCTTTGCTCGCCGGGCTGGCGTCCTGCGGATCGGGCGGTAATGACGTAGCGCACAGCCTTGGCGAAGGGCAACGAAACGAGACCGCGGCGCTTGTTCCCGAAGAGCCTGTACCGGCCCGTCCGGAACCTGAAACGCCCGTGTCAGGCGCTTCCATGCCCGAGTTCGCACCGCAATATCCCGGTTCGATCATCAAGTCGGTCAGCACCGCTCAGAGCGGGTCGGATCTGCATGAAGTTTCCCTGGAGACCAGTGACGATGCTGCGGCGATCATGGCATTCTATCGCGAAAAGTTTCTGGCGGGTGGTTTGCGGAAAACGGCCGACTTCATGTCCGGCGGCACTGGCATGCTGTCCGCTGCCGCGCGGGACAAAAAGGCGTCGATCGCCATTTCCAAAAATGGCGCGCGCAATGTGATCATCGTCACCTTCTCAGGCGGGTGATCCTTCGGGACCATCGGCAATGCGGCAGGTAGATGTGGTTGAACAATCCGCGATCTGTCGCCGGCCAGAGAAAATGCCACCGGATCGTCCCCTGCCCTGTCCCGATCGGCGCGCGATGCTGCGTGATCCCGTTCCTGGCCTACCCTGTTTCTGCCTGACGCGTGTGAGCAAGCCGGATTTCCTTTCGATTATCTCCGTGCGCCGCCGTGCAAGGCCATGAAGTCAAGACCCGGCGCGGATCCACCAGGCGCGACTATCGCCAGGTCGCTTGCAATATATGCCCCTGCCGAACGCAGACTGTTGATCGTGCTTGGGGCAATGCTGATCTTGAATGCACCGATCAGGGCCTCTCCGACCTTTTTCCCAAGCCCCAGAGGTTCAAGCGTCCAACCCATGCTCCGGGCATAGCCTGTCCATGCCAGTTCCATGACGATGGTGTAGGCTGTGATACCGCTGAGCAAGCCATATTCGACCAAGGCTGTTGCCAGTTGCCGGCTCACAAGATGGCGTTCTCGGGTCGCAAGATGGGCGCCAAGAAATAACTGGGTGATCTCGCGGATAGCCGGCCCTGCTGGTACCTTGGGTGCGCAAAGGTCGGGAAAGACGGCACCGAGCGGGTGAGGCCTGTCGGTCCTCAACAACCTTAGCGATGCCATGCGCTCGCCGGTCAGGGGGTCATTGGCAACTAGATGTTCAGCATAGCTGCCATCATAATGGTCACGATCGAACGGCACCTGGACGGCGTGATCAGCCCGATTTGCCTCAAGCGGGAGATCTTGGTCGCTGGCGCGCTTGAACTGCTGATCGCTCCGTCTTTTTGATCTCCATGCTGTTGGGCAGTTGCGAGTACGCACTGAAGAGATGGTCAGCCCGGCTTTGCTGTCAGGTTCCATCATCAAGCCGCCCCATGGTCCATTGCCGCGCTGAAGGTTGCTTTTGGCCGCGGTCCGCATTCTCACGGTTCAACACATGCGAACGGAAAAGCGCTGGCGTCCCCTGCCCCATCGACTTCAGACTATCGTGGCTCAACCAAAGCGAGGCGTGTGTGAGAATTGGAGGAACGACCCATTTTTGCCGGTGCAGGACGCACGGCGGCCGGGATGCACGTTTCTCCTGGATCATGAGCTGGCTCCTGTTGCTCCCCACCGGCGCCCTATTGGCTATCCTCCCGGGAGATACAAGCTCAGCATTTCCTTCCCTGAACAAGCTAGGACGCGGGCATTGAGAAAAACGGGTAAGCCTTGAGCTCCTGAAGAGGCGTCTGACGTGTTCCCTTTATGTTCCTTATTGTCCCTGCGCTGCATGATCATCTTCTCATAATCCAAATTCAAAAAATCCAGGCGCCAGCAGCGCCCCGGGTTATGGATTTATGAATAGGTTAGAAGGTTAGAAGGGCGACCGCTCTCCCCGACTCGTGCTCGTTCCACGATTCGGGACCGAAGGCCCAGCCGCGATAGCACGATCCATGATCCCTGATCGCACGTAACATGGCACTGCGATAGCACGAGGATCTATCCGTGATAGCACGACAGGCGTGATTTTGATGCGCATTGGGCTGCCCGATAGCACGATCAAGCGGGCATATCCGCACCTTACTCGTCATGGCGATCGCCTCTTTACCAGCGCGAATGGACTCACCGAGACCCAATAACGCGGCCCCTCCCCGCAACCGTACCAGCTTGATCGTGCTATCGCAGCACCATGCAGGGGAGGCACGGCCATCTCTCCAGCGCGTTCGTCGTGCTATCGCGGACGGAATTCTCATGCAACTTGGACCGCTATGGTTTTCGGAGCGCTCACCTGCGGGAAGGCGATCCGGAGGGGCATGATGAAACAGGAGGCCGACTGATCGCATGCTTCTCCAATGTTGCGCAGGATACTTGGTCCAGGCGAGGACGTGAGCCTCTTCGAAGCAGATGGCATCATTTTCTGGCCGGGAACAGGCGGATGACAAGAGACAAGTAGAGCGGGGTTCGATGCAATTTGATTGGATCATAGACACGCCGTTCGGCGCAGTCCCGCAGCCGAGCAGTCTTTGGATTTAAGGCGCGCGCAAATCCCAAGATCCCGGCGGTGAAGGCACGTTGTGCGGTCGGTTCCCCCCCCTCCCCCTCCCCTCCCCTTCTTCTCATCTCGCGGCTTCCTTAGTTCGGACCTGGCTGACGCGCCATTACGCAGCCCAACCAGCCTGCCTCAGGGTGCTTACCTCGCAATCTTCTCCCGCCACGCGTTCATCGACGCGCGATGCCGACTTGACCTGGCTGGCAGATACGCACCTTATCTGGCAATGCCTCTCGGCTCGTTGAATCCGGTCGCCTATCCATGCAGGGTGTCGCCTTGCTGAGCTACTGCCTGGCCGTTCGGCCGGCGCATGCAAGCTTCTGCACGGCCGGGCAGAACAGCCAAGGGGGACCAGGGAAAGCGTAGGAACCGTGCGTCATAAAGATGGACGCGGCGATAATTTCATTGTCGCATTCTCGCTGCAGGATGCAATCGTGTCCCAAGCGTCACGATGCCGCGCAGGTGGATGCTCGGTCATAACGCAGGTGAGGGGGGCATATTTGGGAGATGCCGTTGTCGGGCCGGGCGTCTCCCAAATCGGGGCGGGGGAGGGCCCATGGCGCTCAACCATTGATGTTGCCTTCGGCAACATCCAGATAAACCATTGTGATATAACGTTATTATTGGATTTTTGGCATCTTGTGACACGCTGCTCGCATTTGCCGCAATCCCGTAGCCCGGAACCCTTCCCATGGGAAAGTCCTATGGCGACAACATCGGCTGCGCGCAGTCTTCATGACGCCGGCTTTTGCTCGCCTCGGACGCGCGAATGATCCGCATCACCCTTGCCGCGCCGGGAGGCTTGAGCTCGCAATGATGCGTGCGCTGGAGCGAGCTTCGGCTGCTCCTTAGAAGCCGGTTGCGACGGGGCATGATCCCAGCGTGCCTTCTGAATTCAAGCGGCAATCGTGCTATCGGGCATCGCCTTTGCAAGACCTTTGTTCAAGGGGCAAATCGCAGGAAAACAAGGAGATTGCGAGTGCGCGCGACCGGAAGAGACTGGCTCATCTCCAATCCGCGATAGCACGTTGAGTCCCCATTTTCGTTATCGGAGCGCGAGTATGGGGTGAAGACCTGCCGCCTGCTACTATCCACATTCAGCGGTTGAGAGCATTTCGGGCATGGCTCGGCCGTAATGGGTCGCACGTGAGTGCGGAGCGAGAATGCCCGAAGCGGGGAGGGCGCAGGCTGGATGCGTGGTCGAGCTGGCGACGAGCCCCGAAGCCACCGCGACCATGGCTTTGGGGGGGCAGCTTTAGACGCCAGGCCCGTCATCACGTCACGGTGACGCGCATGTCCTCATGAATAATGTGAGCATAGGCCCCGAGGCGACATCGTCGCGGATTGAGGAAGAGATGCCTCAGCTTTGGGGAAGATTATGCTTATTGCGCTGATGGTGGCTCTTCATGAAAAAATAGAAGCGCTTTGAATAGTTAGCCGGCAGTTCGGAAAGATTGGTGGCGATATAATTGTCGAACCTCGCCATGAGGACATCAAGGTCCCATCCCGGGAAATCCCGGCGTATTGCCTGATAGGTTTCCGGATCGATGACGTCCCGCGCCTTATTGCTCTGGCGCCGGGCAGAAACGCGCGTCGATGGATTGGCGGGTGCCTCTGCTACGCGAAAACCACGTGCCGTATTCGCAACGAGAGCGGCCATCTCTTCGGCCGATACCAGATCGGTTTCCTCGATCTTTGCTGGAGGCGTGAACGGCACCGGCCCGCGCCGCGTTCTGCCTTGTCCTGACGGGACTGGGGCAGGGGCAGGGGCAGGGGAGGGCGTCTTCCCCTGCCAGTCCTTACGCATGACCATCCAGAGCTTCGGGTTGGATGATTTCTCATCGCGGACTTCGATGTGGAGTTCAGGGAGGGCGTCTGCGCGAGCGATCGCCATCAGCGAGGCCTTGAACTTGGCCGAACTCTGCTCGCTGCCGCTCTTCTGGAGGAGCGTGTCGAATCCGATGGTAAATCCATCCGGGCCGTTTCCGCCGGCATGTTTTCGTGCTGCGCGATAAAGCCAGCGTTCAATCCCGCCCTTCAAATCGAAATAGGCCGGATCGACCGAAAGGACCGATTTCTGGTCGAGAACGCCATCGAAGAACCACTTGGCGAGCGTCACTTCGATGCAAAGCACCTTGTTACGTCGTTCATCGATCAATTGCGTCCAACTGTCGATCCACGAAAATGTAACCTCTCGCGATTTGCCCTTGGCACAGATATTCGTCTTGATGGTCGTCGCCTGCAGGCGATCGAGCGCATCACGCAATCGCTCATAAGCCCTGCCGGACGTGTCACGGCGGATGAGCTTCATGATGTCGGCGGGATGAACCCTGATGGTCGGAGAGAGATCGTTGGAGCGTTGCCTCTGTTCGTTGAGATAGGAGGCGAAGAAGATCATGATATCAGCATCCCATATCGTGGCCATCCCGTAATGAGGGTTGGCCGAGACATGGACGCTGACCTGGCCGTTGGGGCTCAGATAATGGATTGGCTTGACGCGTTTCTTGGCCAGCGAAAAAAACGGCCGCTGCATCGTCTCCTGATAGTCGCGCAGCGACATGTCCCCAAAATCCGGCAAGGGGGTGAACATCTCGAAACTGAGCTGTACCTGCCGGCCAAGTGACGGAGGAGATGCGGCCATTTCTATCGTCCGAAGATCAGGTCAGAGAAGGGAAGTTGCCGAAGGCAACATATCAAGTAAGTTGCTGTTTCATAACCAGAAAATGCCGAATTGACGGTTTGGCGGAACTCGGCGGCTGGCACATTCATGCCCGTGTCTTTGTCCATATCCGCGACCGCTCGATCGCTGCCCGGAGACCCTCGATCAACTCGTCAATCGAACTGTCGGTGGGCACGATCTTGACGATCAGCTCGGTAGCCCGGTCCCGCTCGACCTGACCGAACTCCCGCCCGAAGGATGTGCACAAAGCCTGCTTCTGCCGCCTCGCCCGAGCCTGCGTGTCGTTCGCTGCCGACAATAGGCGCGCAACCACTTCGCCAGCAGGAATGACCGCTTCATCGAAGCTTTGCTTGAGGCTCTGCTCCTCCGAAAGCGCGCTTGCGGCTTGTTCCATGCGAGCAAGCTTCTCGCGGTCGTCCATCAGGGGCAGGAGGGGCTTGGCAAAATGGAGCGTCAGGTCGCGGGGTGACCCGAATGCCGCCACGATGGTTCTGGGCATTTCGGACAGCGCGATATAGCGCGACAATGTTCCAGGACTGAGCTTTAGCCGTTCCGACATCCGTCGCTGTACGCCGCCATAATGGGCATGCAACGCTTCCTTGTAATTGATCGCGCGCTCATAGTCAGAAATGTCCTCGCGCTCGCGGTTTTCGATGTCGGCGACCCGGAAAGCGGCCTCATCGGTCAAATCCTCGATCGAGGCGTAAAGGCTGATCTCGGGATGGTCATTGGCGTTCAGCCAGGCCACCGCCCAGTGGCGCCGGGTGCCGGTCACCAGCTCGTAGCGCTTCTCGCCATTGGGTGTCGGACGCACGATCACCGGTATCCGGTTCCCGTTTTCGGCAACGAGCGAGTCAATCAGGGTTCTGACCCGCTCTTCGGTGAGAGCCGCGTAATCCCGGGCGTTGCCTGGCCAGATGGAAACCTCGTCCGGCTTGAGCGAAATGGCCGGCTTCTTGAGGAGTTTCGCTGCTTCTTCAAAAGTGTCCAGCCGACGCGCCGCAAAGTTCATCGGTTTGCGCGCGCGTGATGCAACAGCGCCTTCCTGGTCGCCCCCGCCATCAGCCTGATCGGCCGTGGCGTTAGCGATGACCTCGTCGAAGATCGAGCGCTTGCTCATGCGGCTTCCCCGTCAAGCAGGTGCCTGTCATCGAACCCCGTCAAGCTGGTCGAGGGCCATTGCTGGCGGATCACGTGCAGAATTTCGGCAAAGACCAGATCCAGGTTATCGCGACAACGTGTAAAAGTCTTGTGCGATGAAATCGGCTTGTCCGACTCGTATACCGAACGAAATTCCTGCACCGAGTTCTTTATCTCTTCAGAAGCAAGAATGGGATTGGTCAGCATGTTCGTGCCGCACATCTGCTGTAATATTCTGAGCATGCCGGTCTCGCCGTCCGCCGAGCGCGAATAGTTCGAGGCTACGACTCGAATGAAATCATAGTTGACGCCCATATCGTAGCCCTGGAGCGACTCAAGCGTGTCGGCGATGTTGGTCATGAAGTGTATCGTCGAGAGGAAGTCGAGCTGACGAGCCGGCACCGGTATGACAAGGCCGGTCGCAGCTGCCATCACATTCATCCCCAAAAAGCCCATCGCTGGCGGGGGGTCGAGAAGAATGACGTCGAATTCCCGGCGGACCTGGCTTATGCCCGACCGCAAGAGGCCAAAGCGCCGCATGATCTCCTGTCGGCCCTCAGCTCCGGCCACCATATGCCATTCGATCTCTCCCAGCCCCAGGCTTGAGGGAACAATTTTGGTCGTAGGCCAGGCCGTGTCCTGGATAGTCAGCCGAAAATCGTTCAGCGGAGCGGTCGGCGCAAGGAAATGCGCCAGCGTCTCCTCGCTTGCCCATAGCGCCTCCTGGTCCACGTCGAACAGTGAGCTGGTCGAGGCCTGGGGATCGCAGTCGACCACCAGCACCCGCAATCCCTGAAGGGAAAGATAATCCGCCAGATGTTTGGTAATGGTGCTCTTGCCGACGCCGCCCTTGAAATTCTGGACGGCCAGGACGACGGCGGGTTCATGGGACTGTTTCCCAGGAATGATCCCAAGCGCCTGCCGGATCAGCGTCAGATCTTCCAGCGTGTAATAGCGCCGTCCGTTTGAGCCGATCTTGGGCTGGGGCAGGCGCCCCTTGGCCTCGGCCTTTGCAATAGCTTCGGGGGTGCGACCGATGAGGTCTGCGGCCCGCCCGGGACCAAAGGTCAGTTCAAGCTTCTTTCGCGCACGAGGGCGAAAGGCGACCTTCTTGAGCTGAGAACTCAGGGCTTCACCATTGTCGACCATGGCCCTGAGGTTGGATATTGTATCGATCATGGAACCCCCGCCGAATCGCTGTGGTGATACGGTTGCCAATAAACTATGTGTCTGAGGCGTGGTTGTCAATAAATCGCCATTTTTGCAAGAATTTTCCGAACCGAGTTGCGTGTCGGTCGGGTTGAACCTCACTTTGCTCCGAACCAGATCAGTTTCTGGGTGCAGGTCACGAAATGCATCGATCGCGCAGCGTGAACGCATGCTGCGCCATTGCCGGAGATAGAGCGATAGACGACTTTGTAGGCCGCGACGCTTCCAGCGCGTTACCTGAATGGAGATCGCCAGCGGGCGATCGCGGTCGCTCCTGCCGGATGGTCCATCGGGCAGCCTCAGGCTCCCGGCGCAATTCTTTTCTTGCTCATGGCAGGACGGCAAGCGTTCTACGGTGCGAATATTGTTGCAATCCATGCAATGAACGACAAATGCTTGCGGATGCAGGCATTGACGCTACAAGAAGGCGCTGGGTGAAATAACCATGTCGCCCAAAGCTACAATCCAGACGGGGAATTATGTCGGAAACCAGGCCAAAGGCGAAGAAGGGGAGCGCGTCGACCACAGGTGCGAAGGTCCGGGGCAGCTTGCCACTCTATCATGATCCCCGAGCTGTCCATAGCGTCACACACCGCGACGTGGCGGTGCATGTAGGGCCAAGCGACTTCTCCTTCGCCCGGAAGGCGCCGATGGTGCAGATCGCCGTCGATGAGTTTGAGCGCGCCGCGCTCGATTATCCCATTGTGTTCTTCGGTGAGGATCATCAGCCCTATGTCGTGACCGGCCTGGACGCCGAGCGGAACCTCTTCGTCGCCGAGGGCGACTATCGTCCGGATGCCTATGTGCCTGCCTATCTCCGGCGCTATCCGTTCGTTTTTGCGCGTGACGACGATAGCGACGCGCTGATCCTCTGCCTGGATCATGGCTCGAACCGTGTAGCCAAGGTCGGCGATGAGGGCGCAGTCGCACTGTTCGACGGCGACGAGCCGACGGTGCTGACGCGCCAGGCGCTGGAGTTTTGCGAGCATTACGAGGCCGCCCAAGCCCGCACCCGGACGCTTGTGCGACTGCTCCTGGAGCTTGAACTGTTCGAGGCCAAGCAGGCTCGTTACACGCCTCCTGGAGAGGCAGCGGCTAACCTCCTACTCGAATATCGGACAATCGACCGAGCCAGACTGGACGCCCTTGCTCCGGACGACTTCCTGCGGCTGCGTGAGGCAGGGGCCCTGCCGTCTGTTTTCGCCCAGATCGCCTCGCAGGCGAACTGGGATATTCTCGCCGTCAGCCGGCGCGGGGTCGAGGACCAGATAGTCAAGGCGGCTTAGGCGGCGGGTTGACCTTCAATCCGGGCCGCGGCTCCTGTCGGCAGTATCGATATTGAAGGTGAAGGGCGGTTTCAAGTTAGAGCAGATGATCCGATTGCATCGGATCATCTGCTCTACGTTTTGTGTGACCGGTTCTTCCGCGTCCGCAGACGGTCCCATCTGCCGAGAAGCCGCTCTCGCCGCAATGCTCCAACCAGACGGCGCTGCACATAGGTAGTCCCCGTATGATGGCCGCTCCGAATTCTGAGAAGCGGCCGTAGAGGAACCGTGCATGGAATCGTCTAAGGGTGGTAAAGATAACACATGCATTCGTAAGTTAAAAAACACTTGCCTGCGAAGCATTCATTAACCATTATTCATGGTTGAGCGAAGGGTGGAGGTCTAACCGCCGGTTCCCTTCCTGAAAAAATGGCAAACCGCCGGTGACGGCGGGACGCAAAACCTCCGGTCTCCCAGGGAGATAGCGGGGTTGCTGAAGGAAGGTTGGATGTCTCAGATGCCTCCGGACGACAAGGCTCGCTTCATGTCGAGCCGACATGCTGATGATCGCGCCAGCGACAAGGTCTGGCTGGAACGTGTCTCGCCAATGCCGCGGTCATGGCGGGCCGCGCACCGCCAGGGGGCAATTCTTCAACGATAACTTCGAGGGCGCGCGCCTGCCTCACGGGCGGCGCGCAACGGCACAGGCGTGCACGCAGGGGGCAAATTTGCGTATTTCGGGTATGAAGGACCGCCAGCTGGGCGGCCGTGGACGTTCGATCGCAGCTGTCAGGATCTGGCGGACGAGCGTGTCGATCGTTGCGCTTTCGATGATCAGCGCGCCTGGCGGACCGATTGTCTCTGCCGCCTATGCAGCCGATCCCACGCCCACGCCCACGCCCACGCCCACGCCTCCGCCTCCGCCCATCGTGGTCCCTCCGGTCGGTGGCCAGATCCTCAATCCGATCACTGGCACGTTCGAGACGGTGACCGAGGTCCAGCCGCCAATGATGGTGACCACGGACCAAAACAACGTGATCCTGCTGGCGACCCAGGTGGGCCAGACCTTCACTGTTACCACCGGCGATAGTTCCACCACCTATACGGTAAGTGCGGTCACCCTAAACGGCGAGGGTAAGCCGACGTCGGTATCGCTCACGGATGCAGACAGCAATGTCAGCGAAACAGAGGTGGTGACATCAGTCGCGCCGGCGACGAACGCCACCTCCGCCGGTCAGGTGAGCTTCCCCGCAGCCGGCACGGGTGAACATCTCTACCGCAACGTATCGCGCGGCGGTAACGGCGGTAATGGTCACGCCGGCGCCCTTTTCATCAAGGCGGGGAACGGCGGCGCCGGGGCGAATGGCGGCACGTTCAACGATACGCTCGACGCCTCCTATGGCCAGATTATCTCGAACAGCTTCAACACCGCGGGTGTGATCGTGCAGAGCATCGGAGGCGATGGCGGTCGGGGCGGCAACGGGTATCTGTTCGCCAATGGAGGGCGAGGGGGGGATGCCGGCGTCGGCGGCGATGTCACCTTCTCCAATTCAAACAAGGTCACGACCACCGGGTCAAGCAGCTACGGCATCCTGGTCACCAGTTCGAGCGGCAAGGGCGGCGATGGCGGCAGCGGGTTCCTGTCGAGCGGCGGCAGCGGCGGCGGCTCGCCCGGCATCGGGGGCGACGCGACGGTCACCAACAGCGGTGAGGTAGCGACCAGCGGCGCAGGATCGATCGGCATCTACGCACAGAGCCTTGGCGGATCGGCGGGCGATGGCGGTGGCAGCTATGGCCTTGTAGCGTCCGCGGGCGGCGGAAGCTATGGCGGCATCGGGGGCGATGCACGGGTCAACCAGAACGGGACGGTTCAGACTGCGGGCGCCGGCGCTCATGGCGTTTATGCCCAGTCGGTCGGCGGCAGCGGCGGGGACGGCGGCAGCGGCGGCGGGCTCTTTGCCAGCGGCAGCAATGGCGGCGCCGGCGGCGCCGGCGGCAATGCCGCGATAACCGCCGGAGCGAATTCATCGACAAGCACGAATGGCGACTATGCCCACGGCCTGTTCGCCCAGTCGATCGGCGGCGGCGGCGGCAATGGTGGCGTGACCGCAGGCGCGATCGCGCTTGGCAGCACCGGGAGCCAGGGCAGCGACGGCGGTAATGCAAGCGTCTCGGTAGCGCAGGGCGCGACTATCGCGACCGCCGGCCTGGGCTCCTATGGCATCATGGCCCAGTCCGTGGGCGGCGGCGGCGGAAGCGCAGGCGTGACTGCGGGCCTTGCAAGCCTTGGCGGCGGCGGCGAGGGTGGGGGCGACGGCGGCAATGTGACGGTTGTCACCGCTGCGACGATCACAACGGCAGGTGTGGATGGAAAGGGCGTATTTGCCCAGTCTGTCGGCGGCGGCGGCGGTTCGGCCTCCGGTTCGGGCGGTCTTGTTTCGCTAGGAGGATCCGGCGCGGGGGGCGGCGATGGCGGGACGGTTTCCGTCACCCAGGGCCTGGCCGGGTCGGTTACTACCGATGGCCATTGGGCGGACGCGATTTTCGCGCAATCCGTAGGCGGGGGCGGCGGTTCGGGCTCAGGCTCGGTCGGCCTGGTGGGGCTTGGCGGTTCGGGCGCGAGCGGCGGGCGCGGCGGCACCGTGATCGTCAACAACGCGGGCACGCTCAGAACGCGCGGTGACAATGCACGTGGCATATTCGCGCAGTCGGTCGGCGGCGGCGGCGGCGCAGGCGGCAATTCCGCGGGCCTGGTCGGCATTGGTGGCAGCGGAGCAGGAACCAGCCCTGGCGGCAGTGTGTCCGTTACCAATTCGGGTGCGATTTTCACCCGCGGCCTTGGTTCGACAGGCATTGTCGCCCAGTCAGTCGGCGGCGGCGGCGGTGATGGCGGATCCTCGGCCGGCCTGATTTCCATTGGCGGCGGCGGCGGCGGCGGCGGCGACGGGGGAAATGTCGGGGTTGCCAACAGCGGCACCATCACGACCCAGGGCGCAAAGGCGCTGGGTATCATAGCACAGTCCATTGGCGGCGGCGGCGGCAATGGCGGCGCGACGGGCGGCGTCCTCTCAATCGGCGGCGATGGCGGCGACGGTGGTGATGGTGGGCAGGTAACGCTCGGACAGACTGGTCTGGTGTCCACCTCGGGGGATGATGCGACCGCGATCTTCGCGCAATCGATCGGTGGTGGCGGCGGCAATGGCGGCTCGGCTGTGTCCGCTGGCGCATTCGTAAGCGCAGCATTTGGCGGTTCGGGCGGCGGCGGCGGCGCAGGCGGCGCGGTCTGCGTCAACACCAACCTCAATTGCACCGTTGCACAATCCGATTCTGGCGCAGCCTATATCGAAACCTTCGGCGATCGCTCTGCAGCGCTGTTCGCGCAATCGATCGGCGGCGGCGGCGGCAATGGCGGCTTTGCTATTTCAGCGGCTGCCGGCATCGGGGGCTCTGCTGCTATGGCGTTCGGCGGATCGGGCGGAAGCGGCGGCGACGGCGACAAGGTGCTCGTCGGCTTCCAGGGGACGATTTCCACCCAAGGCGTCCTCTCCGATGGCATTTTTGCGAGCTCGGTTGGCGGCGGTGGTGGCAATGGCGGCTTCACCGTCGCTGCCGGGGCGTCGCTCGGCGGATCGATGGCCATGAGCTATGGCGGCGCTGGCGGTGTGGGCGGCCGGGGCGGTGCGGTGACCGTCAACAGCGCGGCCGACATCAGCACGGATGATGACCAGTCGCGCGGCATCCTCGCGCAATCGATCGGCGGCGGCGGCGGGAACGGCGGCTTTGCGGCGAGCGGGGTGATTGGCGTGGGCGCCATCACCGGAACCTTCGGCGGAGCGGGCGGTGCTGGCTCCAACGGTTCAACGGTCGATGTCATATCAGTCGGCAATATTTCGACGAAGGGAATCCAGTCTGACGCAATCTTCGCGGAAAGCGTTGGCGGCGGTGGCGGCAACGGCGGCTTTGCCGTCGGCCTGGCGGGTGGAGCCGCAGGAGCGGTCAGCCTTACGTTCGGCGGTGCGGCCGGCAATGGAGGATCGGCCGGGTCGGTCAGCGTCTCCTCGACCGGGAGACTCCAGACCGATGGTCTCAGCTCGAACGGCATCTTTGCCCAGTCGGTAGGCGGGGGCGGCGGCAATGGCGGTTTTGCCGTTTCCGGATCAGCAGGAGGTACTGGCGCTGTGTCGGCCTCCTTTGGCGGTCAGGGCGGCAATGGCGGTCACGGCGCAGCTGTCACGGTCGAAAATGATGGCGACATTGTCACTGATGGCGATCTCTCAAATGGCATCCTCGCGCAGTCCGTAGGTGGGGGCGGCGGCAATGGCGGCTTTGCCGCGAGCGTTTCTGGCGGCGGCATCGGAGCGGCCGGTCTTTCAATGGGTGGGCAGGGCGCCAACGGGGGCAGGGGGGACATTGTCCGCGTCGATTCCATTGGCAGCATCACGACCAATGGCGTTGCGGCGGCTGCAATCCTCGCACAATCGGTAGGCGGGGGCGGCGGCAATGGCGGAATGGCGCTCTCGGCCAGCGGGGGCTGGGCTGGCGGCGCTTCGCTCGCATTCGGGGGCGGGGGCGGCAATGGCGGATCTGCCGCCGCCGTCACGCTCAACAGTCAGGGTGACATCTCCACGCACGGTGCCAGTTCGCAAGGCCTGTTCGCGCAGTCGCTGGGCGGCGGCGGCGGTAATGGCGGCGGCACGATCTCGGTAGCCGGCGGTCAGGGCGGCGGGGCTTCGCTGAGCTTCGGGGGTTCAGGCGGCAATGGCGGCTCGGCTGGAGCAGTTGGGCTCGAGAGCATCGGTAATATCACGACCAACGGAGCGAACGCGGATGCCATCTTTGCGCAATCGCTGGGCGGTGGCGGCGGCAATGGCGGCTTTGCCATATCGGTCGCCGGGGGTCAATTTGGCGCGCTGAGCGCTGCCATGGGCGGCACTGGCGGCGCCGGCGGCACGGCGTCCAACGTCACTCTCAGTTCCGAAGGCACGTTAATCACCGAGGGCGATTTCGCCGCGGGCGCGCGGGCGCAATCGATCGGTGGTGGTGGCGGCAATGGGGGCTTTGCCATCAGTGCTGCGGGCGCACAATTCGGTGCGGTCTCGCTGGCCTTTGGCGGAGAAGGCGGTAGCGGCGGCACCGCGGGTAATGTGACTCTGACGTCCATCGGCGACGTCATGACCGATGGTGCCAATGCGCAAGGTCTGTTCGCGCAAACGGTGGGCGGCGGCGGCGGCAATGGCGGCTTTGCTGTAAGCGCGTCGGGCGCGCAATATGGCGCGGCGTCGATCAGTTTCGGCGGCAGCGGCGGTAACGGCGCCGTGGCGGGCAATGCGAGCCTTTCCAATACCGGCAGCATCCTGACGCTCGGCGATTTCAGCGCGGGCGCACAAGTCCAGTCGATCGGCGGCGGCGGTGGTAATGGTGGCTGGTCGGCCAGCGCTGCAGGCGGCCAATATGGCGCTGTCGGCCTTTCTTTCGGCGGGGCGGGCGGCACGGGCGGCGCCGCGGGCGATGTGACCCTCACGTCGACCGGCGATATCGGCACGGCAGGCACCCAGTCGAACGGGCTCTTCGCGCAGTCCGTCGGTGGCGGCGGGGGCAATGGCGGCTTCGCCGCCAGTGCGGCTGGTGCGCAATATGGGGCAGCTTCGCTTTCATTCGGCGGTGGCGCAGGCAGCGGCAGCGACGCCGGAACGGTCACGCTTTCGAACGATGGCATGATCGTCACCGAGGGCGCGATGTCTAATGGCATCCTTGCGCAGTCGGTTGGCGGGGGCGGCGGCAACGGCGGGTTCTCGGTTGCTGTCTCGGGCGCGCAATATGCCGCGCCCGCGCTCGCGCTTGGCGGCGCGGGTGGCAATGGCGGCAAGGGCGATGATGTCTCGGTCGATTCCACCGGCGACATCAGCACGGGCGGCGAACTTGCCTATGGCATTCTCGCGCAGTCACTGGGCGGCGGCGGCGGCAACGGCGGCTTTGCCCTGTCTGGTTCGATCGCCCTCAACGCCAATGGCCTGGGCGCATCGATCGCGGTAGGCGGACAGGGTGGTATTGGCGCAACCGCAGGCGACGTGCGTCTGGCGAGTGCCGGCGACATCTACACAACGGGCGCGGGGTCGGTCGGCCTGTTCGCGCAATCCGTTGGCGGTGGCGGTGGCAATGGCGGCTTTGCGGGCGCCTTGTCGCTATCGCAGGGCAATGCCGTTGGCGTCGGCATCGGCGGTAATGGCGGGACCGGCAATCGCGCAGGCGACGTCGATCTCAGCTCGGTCGGCAATGTGTCGACGCTCGGCGACAATGCCGCCGGTATCCAGGCGCAGTCGATTGGCGGTGGCGGCGGTAACGGCGGCTTCAGCCTCACCGCGACTGCGACCGTAAAGGGCCAGTCGATCGGCCGCAACGAAGGAGGATCCGGCGGGTCGGGTGGTGTTGCGGGCACCGTCGATGTGGCGAGCACCGGCACGGTCGAGACCAGCGGCAATCTCTCCAACGCTATCTTCGCCCAATCGGTAGGCGGCGGCGGCGGCAACGGCGGCTTCTCGGTGTCGGCCGGACTTTCCGCGGAAGGCAGCGCGGACACCCAAGGCATTGGCGGCAATGGCGGCACGGGCAATGATGCCGACGCCGTTACAGTCACGGCCGAAGCTGGCGCCGACGCCGCGATCCAAGGCTATTCGGTCGTCACGCGCGGGACGGGTTCAAACGGCATCTTCGCACAGTCTGTCGGTGGCGGTGGCGGCTCGGGCGGCTTCGCCGTTGGCGGCGCTTTCTCGGCCGAGGATGATGCAACCTCCAACCAGGTCGGCGGCGGCGGCGGAGCGGCGGGTAACGCCTCAACCGTGTCCGTCGTCAATGTCGGCCAGATCGCAACGCTCGGCGCGACGTCCAACGGCATCTTCGCCCAATCGGTCGGCGGCGGTGGTGGTTCCGGCGGTTTCGCCGTTGGGGCAGGCATCGCGGTCAAGAAGGATGCGGAGTCGAGCGTCGGCGGCGGTGAAGGCGGCGCAGCGGGCGATGCGGATAATGTCAGCGTCGATACGACCGGCCTTGTCTATACCGAAGGCGCGAATTCGAACGGCATCCTGGCACAGTCGGTCGGCGGCGGCGGGGGCGTCGGCGGCTTCACTGTCGGCGCAAGCTTCAGCGCGGAAGGCGATTCGACCAGCGACAGTGTTGGCGGCGCCGGCGGGTCCGGCGGCAATGCCGGCAGTGTCGATGTCGTCGCTCGCGAAGGGATTACGACCAAGGGCGCCGGCTCGAACGGCGTCTTTGCTCAGTCGGTGGGCGGGGGCGGTGGTTCCGGCGGATTTGCCGTCGGAGCCACCATTGCGCTTGAAGGCGAGGCGAAGTCCAATGTCGGCGGCGGAGAAGGCTCGCTCGGCGGCACGGCCGGCGACGTTAGCGTTGGCACCAGCGGCACGATCTGGACCGAAGGCGCGGCCGCGAACGGTATCTTCGCGCAATCGATTGGAGGCGGTGGCGGCAATGGCGGCTTCTCCGCCGGGCTAGGCTTCTCGACCAAGGGTGAAACGACTTCGGCGACTGTCGGCGGTGCTGGCGGCGGAGGCTCCATTTCCGGCGACGTGCTGGTCGATGCGGACAGCGATATTCGGACCATGGGCCAGGCGGCCAATGGCATCCTCGCCCAGTCGATTGGCGGCGGCGGCGGCACGGGGGGTTTCAGCGTCGGCGGGGCGATCTCGCTTGAGGGCAAGGCCGAGTCCTCCGTCGGTGGCGGTGGGGGGGGCACCGGGTCGGATGCGGGCGATGTGACCGTCCGCGGGTCGGGGGTTATCCAGACCGATGGCGACGATGCCAACGGCGTCTTTGCACAGTCGGTAGGCGGTGGCGGTGGCGCCGGGGGCTTCTCGGTCGGCCTGGGCCTGTCGATGAAGAACGAGGCTGCGAGCGACAGCGTCGGCGGCACCGGTGGTGGTGCTGGCAATTCCGGCGATGTGACTGTCGAGCGCAGCGGTGATATCCTCACCGGCGGCGCCAACGCGGCCGGAATCCTCGCCCAGGCGATCGGGGGCGGTGGTGGCCGCGGCGGATTCGCGGTCGGGCTCGGGGCGTCGCTGGAAGGCGACGCGTCGTCCTCGGTTGGCGGTGGTGGCGGTGGCTCGGCTGGCAATGCTGGCGCGGTCACCCTTTCCCAGACGGGCACGATCATTACGCAAGGCGACAATTCGGCCGGCGTGTTCGCGCAGTCCGTTGGCGGCGGCGGCGGCTCAGGCGGGTTCAGCGTCGGGGCAGGCTTCAGCCTGGACGGCGGCAGCGCTTCGACCAGTGTTGGCGGTTCGGGTGCGGGCGGCGGCTCGGCCGGCGATGTATCGGTGACTGTCGATGGCGATATCGGCACCGATGGCCGACTTTCGCACGGCATCTTTGCGCAGTCCGTTGGCGGCGGCGGCGGCTCGGGCGGATTCAGTGTCGGCGGCAGCTTCAGTCTCGATGGCGACACCAGCTCCACCGTCGGCGGTGGCGGCGGTGGCACCGGCGGCGATGCAGGCAATGTCCAGGTGGCCGGCAACGGCATCATCGTCACCAAGGGCACCTCCGCGAACGGCATTTTCGCGCAATCGGTCGGTGGCGGTGGCGGATCGGGCGG
>NZ_CP005084.1:120000-375000 GCF_001563265.1 Sphingobium sp. TKS | reverse complement strand
CGTATGTGAAAGCGAAACATCAGGACTTGAGTAGGGCGGAGCACGTGAAACTCTGTCTGAACATGGGGGGACCACCCTCCAAGCCTAAATACTCGTACATGACCGATAGCGAACCAGTACCGTGAGGGAAAGGTGAAAAGCACCCCGATGAGGGGAGTGAAACAGTACCTGAAACCGGATGCCTACAAGCAGTGGGAGGGTTCTTGAGACCTGACCGCGTACCTCTTGCATAATGGGTCTGTGACTTAGTGTATCATGCAAGCTTAAGCCGTTAGGTGTAGGCGCAGCGAAAGCGAGTCTGAATAGGGCGATTGAGTATGATGCATTAGACCCGAAACCCGGCGATCTAGGCATGACCAGGCTGAAGGTGCGGTAACACGCACTGGAGGGCCGAACCGTTTAATGTTGAAAAATTATCGGATGAGTTGTGTTTAGGGGTGAAAGGCCAATCAAGCCGGGAAATAGCTGGTTCTCCGCGAAATCTATTGAGGTAGAGCGTCGGATGATTGCCGTTGGGGGTAGAGCACTGGATGGATGCGGGGGTCGCGAGATCTACCAACTCTAACCAAACTCCGAATACCAACGAGTCTAGTCCGGCAGACAGACGGCGGGTGCTAAGGTCCGTCGTCAAAAGGGAAACAGCCCTAACCTACAGCTAAGGTCCCCAAGTCACGTCTAAGTGGGAAAGCATGTGGAACTTCCAAAACAACCAGGAGGTTGGCTTAGAAGCAGCCATCCTTTAAAGAAAGCGTAACAGCTCACTGGTCTAAATAAGAGGTTCTGCGGCGAAGATGTAACGGGGCTCAAGACGTGCACCGAAGCTTAGGGTTCAGATCTTTGATCTGAGCGGTAGCGGAGCGTTCCGTAGGCCGTTGAAGCCATCTGGTAATGGGTGGTGGAGGTATCGGAAGTGCGAATGCAGACATGAGTAGCGATTAACAGTGTGAGATGCACTGTCGCCGAAATTCCAAGGGTTCCTGCTTAAAGCTAATCTGAGCAGGGTAAGCCGGCCCCTAAGACGAGCCCGAAGGGGGTAGTCGATGGGAACCACGTTAATATTCGTGGGCCTGGAGGTGTGTGACGGATGGCGTAACTTGTCTGGCCTTATTGGATTGGTCCAGGCAGGGAAGTTGTCCCAGGAAATAGCCCCTCCGTATAGACCGTACCCTAAACCGACACAGGTGGAATGGTAGAGTATACCAAGGCGTTTGAGAGAAGTATCCTGAAGGAACTCGGCAAATTGCCTCCGTACCTTCGGAAGAAGGAGGCCCCACATATGCGCAAGCACTTGTGGGGGGCACAGGCCAGGGGGTAGCGACTGTTTAGCAAAAACACAGGGCTCTGCTAAGTCGGCTTCAAGACGACGTATAGGGCCTGACGCCTGCCCGGTGCCTGAAGGTTAAGAGGAGGTGTGCAAGCACTGAATTGAAGCCCAGGTAAACGGCGGCCGTAACTATAACGGTCCTAAGGTAGCGAAATTCCTTGTCGGGTAAGTTCCGACCTGCACGAATGGCGTAACGACTTCCCCACTGTCTCCAGGATATGCTCAGCGAAATTGAATTCTCCGTGAAGATGCGGAGTACCCGCGGTTAGACGGAAAGACCCCGTGCACCTTTACTGCAGCTTCAGAGTGGCATTAGGAAAGAACTGTGTAGCATAGGTGGGAGGCTTTGAAGCGATGACGCCAGTTGTCGTGGAGCCATAGGTGAAATACCACCCTGTTGTTTTCTGATGTCTAACCTCGCACCGTTATCCGGTGCAGGGACCCTCTGTGGCGGGTAGTTTGACTGGGGCGGTCGCCTCCTAAAGAGTAACGGAGGCGCGCGATGGTGGGCTCAGGACGGTTGGAAACCGTCTGTTAGAGTGCAATGGCATAAGCCCGCCTGACTGCGAGACTGACAAGTCGAGCAGAGACGAAAGTCGGTCATAGTGATCCGGTGGTCCCTCGTGGAAGGGCCATCGCTCAACGGATAAAAGGTACGCCGGGGATAACAGGCTGATGATTCCCAAGAGCTCATATCGACGGAATCGTTTGGCACCTCGATGTCGGCTCATCACATCCTGGGGCTGGAGCAGGTCCCAAGGGTTTGGCTGTTCGCCAATTAAAGTGGTACGTGAGCTGGGTTCAGAACGTCGCGAGACAGTTTGGTCCCTATCTGCCGTGGGCGTCGAAATTTGAGAGGAGTTGACCCTAGTACGAGAGGACCGGGTTGAACATACCTCTGGTGTACCTGTCGTCCTGCCAAGGGCGCAGCAGGGTAGCTATGTATGGACGGGATAACCGCTGAAAGCATCTAAGCGGGAAGCCTCCCTCAAGATAAGATTTCTTCGAGCGGTCGTAGACCACGACCTTGATAGGCCGGATGTAGAAGTGTGGTAACATATGGAGCTAACCGGTCCTAATTGCTCTGATCGCGCCTGAGAGTCCCACCATCAATGACAGTGCTGGATAATCCCAGCGTCGCTCATCGAACGTGGTGATCAACCTCAAGCCAGATATATCTACCGTAAAATGCACGGCATCGATTGAAACCCAAAGCGCAAGCTTCATTGCTTGGTGACCATAGCGTCTGTGACCCACCCGATCCCATCCCGAACTCGGCCGTGAAACCAGTCTGCGCCGATGGTACTGTGGCTCAAGCCCCGGAAGAGTAGGGCGTCGCCAGGCATTGCAGCTCGCGCTTTGAAAACATACACAACCCATTCACATACAACATGCGGCCTCCGCATGCTTCAAGCCCGCCTCTCAGGCGGGCTTCTTGCGTTCTGTAGCACCCGTCTTTCCGGGTTCGTCGGAACGGCCAGCGCCTACCAAGGGCGTCAGGAGCGCGCGCGTTGATTCCGATCATGCCCAGACCAGCGGGCCGAGAGTTTCACCGGTTCCCACAGGCGCGATCCCATCGCCGTCAGTGCCGCCCCGCCGCTGGCACTTAAAAACAACAGCGCGGCGAGCAGCAATGCGGCGCATCGACGAGTTGCACCTGGAATTTCCGTTCGCGGGTAGTCGGATGCTACGCGATCTGCTGCGGCAGGAAGGCATCGAGATTGGTCGCCAGCATGTCGCCACGCTGATGAAGAAGATGGCGATCGAGGCGATCTACCGTCGCCCGAACACATCGAAGCCGACGCCCCCCGGACCAGACATGTTTTGACAATCTGCCGGTGGCGATGGCAGCATGAAATTGGCCGCCGAGATGGGGCGTCACTCCGGTCGGGCTACGCCCTCCCTCCTTGACCCCCCATCTCGGCAGTTCGACGATGAAACCGGCAGACGATCCACTTATCCGATGCCGATCCCTGTTCAGACCAACCGGGCCAGCTCAACAGCCTTGCCCCGTTATTAACCCCGGAAGGCTTGGCCGGGCGCCTTGTGGAGGCACGGGGGCATGTCGAGCACTTGGCGGACGCGATCCTGGGCGCGGAGCTAGACGCGCTGATCATCGTGGGCGACGACCAGAACGAGCTGTATTTGCAGGACAATCACGCCGCGCTGCTCGTCTATTATGGCGAAACCATCACGGCCCTGCCCTACAAGGCCGCCCCGGGCCGCGCCGAATGGCTCGTCCGCGCATCGGAGCGTCAATATTCGGCCTTCGCCTATGATTATCCGGTCGCGCATGACCTGGCCCGCCACCTTATCGACATGCTGATCGACAGCGATTTCGATGTATCGACCGCTAGCGCGTTGCCGCGAGGGAAGGGTGAAAGCCATTCGGTTGCCTTCATCCACACCCAATTGCTGCGCAACACGCCAGTTCCGATCGTGCCGGTGTTCCTGACACCTATTTCCCGCCCAACCAACCCACGCCGGCGCGATGCTACGCCATCGGCCACGTGATTGCGCGCGCGGTGGCAACGTTGCCGGGCGACGCGCGGGTCGGCATCGTGGCGTCGGGCGGGCTCAGCCATTTCCTCGTCGATGAGGAATTGGATGAGGAGATTTTCCGTGCAATCCGGGCAAAGGATGCCGATGCGCTGCGCGCACTACCGCGGGCCAAGCTCAATTCGGGCAGTTCGGAAATCCGCAACTGGATCTGCGTCGCGGGCGCGATGGAAGCGCTGGATGTCAGTTGGACAGGCTATGTGCCGGGCATTCGCACCGAAGCGAAGACCGGCACCGGGCTTGGCTTCGCGCTCTGGAGCTGATCGCTGATGACCCCGCGCATCAGAGTGAGCCATGAGCCGCTGGATCGTTCTGGCCATCGCCTGGGTGGCCTTGCTCCTGTCCTTTCTGGACCGGCTGGCCTGGTCCGCGGTCGCGCCCAGCGTTAGCGCCGCGAACGGGATTCCGCTTGCGGCGCTCGGTTCCTTCGCCAGCGCCTTCTTCGGCGGCTATGTCGTCTCCAACCTTGTCGGCGGAGCGGTGGTCGACCGGCTGGGCTCGCGGCTGGGCATGGGGCCGGCGCTGGTCCTGCTGGGCGTCTTCACCTTCGGCTTCAGCTTCATCGTCTCCGTGCCTTCGCTGCATTCCAGTTGGTGGCCGAGATGCTGGGCTTTTTCGGCTTCAGTTGGGGGCCGATCCTGTCCACGCTGATTGCCGAAGTCGGTGGACCCCACACCGCCGGTACGGCGACTGGCGTCACCAACGCGGTGCAGCAGATGGGCGGCGTGGTCGTCCCCATCGTGATCGGCGCGGTGTTCGCGCGGACCAATTCCTTTTCCAGCGCCTTTATCGTGATGGCGCTGGGGCCGCTCCTGGCGCTCGTCGTGATGGCGCTTTTCTGCCGGGACGCCGATTATGCCGGATCCGAAGGGGCGTCGCGCCATGCTTGACATTGAAACCACTCATGGTCCGATCCGGGGCGAGCGGATCGATATGATCAGCGTCTTTCGCGGCATCCCCTTCGCAGCGCCGCCGGTTGGGCCGCGCCGTTGGCGGCCGCCCGCGCCGCCCGAAGCCTGGACCGCGCCGCGTGACGCGACCCGTTTCGGCGCCGATTGCCCGCAGCGCACCGCCATTCCGATCGGATCGCGCGCATCCGAACAGAGCGAGGATTGCCTCACGCTCAACGTCTGGACGCCGGCCGCCCGACCGAACGAAGGGCTGCCGGTGATGGTCTGGATCTTCGGCGGCAGCTTCCAGTTCGGCAGTGGGGCTGAAGAACGCGCCGATGGTATGACCTTCGCGCGCGACGGTGTCATCTATGTCTCGATCAATTATCGCACGGGCATGTTCGGCTTCCTCGCCCATCCGCAACTGACCGCCGAATCGAAGGATGGAAGCTCTGGCAATTATGGCCTGTTGGACCAGATCGCCGGCCTGCGCTGGGTGCGCGAGAACATCGTCCGCTTCGGCGGCGACCCAGACCGCGTCACCTTGTTCGGCGTATCGGCCAGCGCGGCCTCGATCAGTCCGTTGATGACCTCGCCCCTGGCCCAGGGGCTGTTCCAGCAGGTGATCTTGCAAAGCCCCGGCGCCTTCCGGCGGCTCGCCTCGCTCGCGGACGCCGAGAAAGCGGGCGCAGCGCTGGACGCCGACATCGCCGCGCTACTCGCGCTGTCGGCCGAGGATCTGCTGGACCGGCAGACGCTGATCGAGCCCGCTGTCCGCAGCCTCACGGCGCCCCGCATCCTGCGCCTGATCCGTGACAGCCATGTCGTGCCGGCGGACGATCGCGACAGCTTCCTGGGTGGTCGTTTCGCCCATGTGCCGGCGATTGGCGGCTGCATGGAGGATGAGGGGTCGAACGCTGTCGCCACCTGGCCGGTCAGGGCGCGTGAGGATTTCGCTGCCCTGCTCGACAGGACATTCGGCGAAGACGCCGCACAAGGGGGCCAGGCCTATCCGGTCGCGTCCGATGACGATGTAGCCGGCGCGCTGGGGGATCTCTTCGGCGACACCCGGTTCACCTATGGCGTTGCCGCGCTGTCCAGGGTTTTCGCGGGAGCGGGCGTGCCTGTCTGGCGCTATGCCTTCACCCGCCGTCGGCCGGGGAAAGGGGCGCCGAAACATAGCGAGGATGTCAGCTATGTCTTCGACCGGCCGGAACTGCCGCCACGCGGCGAATCGGATCATTGCCATGACGCCACGGATACCCGTATTGCAGCGGCGATGCATGCCGCCTGGGTGACCTTTGCCAAGACAGGTGCGCCAGGGTCGATCGAATGGCCGCGCTATGCGCCCGGAACGATGAGCATCCTGGAGTTTGGCGACAGCCTGTCCCTGCGCACATCATGGCCGCTCTTGCCCGACTGGGAACCCTTTTCGCGCACCGACGGCCGATCCCGTCCAGTTCGAATGGATGCATTCGAACTGGACGGCGCGCATGCGCAGCCCTGACAGCGATTTCGGCCCGGCCCATGTGCCCTTGGCTTCGAGGAGTTCGACTATGGCTTCATCTATAAGCGGATCCGCAGCGATACAGATGAGACCGATCCGCTATGGACGGTGGGGGCGCGTGCTGCTGTGGCCCAACGGCTTTTTCCTGGGCAGTTATTTCGAATGGCGCGTGCCGGTCGATGACGAGAACACGCTCAGCATCAGCTGGATCTACACTGCCGTTCCCGAAGAGCGCCGTCCCTATCGACAGGAGGTCATTCCCAGCTGGCAAAGCCCGATCAAGGATCCGGAAACCGGGCGCTGGATCACAACCCATGTCATCAATCAGGATATCATCGGCTGGGTGGGGCAGGGGCGGATCACCGACCGGCAGAAGGAAAATCTGGGGCAGAGCGACAAGGGTATCGTTATGATGCGCAACCGCTTCTTCAAGGAACTGGAAGCTGTCGTCGAAGGGGCCGCGCCCAAGGGCATCATCCGCGATCCGGAGATCAACCACAAGGTCGCCCTGGCCGTGGCGAACCGCGTCTCCCTCGGCGCGGACGCCGTGTCCCGCAAATTCATTCTGCATGCCGGTCAGCCGGACCATGTGCGCCGCATGTGCGAAGAAGCGATGGGGTATGAGATCGACGCGAGCGGGCTCTGAACCGGAGTTCGGGTGCTACCAGCGCGCGGTGCGCCTGACTGACCGATCTTTTCGAGGGAGAAGCGCATGAGCGGGATCGTGGTCCGGAATATCGATCGTCGCGCGCGGCGTCACGACGTTCACGAGGCGCAGGGGTTTCAAAAACATCCTTTTCGGTTCGGAGAAGGTCGGGGCGGTGCGCGGAATTGATCCGGCCACCGGCCATTCTCTCGACGATACCAGCATCCGATTAGCCCCGTCTCGGAAGGGGGCCGAGGCGGGGCTGTCTGGTTCCTCCAAGAGGAGGGACAGGCATTATGCGCCTGCGTAAATGAGTCGCCTATCCATCAAGTGAAATATGCCAGACGGTTCTGTATTGTACAGCGGACGTCATAACCCATCCGCGCGATAGACTCCGTCCCCGATCGGCTGCATTATCTTGGCCGAACAACCCTATCCGACTCAACTCCGCGTTCCAAGATCTTGGAATGGGGAATTGTTGTTGCTGCACTTTAAAATGCAAGTGACATCTGTCTGAAATGGATTGGGAATAACGATAACGGATCGCTGCATTTCCTCCGGTGAACAGGAGAATGGCGATGAGAAACCCTATTCTTCAAGCATAGTCATTTCAATGGCGGTGGCCGCCCGGCGATTCTGATCGCTGGACCGGCCATGGCAACGCGTCGTTCGGGCTTTGCTCCAGCCCCCCCAACGTGACGAGCCAATATGGCTCGCTTGATGCGCAGGCTGACAAGGTAGGGATTTGTTCCGGAAAGACCCCAATGTCATTTTTTGGCGACGCCGCACATTCGGCACGGCGCGGTCAGCATCCAATAACCAATGAGTTGGCCGATATCCAAGGAGAATGACCATGGCGCTCGATATCCTGGCCCAAGACATCATCGTCGACGAGACCACCGGCCTTCAGGATGATGACGTCAACTCGTCCCTTTCGCCGCACAACAACGCTACGGTGCAATATCTCCTGTCTCTTGACAGCGCGGGCGGGCTGAGTTCGCCGCAAGTCGCCTTTCAGGCCGATTTTGTGCAGGCTACGGCGAGCGCGGGAGAAACCATCACCACAGTCGTTCTCGCCCAGAGTGTCTCTGGAACTCCGTTTTCCACCACCGTGGGCGTGAACAGCGGTATTCAAACGGTCGACGGCAATTATGTCTGGCTGTTCCAGGACGCAACCCATGCAAATGTCGTCATCGGCGTGATCGGCACGTCCGACGCGGCCGCCATGCCCGCAGCAACTGGACCGCTCGCCTATTCATTCGCGCTGATGAGCACCAGCGCCACCACGGCGGACCTGTATACGGTGCAATATGTGCCGTTGCTCCATCCGGTCGCGACCGATCCGGACGACCGCATCGATTTGACCGATCATGTGTTCGCCGCGGTGTCGGGAACCACCACGGTCAGCTTCTCGGGCCAGAATGCCGCGCCGGGCAATCACGAATTCTACGTCATCAATTCGCCCAGCGATGCTGCCAAGCAGATATTGGTGACGGGCTTCCTGGGGGCAGCCAATGCCCAGGCCAATGTGAGCACGCAGGGATTTGGCGTCAATAACCAGAGCATCAATCCGACCGAAAAGCTCCAGGTCGATTTCGTGACCGGCGGTACCCTGGCTGCGGGGAGCGCCTCCCAGATCCAGTATGGCAGTCATATCGAAACCATCACGAAGGCTGGGTTCACCGTCAATCAGATCACGCCTTCCAATCCGAATTTGCGGGTGGACATCACGATCAGCGCCTTCAACGTTCAGGGCAACGAGCAAGGCCTGAACTTCTGGGACGGCAGCCCGACCACTGCCGCGCCCATTACCAGCATCAAGTTGACAGGCCAATCGGGGTTCGCGAGCCCCATCACCGCAGATGGCACTTATGATGTCGCGGGGAACGTGGACATCGTCGTCAGCGGTCTGGGAACCAATGCCGTCACCATCAGGGGACTCGATAACATCACGACCGTGGATATCACCACGAGCAGCCCGTTGGATCGACTGACGATTACAGGGGTCGATTCCAACGAAGGGCTCGATGTCACTGAGTTCCATTTCTCGTCGCAAACTCCCAACGCCTATGTCGAACAGGTTGGCTCTTTCATCAACTTTGACGATGACGGGCCGACGCTCTCGATCACGGCAGCGCCGGTCGTCGGCGCCGCCGAGGTGGTCGAGGCGAGCGGGGCTGGCGGGCAGAGCCAGGCGACGATCACGCCGCCCACTTTCACCGCGGGCGCAGCCGACGGCTTCACGACGAATGTGACCTACGCGCTGGCGCTGGCCGGAGCGTCTGCGACCGGGCTGCTGACGACGGCCGGCAACCATCCGATCACGCTGGTGGTGGATTCGGCCAATCAGATTTCGGGCAAATATGACAGCGACGGTAACACCACGCTCGATGCGACGGCGTTCACGGTGACGCTGTCCGGCACGACGGTGACGCTGAGGTCGCTGGTTGCGCTGGAGCATTCGAACGCGCCGCAAGGCGTGGGCGAGGATAACACGCTCGACCTTAACGGCCTGATCAATGTGGTGGCCACGGTGACAGTGACGGACGGCGACAACGACGTCGTGTCATCGCAAAGCACGAGTGCGGGTCTGTCGCTGACCTTCGACGACACCGATCCGACGCTCTCGATCACCGCGCCGCCGGTTGTCGGCGCTGCCGAGGTGGTCGAGGCGAGCGGGGCTGGCGGGCAGAGTCAGGCGACGATCACGCCACCCTCCTACACGGCGGGCGCGGTCGACGGCCAGACGACGAATGTCACCTATGCGCTGGCGCTGGCCGGGGCGTCCGCTACCGGGCTGCTGACGACGACCGGCAACCATCCGATCACGTTGGTGGTGGATTCGGCCAACCAGATTTCGGGCAAATATGACAGCGACGGCAACGCCACGCTGGATGCGACGGCGTTCACCGTAACGCTGTCCGGCACGACGGTGACGCTGAGGTCGCTGGTTGCGCTGGAGCATTCGAACGCGCCGCAAGGCGTGGGCGAGGATAACACGCTCGACCTTAACGGCCTGATCAACGTAGTGGCGACGGTGACGGTGACGGACGGGGACAACGACGTCGTGTCATCGCAAAGCACGAGTGCGGGGCTATCGCTGACCTTCGACGATACCGATCCAACGCTCTCGATCACGGCGCCGCCGATCGTCGGCGCCGCCGAGGTGGTCGAGGCAAGCGGGGCTGGCGGACAGAGCCAGGTGACGATCACGCCGCCCTCTTACACGGCGGGCGCGGTCGACGGCCAGACGTCGAATGTGACCTACGCGCTAGCTTTGGCCGGGGCAGCCGCGACCGGGCTGCTGACGACGGCCGGCAACCATCCGATCACGCTGGTGGTGGATTCGGCCAACCAGATTTCGGGCCAATATGACAGCGACGGCGACACTGTGCTCGATGCGACGGCATTCACCGTAACGCTGTCCGGCACGACGGTGACGTTGACGGCGCTGGTTGCGCTGGAGCATTCGAACGCGCCGCAAGGCGTGGGCGAGGATAACACGCTCGACCTTAACGGTCTGATCAACGTGGTGGCCACGGTGACGGTGACGGACGGCGACAATGACGTCGTGTCATCGCAAAGTGTGACCACGGGTGGCCTGTCGCTGACCTTCAGCGACACCGATCCGACGCTTACGGTTCCGTTCGACGCTGATCCCGTTGCTCCGGGTAATCAAACGCCCGAAGAACTGGGCAACGCGGTGGGAGCGACGGCTAGCGGCGCCTTTGGCTACGACATGACGGACAAGCGCACGGCCGCAGAATATGCGGCGGGCGGTAGCGATTTTGTCGATACCAACGCTTCCCTCAATGGAGTGCAGATCGATCTGACCGGCACGGTCGATAACGCGCAGAATCCGGGCATCACCAATGCGGTCGCAACCCTCACGGCTGAGACCACCACCTCTGCGTCGTTCGACTTCTCGTTCCATTACGACAAGGATCCGATCACATCCGGCGTGCAAGATGCCACGGCGGGCGGCACTCTTGTCTTTGACAAGGCAGCCGACACCTACACCATCACCCTGAACGACGTGATTGACGGGTTCAGCTTCAACGTGCTGCACACCAGCGAACTGGTCGCCAAGCAGCCCACCGGCAATACGGGACATCCGTTGATCGTCGCAGAGCAACTGACGCCGAATGCCGATCCGAATCCCTTCTTTGTCCAGTTCACCGCGAACTCGACCACCCAACAGATCGGGTTCGGATTCAACGCGACCGGGGATGGGGCGCCCAATGGACCACCTACCGATACCGCGTTCACGCAGGGAGCCCATGACCTGGTCACCAACGTCAACGAGGACTGGGTCAGCGCCACGCAATCGACCAATGGCGTCGCTGGGGATACGATCCAGAAAGGTGAACTGCTGACTCTGCGGTTCTTCCAGGAGAACATCCTTACCGATGTCAATCCAGGTGCGCCCGGGGGCGGCAATGAAAGGCTTGACCCGACCGCAAAGGCCAGCGGCGTTGTCGTCAAGTTCGATGGCATCGGTAACTCCGAAGACCTCATCGTGATCCTCGACCTGAAAGATGCGAACGGCAATGAAATTACCAGGGCGGTCAACGTCCAGAACGCGGACCTGATCAAGGGCAATGCGAACATTCCCTTGCCGTACAATAGCGAGTTCACGCTCGATAACAATGATGCCTTGCTCATCATCGAGCAGAATGACTACACGGTCGCTGGCGAGACATACCAGATACAGGGCATCCAGATCATGCAAAGCGCCAATGGGTTGACGGGCAACGCCATAAACCTGAACGGCGCTGTCGGCACCAATGGCGGCAGCAACGCCACGGGCAGCCTGACGGCATGGGACCCGACCGACAACGATGTTCTGAAGATCGTGGACATCGGCTTCGTGCAGCAGACGAGCGGGACAATCGACGCCAATCTGGACTTCGCCTTCAACGTAGCGGACGCCGATCTGGATCTGCTCGGCGTTCAGCACATCAATGTGCAGATCAGCGAAATGTTCATATAGGCGACGTTCCAGCTATGGTCGGCGTTGGCCGGCGTGATGGGTGCCAGCAGGATGAGAACGGCTGCCTGCAAGGGTACGGCGATCGTCGATCGCGGCGGATCGAGCATCATGATCCTTTCACAGGCGCATTCAGGTGACCGCGGCGCGTTCGCGATATTCGGGCTTGTCCCAGGCACGGGTCAGGCAGACGTCGCGAAGCCGCTCAACGGCTTCGACGATGTCGGCGTAGCGAAGATAGAGGGGCGTCAGACCGAAGCGGAGGATGTCCGGCGCGCGGAAATCGCCGATAACGTCCTTCTCCTTGAGTGCCTGAACCATCTCGTAGCCATGGGGATGGGCATAGGCGATCTGGCTGCCCCGCAGTTGCGGATCGAGTGGGCTGACCAGTTGGAAGCCGAACTCCGCGCAGCGAAGTTCCATCCGCTCGATGAAGAGCTGACCCAGTCGGATCGACTTGCCGCGTATCTCACGCATGTCCGCCCGCGCCATCAGGTCGACGCCGCATTCGAGCGCGGTCAGCCCCAGCACCTGGGGAGTGCCGCACATGAACCGCGCAATGCCCTCCGCTGGCCGATAATCCTCCTCGAAGGTGAAGGGGCTGGCATGACCGAACCAGCCGGACAGCACCGGCGCCGCCGACTGATGGCGCCCGGCGACGAAGATGAAGGCCGGGGCGCCGGGCCCGCCGTTCAGGAACTTGTAGCCGCATCCGACCGCGAAATCGGCGTCGGCGCCGTTGAGATCGACTTGGATGGCGCCTGCGCTATGGCTGAGATCCCAAATCACCAGCACGCCCTTGTCATGCGCGCGGCGGGTCACTTCGGCCATGTCGCGGACGAGGCCGGATTTGTAATGAACCTGGGTAAGGAGCAACACCGCGACATCCTCGTCGAGGCGATCGAGCACGGTGTCCGGGGCGACCGTTACCGCGCGCAGCCGCCCGCCGCTGAATGCCTCGATTCCCTGCATCATATAGACGTCGGTGGGGAAGTTGGTGCTTTCCGAAAGGATGACGGAGCGGTCCGGGCGGAGCGAGATCGCGGCCGTGAGCGCCTTGAAGATGTTCACCGATGTCGAGTCCGAGGCGATGATCTCACCTGGCCGCGCGCCGACGATAGACGCGATTTTGTCGCCGATCCGTCGCGGAGCTGTCGACCATTGGGCGCCCAGCCAGGAAGTGATCAGCCCTTCGCCCCATTGGTTCGACACGGCATCGGCGATTCGTGCCGCGGCTGCGCGAGGCGCCGCGCCCAGCGAATTGCCGTCGACGTAAATCAACCCCTCGCGCAGTTGGAATTCGTCACGGAAGCCCCGCAACGGGTCGCGCCCATCGAGGTCGGTTATCTCGGCAAGGTCAAGGGTCATCGAGATATCTCCCGCAAAATCGCGCGAACGGGGCTGGCATCGGCCTCCGCAATCTTCAGCGGCAACGCGATCAGCTCATATTCGCCCGCCGGCACGTCATCGAGGACGAGACCCTCAAGGATGCGCATGTCGCCGATCTGGATTTCCCGATGGGCGTCCATCGTCTTGGACTGCTCGGGGTCGAGCGAAGCGGCATCGGTGCCGACCAGGCGCACGCCGTTTTCGCGCAGCCGCGCGATCACCTCGGCGGCGACCGCCGTGAAATCGGAATCCCAACGGTCCGCCGGGAAACGGTCATAGGTACGAAACAGCACGCGCTGTGAGCCGGTCAGGGTTGTCCAGTCGACATCGGCTGCCTCGACCCGGCCCCTGGCATGGCGCACATCAATGACGACGCAGCGCCCGATATAGGCGTCGATGCCGCACTGCGCGCTCGCCACGCCCTGCGGATCATAATGATAGGGGGAATCGGCGTGGGTGCCGGCATGGAGCGGCATGTCGATCTCCCCGACATTGACCGGGCATTGTGCGCTGATGACAGCGTTGCGGCGCACTGCCAGCGCCGGCTCGCCCGGCCACATCGGCATGCCGGGACGCAGCGTCTGCGAAATGTCCCAGATCTTCATTCGGCCGCTCCCGCCGACGGATCGGCAAAGTTCGGACCTTCCTTCGGCGCGACCATGCGTGTCCGCATCGACCAAAGTTCGGGAAAGAAACTGAGGTTGAGCGCCTTGACCAGATAATTGACGCCAGAGGAACCACCCGTGCCCATCTTCTGGCCTATCACCCGCGCGACGGTCTTCATGTGCTTGAAGCGCCATTCCTGGAAATAATATTCCAGCGACGTGATCTTCTCGGCGAGCGTGTAGAGATCCCAATGCGCATCGACGTCGGAGTAGATGGCGAGCCAGGCGTCCTCGACCGCGTCGGACGGCGTATAGGGCTGGCTCCAGTCGCGATCGAGGTGCGAGGTGGGGATCGCGTAGCCACGTCGCGCAAGCAAGCGCAGCATTTCGTCATAGAGGGACGGCGCATGCAGCACGGCGGTCAACCGCTCATGGACGGCGGCGTCATCGCCGTGCACGAGCAGCAAATCCTCCCGCTTGTTGCCGAGCATGAATTCAAGCTCGCGATATTGATGCGACTGAAAGCCCGACGCCTTGCGCAGAAAGCCCCGGAAGGTGAGAAAATCGTGCGGTGTCAGTGTCGCCAGCACTTCCCAGCTCTGAATCATGTGGCGCTGTATCGTCGCGACGCGATCGAGCGTCTTGACGGCATGATCGAGGTCGTCAGCCTTCACCGCCGCCATCACCAGCCGCATCTCATGCAGCAACAGCTTGAGCCACAGCTCCATCGACTGGTGCATGATGATGAACAGCATCTCGTCGGGCTTGTCCGAGACCGGGATCTGCGCGGAGAGCAGGCGCTCGGTCTGGAGATGCCGGGCGTAGGACAAGCCCTTGTCCCACTGGATGGTCTCGCCATCGATCTGCGCCTCGAAAGTCTCGATGCCGTCTTCGACGAATTTGCGAATGGTCATTGCAGCCTCTTTGAAAATGCGCCTTGGGCAGGAGCCGCACGGATTGCCTGAGCCATGGTCAACGTGCCCCGTTCGAAGGTGGGGTGGCCCAGCGCGTCAGGGGCGAACCCGCCTTGATCGTCTTGAGGCAGATCGTAGTGGACAGTCGATGCACCCCCGGCAGTTTCGACAGTTCATGACGTAACAGCTCATCGAGATGCTCGACCGAGCGCGCATAGATGCGCAGCAGATAGTCGCCGTCGCCAGCGGTCGTATGGCATTCGATGATGGCTGGATGCGCGATGGCCGCCGCCTCGAACTCCTCATGGCCGTCCAGGCGGATGCGTACGGCGGCGTAGCACTGAACGGCGAGACCCAGTGCGGTCGGATCGATGCGGGCGTTGAACCCTTGAATGACCCCCTCGGCCTCAAGGTCGCGCACCCGCGACCAGCAGGGCGATTTCGAAAGCCCCACCCGATCGCTCAGATCGGCGAATGACAAACGCCCGTCACCTTCCAATTCCGTCAATATTTTCCAATCGATCTTGTCCATCGCTTATCTCCGGCTGCTCCCCACAGCCTATCCCTTGCAGAGCAAAGGACAAGTTTTACGGCAAAAAACGGAACGATTTCCTTATAGCTTCACCAGTACAGAACATTGTCCTTAATTTCGCAGGTCTAGGGCGGCACTTCGGGACAATGTTTCGCAACGCTCGCCTTATGCTCGCGCGGCACGAGGAGCTGGGCGATGGCCGCAACGCATGTTTATGAAACGCCGCCTGAGGGCGTGGCGTCGGATTGGACCATGGCCCAGGACTGGAACCGTTTTACCCGGGATGAGCATGACGCCTGGGACCGGCTCATCGAGCAGCAGACGCGATCGGTCACTGCGACGGCATGCGAGGCATTCCTGTCGGGCATGGATATTTTGCGGCTGTCCAAGCCCGGCATTCCGGATCTTGCCGAACTCAATCCCCGGTTGCAGGCAGCGACTGGTTGGCAGATCGTCGCCGTACCAGGCCTCATCCCGAACGAACCCTTTTTCCGGCACCTGTCCGAACGCCGATTTCCAGCCGCGAATTTTCTGCGGTCCGCGGATTCGCTCGACTATTCCGAAGAGCCGGACATGTTCCATGATCTTTTCGGTCATTTGCCCATGTTGACCAACCCTGTCTTCGCGGACTTCATGGTTGCCTATGGGAAGGCTGGCCTTCGTGCAGAGGCGCTGGATGCGGTCGATCTTCTCAGCCGGCTCTATCTTCACACCGTGGAATTCGGGCTGGTGATGGAAAAAGGCGCCCTGCGCGGTTTTGGGGCCGGATTGCTTTCCAGTTCCAGCGAAACCCATCATGCTCTGAAGGCGCCCGGCGTTCGACGGATCAAATTCGATTTGGCGCGGGTGATGCAAACCGATTATCTGTTCGACGAATTTCAGCGTAGCTATTTCGTGATCGACAGCTTCGAACATTTGCTGAAGGTAACGGCGGAAACCGATTTTGCGCCGATCTATGATCGGCTCCGCAATGCACCGCTGTTCGCGCCCGACGCTGAGGTCGCCGGCGACATGCTCGTCCCCCTCCCAGCTTGAGAAGCGGCGGGCTCGGTTAAAGCAAAGGCTTTCCGAATCATGCAAAAATCTCTCTTTGTTGCTACGGTGCCGCGCAATTTTGTCGCCACACGATATATTTTAAGATGAAGGTACCATGGAAACAGACGGCGCCATGTTGAACGATGAGGATTATGCGGCTCTGGCGGAATTCCGCTTCGCGCTGCGCCAGTTTCAGGCTTTCAGCAGTGAACGGGCGGCGCAGATGGGGCTGACGCCGCAGCAGCATCAAGCTCTGCTGGCCCTGCGCGCCGCGCCTGCGGAGGATGCCACGGTCGGCTATATCGCGCGGCGCTTGCTGCTGAAACCGCACAGCGCCACGGGCCTTGTGGATCGACTGGAGAAGCTGGGGTTGGTCACGCGCCATGCCAGCGCGACGGACCGGCGGCGCGCGCAGTTGCAGTTGACGCCCGACGCGCTGGATCTGCTGGCGAAGCTGTCTGCCACGCATCGCGATGAAATCCGCCGGCTGCACCCATTGCTCAACCAGTTGCTGGCGCGTTTTGCCTGAAATCCAAGGAATAAGAGCGGTTGATCATATGCAATCGGATCGCAAACCGTCCTAGGTCAATCCACATTCCTGAAGAGCCTGCGAGAGCAACGGCGCGAGACAGGCTTTGTTTGTGGGGCCATTGACGCTGTCGGTGCTAGAGATTCGCTTGATTCCTTTTGCCCTCATCAATGCGAGATCGGCGGCGGTTGCGAGGCAATGGGTAACCAGCGCCTCGACCGACAAGGCGCCGGCTGCGCGTAACAGCCTTGCCGCTTCGATCAGCGTCCGGCCGCTGGAAATCATGTCGTCCACCAATATGGCCGGGCGTCCGCATACTCCATCGGCCTCCGGCAGGGTGAGGCTGACATCGCGGTCGCCGCTCCGTTCCTTGGATGCTATCAGCATGTCGAGGGCAAGCGGCGCGGCGATGCTTTGTGTCCATTGCCGGGACTCATCGTCCGGTCCGATGATGACGGGATGGCCTGCGCGATCGATGAGGCTGGCGAGCAAGGGGGCGGCCGACAGGCTGATCGTGGGAATGCCGGGAACGGCTTCGCTCAAATCCGCGATACGATGAAGATGCGGGTCAACGGTCAATAAAGCGTCGAAATGATCCGCGATGAGACGGCCGATGACACGCTGGCTGACTGCCTCGCCCGGATGGAAGGCTTTGTCCTGCCGCATATAGGCAAGATAAGGCGCGACCAGGATGACGCGCTCCGCGCCCCGGTCGCGCGCGGCGGAGGCAGCGAGCAACAGTTCGACGATTTTTCCGTCCGGATCGTTGAGCGAGCGATAGAGGATGGCTGTGCGGGCCGGTGCGGGCATCCGGACCAGACATTCCCGATCGGGAAAGCGGCGGGTTTCGACCTGGAAGGTGGGCAGCTTGAGCAGGACGCCGAGTCTTCCGGCTGCCGCCATGCTATCCTCAAAGCCAAAGACGACTGTGCTCACCGCGTAACCTCATAGCCGGAATCTTCTGCGGCCAGATCACGGGCAAAGCCCAGGCCCGTCGCGGACTGTGCATGGATGCGGTAGAGCGACTGGCCCTTGCGCACCTCCGCCCCGACCTTGTGCAGCAGGTCGATGCCCGCCCCCTTGTCCATCGGCGCCCCGGCAAGCCGGGCGATGCGGGCAATGCGGTGACAGTCGATGGCGGTCACCCGCCCGCCTTCCTCTGCGCGAACCTCATGCACATGCTCTCCCGGAGCATAGCGGATCGGCTGGCGTCCCTGCGCCTCGATCAGCCGCTCCATCGCGGCGAGCGCCTTGCCCGACGCCAGCAGGTCCATGGCCCGCGCATAGCCCCTGCCGCCGCGAAGGGCCGGATCGAAGTCCAGCACACGCCCCGCCAGGAACAGCGCATGTTCGCGCAGGTCCGGCGGCGCATCGGCATCGTTGCGGAGCACGGCCATGACATCGCGGGCCTCCAGCACCGGCCCGACGCCGTTACCGACCGGCTGGGATCCGTCCGTGATCACGATGTCGGTGACGAGGCCGAGCTTGTCTGCGACATGCTCGAACAGCTTACGCAACCGCACCGCCTCATCCTGGGTGCGGACTTTGGCAGTAGGACCGACAGGGATGTCGAGCACCAGATGGGTGGAACCGGCGGAAAGCTTCTTGGAGAGAATGGACGCCACCATCTGATCGAACGTATCGATGCGCAGCGGCCGTTCGACCGATATCAGCACATCGTCCGCGGGCGACAGGTTCACCCGGCCGCCCCATGCCAGCACGGCCCTTTCCCGCGCCACTATGGCCCTCATGGCTTCTTCGGACAGGTCGACATTGGCGAGCACTTCCATCGTGTCGGCCGTGCCGGACGGAGAAGTGATCGCGCGCGAGGATGTCTTGGGCATGATGAGGCCGTGCGCCGCGACAATGGGCACGACGATCATCGAGGTGCGGTTGCCCGGAATGCCGCCGATGCAATGCTTGTCGACGACCAGAGGCGCCTTCCAGTCGAAGCGGTTGCCAAGCTTCGCCATGGCGCGGGTCATCGCCAGCGTTTCCTGCGTGCTCATGAAGCCGGCGCAGGCGACCAGGAATGCTCCTATCTCCATCGGCGAATAAAGATGTGCGGCGATGTCCCGGATGATGGCCGCGATCTCGTCATCTTCCAGCGTGTCGCCGTCAATCTTGCGGCGGACGAATTCCAGGCTGGCGGGCGGCCTGGCCTGTTCGACGGCAACGCGCGTTCCTTCGGGCAGGCCAAGCCGCCTGAACGCCTGTTCGCCCAAGCCGATTTCGCCCGGCTTCAGTAGCAGAGGTTCATCGACCAGCGCCAGGGTGGCCAGGATTTCCGCACGCTCGCCGCTGACCCGTATCTTGCGCAGGGCCTGAAACTGTTCCGCCGAATAGCCGTTGTTCCGGCGCAGCAGGAAGGCGGTGTTTTCCGGATAAGTGTCGATAGCGAGGCGCTTTATGGTCAGCATGTCTTCCTCGGAACGAAATGGTGCGTCAACTGCCGTCGCTCGTTTCCGGTGGGAGCGGCGTTCCAAAGATTTCCTGCGCCACCCGAGCGCAGATGTTTCGCGCACGCCTGCGCACCCGATCCAGATTGGCTTCGATGAAGGCGGCGGTCGCGCCCTCGACCACGTCACCGATGTGCAATGTCTCGCTCGATCGCATGGCGAAGCCGCGGAACAGATAGGTGCCGGACAGCTCCCGTAGCGCCTGGGTCTGGCCCTGGGCATCCAGCCAGTCCTCCGAAGCGCCGGAGGTCGTGATGGTGCACAGATGGCCCTTGCCCAGCAGGCCCGTGTCCGATCCTTCCTGGATTTGACGGGCCGTGACGCTTGCCCCCAATACGCGATCGACATAGCCCGTCATCATGGCTGGCGGCATGCCGAACCAGATCGGGAAGATAAGGGTGAAGACCTGTGCGCCGTCCAGCAGTTCACGCTCTGCACGGACATCGGGCGACATGCGGTATCCCTTCCGGTCAGGCCGCTCCTCATTCTTCAGGACCGGATCGAAGCGCATGCGATACAGATCGCGCAGCACGGCTTCCTGGCCTGCCTGGCGAACGGCCTCGCAATAGGCCGTGGCGATGGCGGCGTTGAAGCTCTTCGGATCGGGATGAGCAAGCACCACGGCGTGGCGGATGCCGGAAGGAGAGGCGCTGTTCATGGAAACCTCCATCATTTTGCCGTCGAGCGACGATGCCTCGCATCCTCATATGTGTCGAGCACGCGCCGCATCTGGGCGAGCGCCTCGCGGCGTGCCCGTTCGCTCCTGATCCGGCCCAGATGCTGTTTCAGATGGGTGACGAAATCGGCATAGTCATTCTGCCAGTCCGGCCCGGCGAGCAGGTCCATGTCGACGCGGCCCGTCTGGACCCTGCGCGCGGGTGCGCCCGGTTCCAGAGCATAGGTCTCTCCGATCTGCGGCGTGACGATGCTGGCGGCCGGATCGTCCGCCTGGACGAGTTCGCGCAGCGACGCGACCGCTTCCTGCTCCCCATGGTCGAGGAACAGGCTGCCCGCAATCGGCCGGCGGGCGGCGATCCAGCGGTGCAATTCGTCGCGGTCGGCATGGGCGGAATAGCTGTCGATCCGCCGGATGCGCGCCCGCACATTCACGTCCTCGCCGGAAATGCGCACGCGCTGCGCTCCATCCAGCAATACCCTGCCCAATGTGCCCTTGGCCTGGAAGCCGACGAAGAGCACGGTGGATTCCCGCCGGAACAGATTATGCTTCAGATGGTGCCGGATGCGTCCAGCTTCGCACATGCCGGACGCCGCCATGATGATCGCGCCCGAGATGGTGTTGAGCCGGATCGATTCCGCCACATCCTCGACATAATGGATGGACGGGTGACGGAAGACGTCCTGCCCGTCCATATCTTCCATCTCCGAGGCATGGGCCGCAAAGACCTTGGTAGCGCGGCTGGCGAGCGGAGAGTCGACGAAGATCGGCACATTGGGGATGCGGTTGGCGTCCGCGAGCCTGGCAAGGTCGAGCAGCAATTCCTGCGTCCTTTCCAGCGCGAAGCTGGGAATGACAAGATTGCCGCTGTTTGCCAGCGCTTGCTTGATCTCCGCTTCCAACTGGCTGCGGCGCTGCTCGATCGTGAATTTCTCGCGTGCCCGGTCGCCATAGGTCGATTCGCAGACGACATGATCGAGGCCGGACGGCGCCTGCGGGTCGGGATGAAAGGCTTTGTTATCCGGACCGAGATCGCCGGAGAAGAGCAGTCGTACGCCCGCTGCCTCGATCTCCACGGACGCAGCGCCCAATATATGGCCCGCGTTCCAGAAACGTGCCCGAAAACCGGGGACAGGATCGAACCATTCAGACAGGGGCACAGGACGGCTCAGCCGCCATGCGCGCAAGGCATCCTCTTCGGTGTAGAGCGGGACGAACTGGCTCTCGCCTGCCCGGTCGCGCCGGCGGTTGCGGCGGTCGGCTTCGCTTTCCTGGATGCGCCCCGCATCGGCCAGCATATATTCCAGCAGGTCCGACGTCGCGGGCGTGCACCAGATCGGCCGGTCAAATCCCTGTGCCGAAAGTTTGGGCAGAAGCCCGCAATGGTCGATATGCGCATGCGTCAGCACGACCGCGTCGATCTTTCGCGGATCGAAGCTGAAGTCGCCATGATTCAGGGTTTCCAGGCTGCGCGACCCCTGGAACAGACCGCAGTCGACAAGGATGCTGCGATCGCCCAGCCGCAATTCCATGCAGGAGCCGGTGACCGTGCCAGCGGCGCCGTGAAATGTGAGCGTGAGCGATGATGTGTCCAACCGAACTTCTCCCACTTGCGGCATCTCCATGATCAATAGATCATATCACGGCTGGGGCAGTCCGTAGTTATCCTGATAGACGGCAATGCAGGGCTTATTGATTTTCCAGCAGTCAACGGCGCCAGTGCCAACCATATCGGGGGAGATGAGGCGTGGTGATGGTGGGTGGACAGCTTGGTCTTACCGGCCTTTCCACTTCGCAGGCGCGTGAGCGGCTGGCCGAGGATGGCCCCAATGAGCTTCCCCGGCCGAACCGGCGGACGCCCCTGCGGATCACGATGGAAGTGCTGCGCGAACCCATGTTCGCCATGTTGCTGGCGGCGGGCGCCATCTATCTGCTGCTAGGCGACAGGACGGAGGCATTGATCCTGCTGGGCTTTGCGGGCTTGTCCATCATCATCACGATCGTGCAGGAAGCGCGCACCGAACGGACGCTGGAGGCGCTTCGTGACCTGTCGGCGCCGCGCGCGCTCGTGATACGCGATGGGGAGACCTTGCGTGTCCCGGGCCGCGAGGTCGTGAACGGCGACATATTGGTGCTGGAAGCGGGCGACCGCATCGCAGCGGATGCGCTGCTGGTCGAAGCCCAGGAACTGGAGGCGGACGAATCCCTGCTGACCGGCGAGGCGGTTCCGGTACATAAACGCGCCGCGCAGGCAAGCGATCCGGAGCAGGCAGAACCGGGCGGTGACGACACGCCTCATCTTTTTTCGGGCGCCATCGTCACGCGTGGCGGCGGCATCGCGCGGGTGACCGCCACCGGCATGCGCAGCCGCATCGGCCAGATCGGACGGTTTCTGGAAACATTGGAAACCGAGGCTCCGCATCTGCAGAGGGAAACTGCCCGGATGGTCAGCCTGTGCGCCATTGGCGGCGTGACCATCGCACTGTTGGTGGTTCTGCTCTATGGCTCGCTGCGCGGCGATTGGATGGCCGCATTGCTGGCTGGCATCGCGACCGCCATGTCGCTGTTGCCCGAAGAGTTCCCGGTGGTCCTCACCATCTTCCTTGCCATGGGCGCCTGGCGCATCGCGCAGGTCGGCGTGCTCACCCGACGGGCTTCGGCCATGGAAGCATTGGGCGCCGCCACAGTCCTGTGCACTGACAAGACGGGAACGTTGACCCAGAACCGTATGACGGTGACGGAGCTTTGGCTCCCGTCCGGCAGCGTGGCGTCAATGGGCGACGGGTCTCCGCGGCCCGAATTTCATGAGTTGATCGGCGCGGCGGCCCTGGCGAGCGCGCCGGTCCCGGTCGATCCGATGGAGGTGGCCTTCCACGCCACCGCAAGGGATGCCAGGGTTCCCGCTCGCGAGGATTGGGAACTGGTTCACACCAATGGTCTTCGGCCGGACCTGCTGGCGATGTCCAATGTGTGGCGGCCGGTAGAAGCCGGTGAGCCTTTGTTCGCCGCCGCCAAGGGCGCGCCGGAAGCGATCGCGCGCCTTTGCCGGCTGGATGGCGAGGCCCATCTGGCGCTGGAGCGGGCGGTCCACGCCATGGCGGCCCGTGGCATGCGTGTCCTGGGCGTGGCCTATGCGAACACGGTCGGGGATGATCTTGGCAAGGGGCATGAAGCGCATGACTTCAGCCTTCTGGGACTGGTCGGCCTGTCCGACCCGCTGCGGGCGGGAGTTCCCGAAGCGATAACCCAAAGTCATTCGGCCGGAATCCGGGTTGTGATGATCACCGGCGACTATCCCGTCACCGCGCAGGCGATTGCGGCACAAGCGGGGATTGGCTCAGGCGCGCTCATGACAGGCGATGAAGTCAAGGCGCTGTCGGACGGGGAGCTGCGCGCGCGGGTTAAGGACGTGGCCATTTTCGCGCGCACGATGCCGGAACAGAAACTGCGGATCGTCTCGGCGCTCAAGGCGGCGGGCGAAGTGGTCGCGATGACCGGAGATGGCGTCAACGACGCGCCTGCGCTCAAGGCGGCCCATATCGGCATCGCCATGGGCAGGCGCGGCACCGATGTGGCGCGGGAGGCGGCGGCCATTGTCCTGGTGGAGGATGATTTCGGCGCGATCATCGTCGCCATTCGCCTGGGCCGCCGCATCTACGACAATATCCGCAAGGCCATCGGCTTCATCTTCGCCGTCCATGTGCCGATCGCGGGTCTGGCTGTTGCGCCGCTGCTGCTGAACCTGCCGCTGGTACTTGGGCCGATCCAGATCGCCTTGCTCGAAATGATCATCGATCCCGTCTGCGCGCTCGTCTTCGAAGCCGAACGGGAAGAAAGCCGCATCATGCAGAGACCGCCCCGTGATCCGGCTGAACGCCTCTTTTCCGCGGCGCTGGTCCTGCCGAGCATCCTCTATGGCGGGATCGCTTTCGCGCTGCTTCTTGGGCTTCACATCGCCACGACATATTGGGGCTTCGCTCCCGATCGCGTGAGGGCGCTCCTTTTTTTCGCCCTGGTCGCTTCCATCATGGCGCTGGTGTTGGTGAACAGATCCTTCAGCACATCCCTGACGCGCGCCGTTTGGCGCAACAACCCTTCACTGCGCTATGTCGCGGCCGTGGTGTCGATAGCTTGCGCATTGATCCTGACCGTGGAGCCGCTGCGTCGCATACTCCATTTCGCTCCACTGGAACCGGCGGACCTGTCGTTCCTTGTTCTGGTTCCCGCTCTGGTTCTCCTTCTGTGTGAACGTGTGAAGGACCGGAAAAGGTTTCTGGTGGCTGCGTCGACAACTGCCAGGCGGAAAGAAGCGTGAATGAAATGCGTCAACCTTGCGCGAGAGCATAAAAGACGGCTCGTGGCCTATTTGGGCGCCATGCGGATGGCGCCGTCGAGGCGGATGGTTTCGCCGTTCAGCATGGGGTTGGCGATGATCGATTCGACCAGCATCGCATATTCCTCCGGCTTGCCCAGGCGGCTGGGATGCGGAACCTGCTTGCCGAGCGAATCCTGCGCCGCCTGAGGCAGTCCCGCCAGCATCGGCGTCCAGAAAATGCCCGGTGCGATGGTGACGACGCGGATCAGCGACTGCGCGAATTCGCGGGCGAGGGGAAGCGTCAGGCCGACCACGCCGCCCTTGGATGCGGCATAGGCGGCTTGGCCGATCTGCCCGTCGAAAGCCGCGACCGACGCGGTGTTGACGATGACGCCGCGTTCCTCACCGATCGCTTCGGCCCGTTGCAGCCGGGCGGCAAAGCGCGAGGCGATCAGGAATGTGCCGGTAAGGTTGATTTCCACCGCCTTGCGGAAACTGTCGATCGGATGGGGGACGAATTCGCGCCCGACCGCCTTGATGGCAGGGGCCACGCCCGCGCAATTGACGGCTATGCGGGCAGTGCCATGGGCGGCCTCCGCCGCGTCGAGGCCGGCATTGACGCTGTCCTCGTCGGTGACGTTGACGCGCTGGAACAGGCCGCCAATGTCGGCCGCGATTTTCACGCCTTCCTCTTCGTTGAGGTCGAACAGGGTGACGCGGGCGCCCCTGGCGGCGAGGGCGCGAGCGGTGGCGGCGCCCAGGCCGGATGCGCCGCCGGTGACGATGGCGGCCAGTCCTTCGATATTCATATCCGTTCCCCCTTACAGGACTTCCAGGGCGACCGCCGTGGCTTCGCCGCCGCCGATGCAGAGCGCGGCGACGCCTTTCTTCAGGCCGCGAGCCTTGAGAGCCGCGATCAGCGTGGCGATGATACGCGCGCCGCTCGCGCCGATGGGATGGCCCAGCGCGGTGGCGCCGCCATTGACGTTGATCTTGTCATGCGGAATGCCCAGGTCGCGCATCGCGATCATGGCGACGGCGGCGAAGGCTTCATTGACTTCGTAGAGATCGACATCCCCGGCTGACCAGCCCGCCTTTTCCATCGCCTTGCGGATCGCGAAGACCGGGGCGGTGGTGAACAGCGCCGGAGCGTGGGCGTGGGCGGCGGTGGCGACGATGCGGGCTTCCCGCGTCAGGCCCAGCTTCTCCGCCACATCGGCACGGGTCAGCACCAGCGCCGCCGCGCCGTCCGAAATCGAGGCGGAGGATGCGGCCGTGATCGCGCCATCCTTGGCGAAGGCAGGTTTCAGGGACGGGATTTTCTCCGGCCTCGCATTGCCCGGCTGTTCGTCCTTATCGATCTGGACTTCGCCGTTGCGGGTCTTGACCGTGACGGGCGCCACTTCCCCCGCGAAGGCGCCGCTGCTGATCGCGGCATTGGCGCGGGCGAGACTCTCGATCGCATAGGCGTCCATCTCTGCGCGGGTGAACTGATAATCGCGGGCCGTATCCTCGGCAAAGGAACCCATCGGCTTACCGCGATCATAGGCGTCCTCCAACCCGTCCATCATCATCGTGTCGATGACCCGGTCATGGCCGATGCGCGCGCCGGACCGGTGCTTGGGCAAGGCATAGGGCGCGTTGGTCATGCTTTCCATGCCGCCCGCGACGACGACGTCGACGGAGCCTGCGGAGAGCGCTTCGGCCGCCATGATCGCCGCCTGCATGCCGGACCCGCACATCTTGTTGACGGTGGTGGCCTCGACCGATTGCGGAAGGCCCGCGCCCAATGCCGCCTGGCGTGCAGGAGCCTGGCCCAGAGCGGCGGGGAGGACGCAACCCATATAGATGCGGTCGATGGCTTCGGGCGCGACCCCGGAGCGTTCGACGGCCGCCTTCACCGCGACGGCGCCCAGTTCGGTAGCGGACACGCCGGAGAGCGCGCCCTGAAAACCGCCCATCGGGGTTCGGGCATAGCCCGCGATGATGATGTCCCGGTCGTGTATATCGGTCATATCTTTCTCCTCAACGGGTGCCCGGGCCACCGACCGCCTTGGGCGGGGTCATGCCCATGAGGCCGAGTCCGGCCATGCCCCGAATCGCAATCTGGATTTCCGTCGGCATCGTGCAGCCTCTTCCCCTATCGCGGAGGCACGTGCAACGGTCAGCGCTCTTGATCCCGGGCAGCGGAACCGCGGCGGTTGGGCATGGCGAGACAGAGGCGGATGAGAGTGGTGACATAGGACGTTGGCCAACATGGCCATAATATCCGCCAGAGGCGCCGCCGTTCCATCGGGAGCGCCAAGCGGCGCGAGAGACACCCAGCGCGGGCGGCTCAGCGGTCGTTGGTGTCGGAAGGGATGTGCGCGATCAACCTGTTGACCCGCATATCGTTTTCCGCCGTGCAGGCGAACAGCCGACAGATCCAGTCCATCCAGCGCGTCAGAATAGCCATGACCCTCTCCCTTATTTTGTCGGATGATAGCAGTTTGGGGAGGTGAAGAGAAGTCTAACCATGGTAGCGCCGCCGCATATTTCCGTGCCGCGGCGTCAGGAAAGACCATGCCTTTCTACCCCCCTTGCGATGGGACGACGGGGTCTTTATCAGCATCGGCGCGACAGGTTCCCCGAAAGGGGATGAAAAGGGAAGTCGGGTGGAAGGCTCGCGCTGCCCCTGCAACTGTAAGCGGCGAGCGATCCGGCCATCACGCCATTGGGACAAGGTTCCGAGAAGGCGGCCGGGAAGCATCGACCCGTGAGCCAGGAGACCTGCCTGACGCAGTCGTTCTTCGACCGGACAGGGTGCGCCGGCCGAACGGGGTTTTCCCTCGCGAAGCGACAGCCATCGCCTTGCCGGCGTGATCGAGCAGGGGGGAGTTTTGTCGCCTGTCCGGTGTCGGCCTGTCCTCCTCTGCCTGGTTTCCTGGCCGGGCATTTGCCGTCGGGCTGGAGGAAGCGGAATGACTGATATGTGGAGCTGTCGCTGATGTTGCGGGCCGTCGGGCGCGGGGCGTCGGTGGTGGTCTGTTCGACCTGCCGTCTGTCGGCGGAGAGCAGGGAGGATGAGTATGGTCGGCGTGGCGGCGCATTGCTGACCGAGGCGCTCCAAAAAATGCAGGAGAGCGACCCCGCCTATGCGGCGGTCGCGGTGCAGGACATGCCCTGCCTCTTCGCCTGCCAGCGCCATTGCACGGTGCATATCCGGGGAACCGGCAAGATCGGCTATGTGCTGGGCGACTTCACGCCGGACGAGGAGGCCGCCCGCGCCATATTGGATTATGCGGTGCGCCATGCCGCAAGCGAGGAGGGCGTGGTGCGCTATGCCGACTGGCCGCAGGGGGTGAAGGGGCATTTCATCGTCCGTACGCCGCCCGAAGGCTTCGTCTGCTCATGATCCGTTTCGATGATCGTGCGGCCTTTGCCGCCGCGCTGGCGGATTTGCCCGTGCGGGACGAAAGCGCCGTCGCAGCGGCGGCGGCGCGGCAGGCGGTGCTGACGAAGCCCGCCGGATCGCTGGGGCGGCTGGAAGAGATCGCCCTGTTCATGGCGGGCTGGCAGGGCCGGGAGCGGCCCCGGGCCGAGCGCATCCGCGCCGCGATCTTCGCGGGCAATCATGGCGTGGCGGCGCGGGGGGTCAGCGCCTTCCCGGCAGAGGTCACGGCCCAGATGGTCGCGAATTTCCGCCATGGCGGCGCGGCGATCAATGCTTTGGCGCAAGCCTGCGGCGCGGAGCTGACCGTGGTGGCGCTCGATCTGGAACGGCCGACTGGAGACATTTGCGTCGAAGCGGCGATGAGCGAGGCGGACTGCCTTGCCGCGATCAATGCCGGGGCGGCGGCGGTCGAACCAGGCCTCGACCTGCTGCTGCTGGGCGAGATGGGCATTGCCAACAGCACGCCAGCGGCGGCGCTTTGCGCGCAGGCCTTTGGCGGCGCGGCGGCGCATTGGGTCGGGCGCGGCACGGGCGTGGACGGCGATGGACTGGCGCGCAAGGCCGAAGCGGTGGCGCAGGCGCTGGCCCTGCACGGGGCGCATTGCGCCGACGCGTTCGAAACGCTGCGGCGGCTGGGCGGGCGCGAGATCGCGGCGCTGGCCGGTGCGGTGCTGGCGGCGCGGATGCTGCGCGTGCCGGTGATGCTGGACGGCTTCATCGGCTGCGCGGCGGTCACTCCGCTGGCGAAGGACAGTCCGGTGATCGTCGGCCATTGCCTGGCGGCGCATATGTCGGCCGAGGCGGGGCATGAGCGCCTGCTGGCGGCGCTGGCGCTGGACCCGCTGCTGCGGCTGAACATGCGGCTGGGCGAGGGCAGCGGCGCTGCGGTGGCGACGCAGATCGTACGGTCGGCTCTGGCTGCCCATGCCGGCATGGCGACCTTTGCGGAAGCGGCGGTGGCGGGCGCCTTGTGAGCACTTTCCCGCTCCACCTGATGCGCCATGGCGCGCCGCAGCTCGCCGGGCGGTTGCTGGGGCATCTGGACGCGCCGCCGGAAGCGGAGGGCATCGCGCTTTGCGTCGAGCGCGCGCGAGGATTGGACTTTGCGCGGGTGGTGACGTCCGACCTTGCCCGGGCGCGGGCGCCGGGCGCGATCATAGCGGCGGAGCGGGGCGTCGGCCATGGCGTCGACAGCCGTTGGCGGGAACTGCATTTCGGACGTTGGGAGGGGGCCGACCCGGCGACTCTTCCTTCTGCCGATCTGGCCCGCTTCTGGGACGATCCGGACGGCTTTCCACCGCCGGAGGGCGAAAGCTGGACCGATCTTTGCGGCCGGATACGGGACGGGCTGGGCGACCTTGGCGAGCCGGTGCTGGTGATTTGTCATGCCGGAGCGATGCGGGCGGCGCTGGCTGTCCTGTGCGGCTTCGACGTGTGGCAGGGTTGGGCGGTCGACCTGCCCTATGGCGCGGTGCTGAGTCTGCAGGTCTGGCCCGGCGAGCAGCCGTCGGCGCAGATTACAGGGCTGATGCCATGAAGCGGCTGGTGCTGGCCCTGCAATTGATGACGCGCTTGCCCTTGCCCGCGCTGGACGTCGATGAAGCGGATTTCGCTGCCGCGATCCGTTGGTTTCCCGCCACGGGGATCGCCGTGGGCCTGATCGTCGCGGGTGCCACCGGTCTTGGCCTCCGGATCGATCCATGGGCGGGCGCCTTGTGCGGCCTGCTGGCCTGGGTCACTGTTACTGGCGCGCTGCATCTCGACGGATTGGGCGATATCGCGGATGCGGCGGGCGCCGCGCATGGCGACCGGTCGCGCCTGTCCGCCGTTCTGGCCGATCCGCATATCGGCAGTTTCGGCGTGGTCGCCATCGGCCTGCAATTGCTGGCCAAGCTGGTGCTGCTGCGGCTGTGGGTGGAAATTTTCCCGCTGTGGATGCTGGTTCCCGTGGCGATGGCGGCGAGAATCGGCCCGCTGGTCTGGACGCGATGGCTGCCGCCACTGCACGAAGGGCTGGCGAGCCGATTTCGAGCAGGCTGGCGGGCGGCACCCCTTATCCTCTGGATGGCGCTGGGGCTGCTGCTGGGTTTCTGGGTGCCTGCCTTATGGGCGGCAGTCATATTGATTCCGCTCTGGGGGCTGTGGCTGCGGTCGCGGATCGGCGGCATTTCCGGGGACGGACATGGCGCTGGCATCGAACTGCTGGAAAGCGGCATGCTGGCCGTTATGGTGCTGGCGCGATGAGCGGCTTCACCTGGCATGGCGGACGACTGGCCGAGGCGCGGGCGGTCTATGGCGGTGCGGACTGGATCGACCTGTCGACGGGGATCAGCCCTCTGACATGGCCGGGGGCCGATCGCATCTCCGTGGATTGGCGATGCTTGCCCGACCCGCATGATCTGACGGTGCTGGAAGCGGCGGCGGCGGCGCATTTCGGCGTCGATCCCGATCATCTCTGCACTGTGCCGGGCAGCGAAGCGGGTTTGCGGCTGGTGGGCCGGATGCTGGACATGCCCGGCCGTTGGCGGATGCCGAGCTATCGCACCCATGGCGAGATTTTCGCGCAGGGCCGCCCGATGGCCGCCGGGGAAGATGCGTCTCGGGAAGCGGTTGCGCTGCTGTTCGCCAATCCCAACAATCCCGATGGCCGCATCCTGCCGCCTGCCCGTCTGCTGGAATGGCTGTCGGGATTGGAGCGGGCCGGGGGATGGCTAATCATCGACGAAGCCTATGCCGATGCCATGCCGTCATGCAGCCTGGCGGATGCGGTCGGGGACGAGCGGCGGCTGATCCTGCTGCGATCCTTCGGCAAGTTCTTCGGGCTGGCGGGCGTGCGGCTGGGCTTTCTCATCGGGCCGCGGGCGATCGTCGCGGAGGCGCGGCGGATGCTGGGGGAATGGCCGGTCTCTGCTGCGGCGATCGCGTTCGGGCGTGCGGCCTATGATGACCGGGCATGGATCGAAGAGGCGATTGCGGCTTTGGCGGAACGCGCGGCGCAACTGGATGAAGTGCTGGCGCGGCACGGACTGGCGGCGCGGGGGGAATGTCCGCTGTTCCGGCTGGTGGAGGTGGAGGATGGACCGGCCCTGTTCGACCGGCTGGCGCGGCGGGCGATCCTGACACGACCTTTTGAGGAAAATCGGCGCTGGCTGCGGCTTGGTCTGCCGGGCGATGCGGCTGCGCTGGCGCGGCTCGACCGGGCCTTGGCGGATGGCTGAGCCGGTGGCGCTGGCTGCGCTGATGCTGGACGTGGCTCTGGGCTGGCCGGTCTGGCTATATGCGCGGATCGGGCATCCGGTGGGTGGTTTTGCGCGGATCATCGGCGCGGTGGAACGGCGGTGGAACCAGGAAGCCTGGAGCGATCCGACCCGGCGATGGGCCGGAATTGCCCTGCTGTTGCTATTGCTGGGCGTTGCGGGAGGTTCCGGTCTCGCGTTGGAATGGGCGATCCGCAGGTGGGCCGGGGATATGGCGTGGATCTGGCTCGCGCTGGCGGCCTGGCCGGCGCTGGCGCAGCGCAGCCTCTATGCGCATGTGGCGCCTGTGGCGCGCGCGCTGGCGAGGGGAGAGCTGGATGCCGCGCGGCAGGCGGTGGGCCGGATCGTGGGACGCGATACGGATTCGCTGGACGAAGCGGGCGTTGCCAGGGCCGGGATCGAGAGCCTGGCCGAAAGCTTCTGCGATGGAATCGTCGCGCCGCTGTTTTGGCTCCTGCTGTTGGGGCTGCCGGGAATCTGGGCCTATAAGGCCGTGAACACCGCCGACAGCATGATCGGGCACAAGGAGGCGCCTTTCACGGATTTCGGCTGGGCGGCAGCGCGATTCGACGATCTGCTGAACTGGGCGCCGGCGCGGCTGGCGGCCTTTGTCCTTTGCATCGCGGGCGGCGGAGGATGGGCCGTGATGTGGCGGGACCATGGACGCCATGCCTCGCCCAATGCGGGTTGGCCCGAGGCCGCCATGGCCGGAGCGCTGGGGATAAGGCTGGCCGGGCCGATCCGCTATGACGGCGTGCTGCATGACAAACCATGGATCGGGACGGGTGGCGAAGCGGATGTCCGTGCCCTGCGGGCCGCGCTTCGGATCTATTTATGGGCCTGCCTGATGTTGTGGGGTCTGGCCGCGATCGGGGAGGGAATCGGATGACGACATTGCTGGTGCTGGGCGGATGCCGCTCCGGCAAGAGCCGCTATGCACAAGAGCGGTGCGAAGCCGTTTCAGACGGCAGCCTGGCTTATATCGCAACGGCGCAGGTCTTCGATGCGGAAATGGAGGAGCGGATCGCGCGCCACCGGAGCGAACGCGGCAGCCGCTGGCTGACCATCGACGCGCCCATAAACCTGGCTGAGGCGCTATCCGAAGCCGCAGGGAGGGCGGACGCGATCCTAATCGACTGCCTCACCCTCTGGCTTTCCAATCTCATGCTGGCGGAGGCGGATATTTCGGCGGCCCGGGCCGCTTTGGCGGGTGCTGTCGTCGCTTGTCCCATCCCCGTCACATTGGTGGCCAATGAAGTGGGACTGGGCATCGTGCCCGACAACGCCTTGGCCCGGCGATTCCGGGACGAGGCGGGGTGGCTCAACCAGCAGATGGCGACCCTGTGCCGGGAGGTCATATTGCTGGCGGCGGGGTTGCCCTTGACGTTGAAAGCTTAATATTGCACCATGGTATAGAATTTTAGTGATCCACCGATGGAATTGCAAGCTGATCGCCATTCTGTGGGTGAACAGAAACGCGACCTAGACGGGGGGATAAGAAAACTTCGTTGCGCAAAATGCCGGTGTAATATTTGGGTTCGTGCGTCTTGCCTGCTGCCATCCGAGGCAATAAGGGCGGAGACGGCTGAAAAGCTGTGGAGGGGTTTATGGAAGGCGGCTGGTCCGGCAGGGGGCATGAGTGTCGTAAACGCTACCACCAATTATTATTGGCTGAATATGATGGGCGGCATTTTCGCTCGGTTTCATGCCTGCTCAATCAGGGGGATGGTCTGTGAGTTCGCTTAATCCCGATTATTTGTTCGTGTTCATATTGGCGGCCTTTGTGGGTTTTCAGTTGATCAAGAAGGTATCGCCGCTGCTGCATTCGCCGCTGATGTCGCTGACCAATGCGATTGCGGCGGTGGTGGTCGTGGGCGCAATCACGATCACGGGGGAGGAAGGCGCGACGCCGCTGGCGAAGACGCTGGGCTTCATCGCGGTGTTCTGCGCCACGGTCAATCTGGTCAGCGGTTTCATGATCACCGACCGCATGCTCAAGATGTTCAAGCCGCGGGGGAAGTGAGATGAACGCATTCGTGCCCTTTGCGGCGATCCTCTCGTCCTCGCTGTTCATCCTGGCGCTCATGTGGATGAGCCACCCATCGACCGCGCGCCGGGGCGTGCGGGCAGGCGAGATCGGCATGGTCGTGGCCATTATCGGCGCGCTCGTGCAGCATGAGGTGGTCGATTATAATCTCATCATCATCGCGATGATCGCGGGCGCGGCCGCCGGTATCCCGATGGCGCTGCTGATGCCGATGACCGCGATCCCGCAGCGGACCGCGATCAGTCACGCTTTCGGCGCGCTGGCGGTTGGTCTGATCGGTGCGGCGGAATATTACAAGCATGCCCATGCCGAATATGCCGGCGGCTTCATCATGTGGGCGCTGATGTTCGAGATGCTGCTGGGTTTCCTGACCTGCACCGCATCGGTCATCGCCTTTGCCAAGTTGCAGGAGATCATGGGCAGCCGACCGGTGTCCTTCGTCGGTCAGCGCGTGCTGAACGGCGGCGTGGCGCTGGCGACGGTGGTGATCGGGGTCATGCTGGCGATCGATCCGACGCAGACCTGGCTGTTCCCCGCCTTCGTCGCGCTGGCTCTGCTGTTCGGCGTGCTGCTGGTGATCCCGATCGGCGGCGCGGACATGCCGACCGTCATCGCGCTGCTCAACAGCTATGCGGGTCTGGCGGCGAGCGCCATGGGCTTTGCCCTGGGCAACAAGCTGCTGATCGTGGCGGGCGCGCTGGATGGGGCGTCGGGCTTCATTCTGGCGGTCATCATGTGCAAGGCGATGAATCGCAGCTTCGCCAACGTCATGTTCGGCGGCTTCGGCAAGGTCGTGGCGGGCGCGGCGGGCGGCAAGGACGACCGGGTGGTGCGCTCCGCCTCTGCCGAGGAAGCGGCGATGCAGCTCGAAAATGCCAGTGTCGTGGTGATCATCCCCGGCTATGGCATGGCCGTGGCGCAGGCGCAGCATAAGGTGAGCGAGCTGTATCAGGCGCTGACCAAGAAGGGCGTGGACGTGAAGTTCGCGATCCATCCCGTGGCGGGCCGCATGCCAGGGCATATGAACGTGCTGCTGGCCGAGGCCAATGTGCCCTATGAGCAGTTGATCGAGCTGGACGACATCAACCCTGAACTGCCGCAGGCGGATGTCGCGCTGATCATCGGGGCGAACGACACGATCAACCCTTCGGCCCGCGACGATCCGCAGAGCGCCATTGCGGGCATGCCGATCATCGAGGCGGATCGCGCCAAGTCGGTGTTCGTGATCAAGCGCTCCATGAATGCGGGCTTCGCCGGGATCGACAATCCGATCTACTATAACAGCAATACCCAGATGCTGTTCGGTGATGCCAAGGACATGGTCGGCTCCATCGCCAAGGAACTCGCAGGCGGGGGCTCAGGGCTGCATTGAGGGCAAGTTGACAGAAGCTTGAACAGAAAAAGCCCGCCGGACATGTTCGGCGGGCTTTTTTGTGGACGGCGGCCTATCGTCCGCTCGCGAAATCCGCGCCAATGACCCGGTAGAGCAGGATGCGGTTCCGGATCAGTGTCAGGTTCGTCGCGATGGCGCTTTGTTGAGCATTGTAGAGACTGCGCTGGCTGGTCAGGCTGTTGAGGAAGGTATCGATGCCCGCGCGATAGCGTTCCTCGGCCAGTGTGTAGCTGCGCTGGCTGGCAAGGACCAGACGTTGCTGGGCAGCCTGCTGGTCGTCGATCGTGCCTTCGCGGGCTAGGGCGTCGGACACTTCCTGAAAGGCCGTCTGGATCGCCTTTTCATATTGGGCGAGGCTGATGTCGCGCTGCGCCTTGCTATAGTCAAGATTGCCGCGTGCGCCGCCACCGAAGATCGGCATGGTCGCAGATGGCGCCGCGGACCAGGCAAAGCCCCCGCCGGTGAAGAGCGAGGACAGCGCCGAACTCGCCACGCCGATGGCCGCGGTCAGGCTGATTTTCGGAAACATCGCCGCCCGCGCTGCCCCGATATCGGCATTGGCGGCCTTTAGCTGATGTTCGGCCTGCAACACGTCCGGGCGCTGGAGTAGCACGTTGGAAGAAAGGCCTGCGGGCACCTTTGCGACGCTGCCGGTCAGCTCTTGCAGCGATTGGGGCAGCAAGGCGTCCTCGACCGGGGCACCGACGAGAAGATCAAGCGCATTCCGATCCTGAGCGACCTGAGTGATTGTCGCGGCAATATCGCTGCGCGCCTGCTCCACCGTGGTTTCGGCCTGATGCACGTCGAGCTTGCCGATCAGGCCCGCACTATTGAGAGACCGGGTGAGGGCCAGCGTGCGTTCCGTGCTGGTCAGTGTCTGGCGGGAAAGTGCCAGCAATTCCTGGTCGGCGGCCAGGGTGGCATAGGCGCTGGCCGTCTCCGCGATCAGGGTGATGCGGGTCGCCCGCGCGCCCTCCTCCGTCGCGAGATAGGATTCGAGCGCCGAGCGGGTGAGGTTCTTCACCCGGCCGAACAGGTCGATCTCGAACGCGCTGAAACCGATGTCGGCACTGTAGCTGTTCTGGCGGTCATCGTTTCGCCGGACGAAGCTGGCCGCCGCCTCGCCCGTGACGGCGGGAAGCTGGGCGGCGCGCTGGACCCGATATTGGGCGCGGGCAGCCTCCACATTGGCGAGCGCGGCGCGCAGGTCGCGATTATTGGCGAGGGCGCGTTCGATGACCGTCCTGAGGCGTTGGTCGCCCACCAAGGCGGTCCAGGGCAGGCCGGGCTTTTCCGTGGCGACCGTCGGCGCATAGGCCTGGCCGCTGGGGAAGCTGGCGGGCACGGGCGGCGCGGGGCGGACATAGTGGGGCGCCATGTTGCAGGCCGACAATGCGGCGGCCGAGGTCAGGGCGAGGAGGGCGCGCTTCATGCCGGAACCTCCGTAGCGGGGACGGCAGCGGGCGGCGGATTCTCGCGGTTGAAGATGCGCATGATCGTCAGGAAGAAGAGAGGGACATAGAAGATGGCGAGCACGGTCGCGGTCAGCATGCCGCCGACCACCGCCGTGCCGATGGCGATGCGGCTCTGCGCGCCCGCTCCCGTGGCGATGGCCAGGGGGATGACGCCCGCGATGAAGGCCAGCGAAGTCATCAGGATCGGGCGGAAGCGCAGGCGCGCGGCCTCCAGAGCGGCGGCCGTGGCGTCCTTGCCCTGCAGATAGGCGAGTTCCGCGAATTCGACGATCAGGATCGCGTTCTTGGCGGCCAGACCCATGGTTGTGAGCAGGCCGACCTGGAAATAGATGTTGTTCTCCAGCCCGCGCAGCGTCACCGCCAGCACCGCGCCGATCAGGCCGAGCGGGATGACCAGCAGCACCGCGAGCGGGATCGACCAGCTTTCATAGAGCGCGGCGAGGCACAGGAATACCACCAGCACCGACAGGCTATAGAGCAGCGGTGCCTGCCCGCCGGAAAGCTGCTCCTGATAGGACAGGCCGCTCCAGGCATAGCTGGTGCCGGGCGGGAGCTGCTTTTGCAGCTTCACCATCTCGTCCATCGCTTCGCCCGAACTGGCGCCCGGCGCGGCCTGGCCCTGGATTTCATAGGAGGACTGGCCGTTATAGCGCGAAACGGTGGTCGGCCCCATCGTCCAATGGGTGGTGGCAAAGGCGGAAAAGGGCACCATTTCGCCGGTGGTGCTGGACCGCACCTGCCAGTTGTCGAGGTCCGTCGGCAGCGCGCGATATGGCGCGTCGGCTTGCATATAGACGCGCTTCACCCGGCCACGGTCGACGAAATCGTTGATATAGGTGCTGCCCCAGGCGGCGCTCAGCACATTGTCGACGCTGTTTTGGGTAAGGCCGAGGACGGCGAGTTTCTCGGAATCAACGTCGACCTTGAGCTGCGGCGTGTCCTCCAGCGTGGCGGCGCGCACGCCCGCCAGCTTCGGGTCGTTTGCCGCGGCCTTCATGAGCTGGTTGCGCAGCGCTAGAAAGCGCTCGCGGCTGAGGCCGCCGGTGTTCAGCAGCTCGAAGGTGAAGCCGTTGGACTGGCCCAGGCCGCGAATGGAGGGCGGGGTCATCGCCAGCGCCTTCGCATCGCGGATCGCGGCGAGCTGCTTGGTGGCGCGGTTCGCGATCATCGTCGCGCTGTTGGCCGCCCCCTTGCGCTCGTCCCATGGGGCCAGGTTGATAAACCCTTGCGCGGTATTTTCGCCCTGTCCCGCGAAACTGAAGCCCTGGGTGACGAAGGCGAAGGCGACATTGTCCTTTTCATCGCTCATGAAATAATTCTGGACGCGCTCCACCGCGGCAGCCGTGCGGGAGGATTTTGCGCCGGCGGGCAGGGTGATCTGAACCATCACCTGCCCCTGATCCTCCACCGGCAGGAAGCTGGTCGGCAGGCGGACGAACAGCAGCCAGAGCAGGGCGAGGATGACGGCATAGCCGATCCAGAAAAAGGTCCGGCGGCCGATGAAGCCGTTGAGCCGCGTCATATAGCCGTTGGTGACGCGGCTGAACCAGCGGTTGAACCTGCCGGTCCAGCCGCGTTCGCGATGCTCCTCGGCTATGGGTTTCAGGATCGTGGCGCAGAGCGCGGGGGAGAGGATCAGCGCGACCAGCACCGAAAGCAGCATCGAGGAAACGATGGTGATCGAGAATTGGCGATAGATGACGCCCGTCGACCCGCCGAAAAAGGCCATGGGCAGCAGCACGGCGGACAGGACAAGGGCGATGCCGATCAGGGCGTTGCCGATTTCCTCCATCGACTTGATGGTGGCGTCACGCGGGGAAAGTCCTTCCTCCTCCATGATGCGTTCGACATTTTCGACCACGACGATGGCGTCGTCGACCAGCAGGCCGATCGCCAGCACCATGCCGAACAGGGTCAGCGTGTTGATCGAATAGCCGAACAGCGCCAGCACGCCGAACGTGCCGAGCAGCACCACCGGCACGGCGATGGCGGGCACCAAAGTGGCGCGCCAGCTTTGCAGGAAGAGGAACATCACCACCACGACCAGCCCGACCGCTTCGATCAGCGTCTGAACGACTTCCTCGACCGATAGCTTGATGAAGGGCGTGGTGTCGCGGGGATAGGTGACGGTGTAGCCGTGCGGCAGGTTGGTCGACAGCTGCGCCACTCTGGCCTTGACCAGCTCCGCGGTCTTGAGCGCGTCGGCGCCCGGCGCGAGCTGCAGCGCCATGCCTGTTGCCGGATGGCCGTTCAGGCGGGCGGAGGAAGTGTAGCTTTCATTGCCCAGTTCGACCCGAGCCACGTCGGACAGGTGGACGACCGAACCGTCGCTCTGCGTCTTGACGATGATATTGCGGAACTGCTCGGGCGTTTGCAGGCGGGCTCGGGCGGTGACGGTGGCGTTGAGTTGCTGCCCCTCCGGCGCGGGATCGGCGCCGATCTGGCCTGCCGACACTTCGACATTCTGGCTGGCGATGGCGCTTTGCACGTCGGACGGCATCAGCTTGACCGTCGCCAGCTTATAGGGGTCCAGCCAGATGCGCATCGCATATTGCGATCCGAAGATCTGCGAGGAACCCACGCCGTCGACGCGAGCGATGGGATCCTGGAAATTATTGACCAGATAGTCGGCAATATCAGCCTGAGACGCCGTGTCGGTCCGGTCGTAGAGGCCGACCACCATCAAAAAGTCGTTCTGCGATTTGGTGACGGTCAGACCCTGTTGCTGCACGGCGTTGGGCAGGCGACTCAGCGCCTGCTGCACTTTGTTCTGCACCTGCACCTGCGCGGTGTCGGGATCGGTGCCCTTCTTGAAGGTGACGGTGATCCGCGCCTGACCGTTGGCGGTCGACGAGGAGGAGAAATACATGAGGCCGTCTATGCCGGTGAGTTGCTGCTCGATGACCTGGGTGACGCTGGTCTCGACGGTTTCGGCGGAGGCGCCGGGATAGTTGGCGCTGATATTGACCGACGGCGGGGCGATGTCGGGATATTGGGCGATCGGCAGGGTCAGCATAGCGCCCAGGCCCGCCATCATGATGCCGATGGCGATGACCCAGGCGAAAATGGGCCGTTCGATGAAAAAGCGGCTGAGCAAGGTCTCGACCCCTTATTTCGCGGCCTGATCGACGGGCACGGGTTTCACAGCGTCGCCGGGCTGCACCTTGTCGGTGCCTTCGACGATCAGCCTGTCGCCCTTTTTAAGCCCGCTGGTGATCAGCCATTTGTCACCCACGGCTTGCGCGGCGGTGACGATTCGGCGTTCGACCTTGCCCGACTTGTCCACGACCAGAGCGGTGGCGTTGCCCTTGGGGTCGCGGCTGATGCCCTGTTGCGGCACCAATATGGCGTTAGGAACGACCGATTGCGGGGCGACGACGCGCACGAACATGCCGGGCAGCAGCAGGCTGTCGGGATTGGGGAAGCGGGCGCGCAGCGTGACGGTGCCGCTGTCCGGATCGACGATCGGCTCGGCAAATTCGATGCGGCCTTCGAGCGGATAGTCGGTGCCGTCGTCCAGTTTCAGCCGGATCGTGGCGCTGGCGGGCAGCGCGTTGCCGGCGGCGAGGGCGCGGCGCAATTGGAGCAGCTTTGCGCTGGACTGCGTCACGTCCACGAAGATCGGGTCAAGCTGCTGGATGGTGGCGAGCGCTGTCGTCTGGCTGGCGGTCACCAGCGCACCGGGCGTGACTGAGGATCGGCCGATGCGCCCGCTGATCGGGGCACGGACCTGGGTGAAATTGAGGTTGATGCCCGTGGTCTGGAGCGTGGCGCGGGCTTGGCTCACGGCGGCAGCGGCCTGGCGGGCGGTGGCGATCACATCGTCGCGATCCTGCGCGCTCACTGCCTCGCTCTGGCCAAGGGCGCGGTAGCGATTGGCCCTGGCCTGGGCGGCGGCGGCGGTCGCCTGCGCGCTCGCCAGGGTCGCCTGCGCCTCGTCGCGGGAGGCGCGGTAGAGCGAGGGATCGATCTGGTAGAGCGGCTGGCCCGCCGTCACATAGGAGCCTTCGGTGAAGAGGCGCTTCTGGACGACGCCTGCCACCTGCGGCCTGACCTCCGACATCATGGTGGAGGCGGTGCGGCCCGGCAATTCGGTGGACACCGTTACATTCTGCGTCGTCAGCGTCACCACGCCGACCTCGACCGGCCCTTTTTTCGGCGGTTCCCTGTGACCGCAGGCGGCGACCAGCGCACAAAGCGCGATGGGGGCGATCCGGAGGGCAGAAAGGCGGCTGGGCATGGTCGGCGGACGGGTCCAAATGACGAGAGGGATCTTCGCCCGGCGCAGGGGGAGGGGAGGGACGCGCCGGGCGAAGGTCGGCTCCGTCATCCGGCGCCGACCTTGCCCTCATGATCGCTTGGCGCGCATCATTCCAGCGCGACTTATTGTCCCGATGGTTCAATCTGTAGCGGATTGTATCTTTATGTATCTGCGCGGGCGGCAGGCGCAGACTTGGCGCGAAAATGCGGCTAGAAGACGCCCATGCCCGATCCGTCCCGTCCGCCCCGCGTGATTGTCGTCGATGATGATGAGGATATCCGGGATCTGATCGTCGGTCAGCTTGCGCAGGAACGCTATGAGGTGCTGGCGGCAGGGAGCCTTGGCGAACTGCAAGCGCTGATGGCGACGCAGGCGGTCGACCTGATCGTGCTCGACCTCAACCTGCCCGACGGCGACGGGCTGTCGCTGTGCCGGGAATTGCGGGCGCAGGGCAGCGGCGTTCAGATCATCATGGTGACGGCGCGGGGCAGCGCCATCGACCGGGTGCTGGGGCTGGAGCTGGGCGCCGACGATTATCTGACCAAGCCGTTCGAGCCGCGTGAACTGCTGGTGCGTATCCGCAACCTGTTGCGGCGATCGCGGAACGAAGAGCCGGCGCGGCAAAAGACGGCGCGGATCGTGCGTTTCGGACCCTGGCGGCTGGACCTGTTCCAGCGCCGCCTGATCGCCAGCGACGACCGGCTGATCATGCTGTCCTCCGCCGAATTCCGCCTGCTCTCCCGCTTCATCGAGGAGCCCAATATGGTGCTTTCCCGTGAGGCGCTGGTGCCCGAGCGGCGGGCGACGGCGGCGTTCGATCGGTCGATCGATCTGCAGGTCAGCCGGTTGCGGCAGAAACTGGCCGACAGCCCCGGCGGCGACGGCCTGATCCTGACGGTGCGCGGCGAAGGCTATGTCCTGGCGAGCACGGTGACATACGAATGATGGTTCCGGTCGTGGCGCGGGCGCGCAATTTCTTCCGGTCGCTGGTGGGGCAGATCTTCCTGTTGCTGACGGTCGGCATGATGACCGCCGCTATCCTGGCGCTGCTGGTCGCGGAGCAGGCCCGGCATCTCGATTTCGAACGCTGGCGCCTGCAGCGCGTGGTGGCGAGCGCCGTCGACATCGCGCAGCGCCTCAGCCACGATCCCGTCCGGATCGAGGCGATGCTGAGCGACCAGCAGATCATGGGCGCCAGAACGGCGCCAAGTGGAATCGCCCTGACCGATCCGGACCCGGCCTTGGCGCACGCGCTGGAGGCGCGTTTCGGGCCGCATTCCAACCCGGAGGCGGGGCAGGTGCCTGCGGGGCTTTGCTTCCCTGCGAGCAAGGCTGATCCGAACAACCGTGCGGCCGGACTGATCGGCGCGCCCCGTCCCGATTGCTGGGTCGTCCGCTTTACCGATAGCACGGGCGAGCGGCGGTCGCTCGCGCTCTATCTGCCGCGCCTGGTCAAGCCGCCCAGCAATCTCGCCAAGCCGGTCTATCTGCTGCTGATCTTGCTCTCTTCGGCGGGCCTGGCGATCGTCGTCGCGCGCTTCGTCGCCAAGCCGCTGCGCCGGCTGGAACGGGCGGCCGAGGCCTTCTCCGTATCGATCGACCCGGAGGAAATTCCCGAACGCGGGCCGGAAGAGGTGCGGGCGGCGCTATCCACCTTCAACCTGATGCAGCGCCGGGTGCGGGCGGGCTTTGCCGAGCGGACGCAATTGCTTGCCGCGATCAGCCATGACCTTCAGACGCCGCTCACCCGCCTGCGCCTGCGGTTGGAACTGGTCGAGAATGAGGAATTGCGGGCGCGGCTGTTGCAGGATCATCAGGCGATGATGACGCTGGTGCGCGAGGGGCTGGACTTGGCGGCGAGCACGGAAGCGCAGGAGGACTGGTCGGTGATCGACATCGATTCGCTGCTCACCAGCATGGCGGAGGACGCGCAGGATCTGGGATCGCCGGTCCGTTTCCTGGCGGGCTGTGGCGGGACCGTGCGGGTCAAGCCGAATGCGCTCACGCGCTGCATCAGCAATCTGGTGAACAATGCGGTCAAATATGGCGGCAGCGCGGACATCAGTTGCGCACGGCAGGCGGGGCGCGTGCTGATCGAGGTGCGCGACCATGGGCCGGGCATAGCGCCCGATCAACTGGATCAGATGTTCGAGCCCTTCACCCGTGGAACGGCCGGTCAGCCGGGCGGCCGGCCGGGGACGGGAATCGGCCTCACCATAGCGCGGTCGCTAGCGCTGAGTTTCGAGGCGTCCGTGCGGTTGGCCAATGCGCCGGATGGGGGGCTGGTGGCTAAGATCGATATGAAGGCCTGAGAGTCTGTTTGGAAATGCGCCTTTGGACGCATAGCCGCACCGGCGCTAAAATGCGCTCTTCCGCGCGTTTCCAAACAGACTCTGACCGATCGACCCGGACTCAGGGCGGGAGAGCGCAATGGAACCAATGCAGCCTTGCCGAGATTATCTCCATTACCCTCTTCCCTCTCAAGGCCTCAGGTGACACTATGCATTAGATCGCGGCGGGGGAACGTCGCGCCGATTTGAAGATGCTGCATGACGGCGGCGCGGTAAGGTCTTGCCGGTCGCAGGATGACCGTCGTGCAAATGCCGGAAATGCTTTCGCGTCGCCGGACGAGCATCGTGCGTTCTTTTTTATAGAACTATGCAGATTAACTTTCGGACAGATTTGAATTTTTTACTCTATCATCCTTCTATTACACTGTTTTTACGGACCATATGGGTCTATATACATTCCATGGCTACTTTAGCGGGAGTCGCCAGTGACAAAAAATGAGCTGTTTTCCAGCTTTACGCGGAAGTTCGATGATCGGCGTCAGGCCGAAATGTCCGTCGAAGATTATCTGCTGGGGTGTCGCAACGATCCATTGATGCATGCATCAGCGCCGGAGCGATTGCTGGCGGCGATCGGTGAGCCGGAGATCATCGACACCTCGCGCGATCAGCGGCTGGGCCGGATCTTCATGAACCGGACGATCCGACGCTATAAGAGCTTCACCAATTTCTATGGCATGGAAGGGACGATCGAACATATCGTCAGTTTCCTGCGCCATGCCAGTCAGGGATTGGAGGAGCGCAAGCAGATACTCTACCTGCTGGGTCCGGTCGGCGGCGGCAAGTCGTCGCTGGCGGAACGGCTGAAGGCGCTGATGGAGGTTCATCCCATCTATGTGCTGAAGGCGGGGGACGAGATCAGCCCGATCTTCGAAAGCCCGCTCGCGCTGTTCGATGCCGAGCAGCATGGCGATTTCATCGAGGAAAATTACGCCATCCCCCGGCGGCGGCTGACCGGCATGATCAGCCCCTGGTGCCGTAAGCGGCTGGACGAGTTTGGCGGCGACATCTCGCAGTTCAAGGTCGTCAAGATGATGCCATCGCGCATGCGGCAGGTCGCCATTGCCAAGACCGAGCCGGGTGACGAGAACAACCAGGACATTAGCTCGCTGGTCGGCAAGGTCGACATCCGCAAGCTGGAGATGCTCTCTCAGAACGATCCCGATGCCTACAGCTATTCGGGTGGCCTCAACCGGGCGAACCAGGGGATGCTGGAATTCGTCGAGATGTTCAAGGCGCCGATCAAGATGCTCCACCCGTTGCTGACCGCGACGCAGGAGGGCAATTATATCGGCACGGAGAATATCGGCGCCATTCCCTATAACGGCATCATCATGGCCCACTCCAATGAATCGGAATGGGCGAATTTCAAGAATAACAAGAATAATGAAGCCTTTATCGACCGCATCTATGTCATCAAGGTGCCTTATAGTCTGCAGTCCACTGAAGAACGGCATGTTTACGAGAAATTGCTGAGGGAATCCGATCTCAGCAAGGCGCCCTGCGCGCCGGGGACTTTGGACATGTTGGCGCGCTTTTCGGTGCTGACCCGGCTGCGCGAACATGAGAACAGCAATCTCTATTCCAAGATGCGCGTCTATGACGGTGAAATGCTGCGGGAGATCGACCCCAGGGCCAAGAGCTTGCAGGAATATCGCGATGCCGCGGGCGTGGATGAGGGGATGTCAGGCATTTCGACCCGCTTCGCCTTCAAGGCGCTTTCCGCCACGTTCAACCATGACACGATCGAGATCGCGGCCGACCCGGTGCACCTCATGTATGTGCTGGAAGGCATGGTGCGGCAGGAGCAGTTCCCGGCCGAGGTCGAGGCGCGCTATCTGGAGTTCATCAAGGGCGAGCTGGCGCCGCGCTACGCCGAGTTCATCGGCAATGAGATTCAGAAGGCCTATCTTGAATCCTACCATGATTATGGGCAGAATCTGTTCGACCGCTATGTCGCCTATGCCGACGCGTGGATCGAGGATCTGGACTTCAAGGATCCCGACACCGGGCAGTTGCTGGACCGGGAAATCATCAACCAGGAACTCTCCAAGACCGAGAAGCCCGCAGGCATCGCCAATCCCAAGGATTTCCGCAACGAGGTCGTGAAATTCGCGCTGCGCATGCGGGCGAGTAATGACGGGCGCAATCCGTCCTGGACTTCTTACGAGAAGATCCGCGAAGTCATAGAAAAGCGGATGTTCAGCCAGGTCGAGGATTTGTTGCCGGTCATCAGCTTCGGGTCGAAGAAGGATGGCGACACCGCGAGCAAGCATGACGAATTCGTCGCGCGGATGATCGAAAGAGGCTATACTGAGCGGCAGGTCCGGCGGCTTGTCGAATGGTATATCCGCGTGAAACAGGCCGGTTGATGGAGGGCGCATAAGCCACCATGCACATAGTCGACAGACGGCTGAATCCAGGAGGCAAGAGCCTGGTCAACAGGCAACGCTTCCTGCGGAGGGCAAGAGCCTATGTGCAGCAGGCGGTGCGCGATAGTCTGAAGGATCGCAGCATCAAGGATCTGGACAAGGAAGGCCAGATTTCGATCCAGCGCGACGTCATCCACGAACCGACGCTGCATCGCGCCGCGCAGGGCGGCAATCGCGAACGGGTGTTCCCCGGCAATCACGACTATATGGAAGGCGACCGGATCAAGCGGCCCGATGGCGGCGCGGGTGCGGGATCGAAAGCCGGGCAGGGCGAGGGGAATGACGATTTCCAGTTCGCTCTCAGCCGGGAAGAATTTCTGGACCTGTTCCTGGACGATCTGGAGCTGCCGGACCTGGCCAAGCGGCGGCTGATCGGCGGGGCGGTCGACGGAATTCGGCGCGCTGGCTATTCGACGGCCGGCAATCCGTCCAACCTGTCCGTGCCGCGCACCATGCAGAAGGCGATGTCGCGGCGGCTGGCGCTGCGTCGTCCCAAGGGCGCCGATCTTGCGCGGATCGAGGAAGAGATTGCGCTGATCGAGGCACGCGATCCCGCCTTGCCCGACGACGCCGTGCGGCTGGAGGCCTTGCGGGAGGAGCGCTCGACGATCATCCGGCGGCGCAACCTGATCGCCTATATCGATCCCGTCGACCTGCGCTACCGCCGGTTCGAAACGGTGCCCAAGCCCGTGGCCCAGGCGGTGATGTTCTGCTTGATGGATGTATCCGGCTCCATGACGGAGCATATGAAGGATCTGGCAAAGCGCTTCTTCGCGCTGCTGCATCTGTTCCTGACGCGCTGCTACGAGCATGTCGAGGTGGTGTTCATCCACCATACCGACCGGGCGGCGGAAGTGGACGAGCAGACCTTCTTCTACAGCACGGTGACGGGCGGGACTTTGGTATCGAGCGCGCTGGAAAAGCTGATCGAGGTGGTGCAGGAACGTTTCCGGCCGGACGATTGGAACATCTATGTGGCGCAGGCGTCGGACGGCGACACCATGCAATCCGACAATGGCCGGGTGGTCAGCCTGATGCAGCAGGAAATCCTGCCCTTCAGCCAATATTTCGCCTATCTGGAGGTCGGGCGCGAGGAATTCGCGGATATAGAGACGGTCGGCACGGCGACGGGGCTGTGGCAGGCCTATGCGCCGGTCAGCGAGGCCCACCGCAATTTCGTGATGCGCAAGGTGCATCACCGGCGCGAAATCTATCCCGTTTTCCGCGAATTGTTCCAGCGCAAGGGCGTGGCGGAGCGGAGTTCATGATGGTGGAGTTGGCATGACGGGCGCTTTGGCACCGGCCCCGCTGTTCACGGGGAGCGATTGGGACTTTTCGCTCATCAACCGCATCCATGATACGATCGAGCCGATCGCGCTCAAGGATATGAAGCTGGATATCTATCCCAACCAGATAGAAATCATCAGCGCGGAACAGATGCTGGACGCCTATTCCTCCATAGGCATGCCGCTTTTTTACAAGCATTGGTCCTTCGGCAAGCAGTTCGTGACCAATGAAATGATGTACCGCAAGGGGCTGCGGGGCTTGGCCTATGAACTGGTCATCAACTCCGATCCCTGCATCAACTATCTGATGCAGGAAAACAGCGCGACCATGCAGACTTTGGTCATCGCGCATGCCGCCTTCGGGCATAATCATTTCTTCAAGAATAATTATGTCTTCAAGCAATGGACCGATGCGGAAGGGATTCTCGACTATCTGGAGTTCGCCAAGCGCTATATCGCGCAATGCGAGGAGCGCTATGGCCAGTTGCCGGTCGAGCGGGTGCTGGATGCCGCCCATGCGCTGATGAACCAAGGCGTGCACCGCTATCCTCGCGTCCGGCCGAGAGACCTCAAGGCCGAGGCAGCGCGGGAAGCGGAGCGTCAGGCCTATCGCGACCGGATTTATGACGATCTGTGGCGCACGGTGCCCACAGGAGCCAAGGCCGACGCGATCCCCAGCGACGCAAGGCGCGCAGCCCTTGGGCTGCCGCAGGAGAATATCCTCTATTTCCTTGAAAAGACCGGCCCCCGGCTGGAAAGCTGGCAGCGGGAAATATTGCGGATCGTGCGGCTGATCGCGCAATATTTCTACCCTCAGCGCCAGACCAAGGCGATGAATGAGGGATGCGCCACCTATACCCATTATCGTATCATGACGACACTGCATGAACGGGGTTGGATCACCGACGGTTCATTCATGGAATTCCTGCAATCCCATACCAATGTCGTCTATCAACCTACTTATGATTCAGGACATTTTGGTGGATTCAATCCTTATGCGCTGGGTTTCGGCATCATGTCGGACATTGAGCGCATCTGCCGCGAGCCGACGGAGGAGGACCGGCAATGGTTCCCGGAAATCGCCGGATCGGGCGACGCGATGGAGGTATTGAAGGATATCTGGGCCAATTATCGCGATGAAAGCTTCGTTTCGCAATTTCTGAGCCCCCATCTGATCCGGCAATGGCGGCTGTTCAAGATTCTCGACCGGCAGGGCGAGTCGGAGTTACGGGTCGACGCCATTCATGATGAGCGCGGTTATCGGCGGATTCGGCGCTCTTTGGCGCGGGAATATGAAATCGGGCGGCAGGAACCGGACATCCAGGTGGTCGATGTCGACCTGGCCGGCGACCGCAAGCTGATCGTGGAGCATGCGGTGCTGGATGGCGTGCAACTGGACGCGGGCGATGCTGCCATGGTCTTGCAAAACCTCGCAAATCTCTGGGGTTACGAAGTGCTGTTGACGGAGGTCGACTCCGAAACGCGCAAGGCGTTGAAGAGCCACAGCGCGCAGCCCACCGCAGGGTGGTTGCGCTAAGCCGGTGCGCGGGGCGGACGGGTGCTGGGCGCAGGCAAGATTCCGTTTCCAATCCGTGTTAGGAACGGCTAAGTTGACCGCCGGTTTTTCGTGGGCGAAGTTTGATCTGTCGCTCTGCCAAGGCGATGGAGAGGATGAGCCCCCGCGACAGGCAGGAGTTCGATTCATGACGAATGCTCTTACATCAGAAGAGTGTCTTGACCGGGCAAGGATGCATGAACAACTGGCGGCGACGACCGCCGATGCCTCGGCGCGCATGATGCATCAGGCCATGGCCGCTGAATTTCGCCGCCGGGCCGAAATGGCGGTCGACGGCGTGCGCCAGGTAGCCAGCAGGCCCATCATCGAATTGATGCCCAACGTCGCTTGATGGCTTCAGGGCCGTTGGGCTCGATCGCGCTTGCGTAAAAGATAGATATCCATGATCCAGCCCTGTTCCTTGCGGAGCATGGCGCGGCGTTGGATGATATCTGGTCCGGTCATGGCCAGCGGGCCATGTGCCAGCGTCTCTTGCGGCATGCCCAGATAGGCGCCCCACCATATGTCGATGCCTTCGGCCGCCAAGGTCTGGAAGGCGCAATCGCCGTCCAGCATGACGACAAGGCTGTCGGCACCGTCCGGCCAGCCCTGTTCGCGAAGGCGGCGGCCGGTGGTGATCAGCACGGGCTCTGCCAGATCGTTGAGGCAGATGCCGTGGGCGGCGGTCAACGCCTGGATGCTCGTGATGCCGGGGGTGACGCGGACCCTGACGTTCGGCAGGCGCGCGGCGATGCGAAGGCTGCTGTCGTAAAGCGATGGATCGCCCCAGACCAGCAGCGCAAGCGTGCCGCCGTCGGGAAGGTATCGGGCGATCTGCTCCATCCAGAGCGCGGCGATAGCGTCGTGCCAGTCGAGGACGGCGTCGACATAATCCTGTCGGTCAGCGCGCCGGGGCATATCGAATTCCACGATCCTGACCGGATTGGTCAGCAATTCGGCACAGATCGTCCGGCGCAGGTCGATGAGGTCGGATTTCTCCTCGCCCTTGCGGGGCAGCAGGATGAGGTCGGCCGCGTTCATCGCCTTCACCGCCGCGAAAGTCAGATGGTCGGGATTGCCCGTGCCGATGCCGATGAGGTGGAGGGTGATCATGTCAGGCTTCCGATGCGGGGGCGATGAGGTGGAAGAAACTGCCCGTAACGAGGCCGCGATGCGATCCGCTGGATGCGACGGTGTTACCCTCCGCATCCGTCACGCGCGCCAGCGGGCTGTCGGGCTGCTCGACGATGGTGGAATAGTGAAATTCATGGCCGTTCAGCATCGCATCGGTGGGCATGCCGCCCATAGGCGCGAGCAGGCGTGCCCGGCGATAGCCCAGATGCAGGCGCCGCTCCGCAAAGCTGGTAACCAGGCCGAGCAGGCCCGCCATGGCGTGCGCCTGGCTCTGTGCATCGATCAGCGCTTGGCCCAAGACCATATAGCCGCCGCATTCGCCATGGACGGGCCGGTCTTGCGCATGGCGGCGCAGGCCGGACAGGAAATGGTGCGCATGGGCGATGCGGGCGGCGTGCAGTTCAGGATAGCCGCCGGGGAGCCAGATGGCGTCGGCATCGGCGGCGGGCGCTTCGTCGGCCAGAGGGGAAAAGGGCAGGATTTCCGCCCCCGCGCTTCGCCAGTCCGACAGGAGGTGCGCGTAGGTGAAGGAAAAGGCCTCGTCCTGGGCGATGGCGATGCGTTGGCCGGGGGGCATCGACCGGACTGCGCGACGGTCTTGTATCGCCGGACAGGCAGCCTCGCGGATCGCGTTCAGGTCCACATGAGCGGCGACGATGTCGGCCATGCGATCGATGATCCGGTCGAGATCGGTCTGTTCGCTGGCCTGGACCAGTCCGAGATGCCGTTCCGGCAAGCCGAGTTCGGCGGAGCGTGGGATGGCCCCGAGGGCGACTATGCCTGCCTGCGCCATTGCTGCGCGGATCAGCCTTTCATGGCGCTCGCTGGCGACATGGTTGAGGATCACGCCTGCCATGGCGATATCGGAACGCAGGCTCCGGAAGCCGCTGGCGATGGCGGCGGCGGACTGGCTCTGGCCCGACACGTCCATGACGAGAACGACCGGCCAGCCGAGCAGGGCGGCGATGTCGGCGCTGGAGCCCGTGCCGGCTTCTCCGCTGGCGGGCGCTCCGTCGAACAGGCCCATCACGCCTTCCGCCAGGATAAGATCGGCATCCGGCCCGGCCGCGATGGCGGCGATCCGCGTGCGGGACATCGCCCAGCTATCGAGGTTGAAGGACGGGCAACGGGCGGCGGCCTGCTGAAAGGCGGGGTCGATATAGTCGGGGCCGGACTTGAACGGCTGAACCCTGAGCCCCATGCGAGTGAAGGCGCGCAGCAGGCCGAGCGTGACGGTCGTCTTGCCCGATCCGGATCGAGGTGCGGCTATGAGCAGGCCGGGCGTCATGGCTTGTCGATGAAGACGGAATCGGCGCTGGCCGGACGGAACCGGCGGTCATAGCCGGGCGCGTAGAGGCTGCTTTCGATGAAATCCCCGTTACCCAGTACCGGGCCGACCAGAATGATGGCGGTGCGTTCGGGGCCATCGGCGGCGGCTTGCGCGATGGTGGCGAGCGTGGCGTGGACGATCCTCTGGTCGGGCCAGCTTGCGCGCCAGACCACGGCCACGGGGCATTCGGCGCCATAAAGAGGCATCAGGTCGCTCACCACCTGAGCGAGATTGTGGATCGAAAGGTGGATGGCGAGCGTGGCGCCGGTCGCGCCGAAGGCGGCAAGGCTTTCGCCGGGCGGCATGGCGCTGGCGCGACCGGGGGTACGGGTGAGGATGAGGGATTGGCTGAGTTCGGGCAGGGTCAGCTCAGCACCGATCGCGGCGGCGGCGGCGGCGAAGGACGGGACGCCGGGCGTGATGCTGGTGGGGATGCCGAGTGCTTTCAGGCGCCGGAGCTGCTCCCCCATGGCCGACCAGACCGACAGGTCGCCGGAATGGAGGCGGGCGATGTCCTGCCCTACTTCATCGGCCTCAGCCATGATGGCGATGATTTCGTCCAGGGTGAGTGGCGCGCTGTTCACGATCCGCGCACCCGGCGGGCAGTGATCGAGCAAGGCGGCGGGCACCAGCGATCCGGCGTAGAGGCAGACAGGGCAGCTCGCGATCAGGTCGCGCCCGCGCAGGGTGATGAGGTCGGGCGCGCCGGGGCCTGCGCCGATGAAATGGACGGTCATGGGAGGAGGCTTTCGGCAAGGGCGCAGCTCGCCCGGCGGTCGGGCGAGAAGGCGCGGGGGGCAAGAAGGCGCGCATTGGGGGCGAGGGCGGCGAGAGCGGCGGCTTCGGCCACGCTGCCGGTGCCATAAGCGGCGATGCTGGCGGGAGATCGCGTGAGCGTCCGTTGATTGGCCAGACGGTCCGCTGTGATGGCGATGAGGGGGAGGGACAGCTTGTGCGCCAATGGGGCGAGCTGGTCGGCTTTGCGATCCAGCGTGGCGAGCGCATCCACGGTAATCTTGGCGCCCGTCGCCTCTTCCAGCGCGGCTTCCAGTGAGGCGAGGGAGGCGCTGGTCCGGAAGCCGAAGCCGGCGACGATCATAGCGTGACGCTCCACTGCACCAGCGGATAGGCGGAACGCCAGCCGCGACGGGTGCCGAGGGGCGCTGCCTGCGCGAGTTCGATGCGGAGCAGCTCGCCGCCCTTGGCGGCATGCCATTGGGCGAGCAGCGTTTCGGATTCCAATGTAACGGCGTTGGCGACGAGGCGCGTGGGTCCGCCGGGCAGGGCGAACAGCGTTTCAAGCAGAGCTTGGCTGAGACCCCCACCGATGAAGACGGCGTCGGGGCGGGACCGGCCGCCCAGAATGTCCGGGGCTCTGCCTTCGATGACGGTCAGGCGGTCCACCCCCAATGCCAGGGCATTGGCGCGGGCGCGTTCGGCGCGTTCGGGATCGGCTTCGAAAGCGACCGCATTCGTCAAGGAATGGGCGAGCAGCCATTCTATGGCGATCGAGCCGGACCCTGCCCCTATGTCCCAAAGCGTTTCACTGGGGCGGGGCGCCAGCGCGGACAGGGTCAGGGCGCGGGCGGGGCGCTTGGTGATCTGGCCGTCATGGTCGAACCAGTCGTCGGGGATACCGCTGGAGCGGGGGAGTGTCCGGCCTTCGCCCGTCATCGACAGGCCGACCGCGACGGGATGGGCGATGTCGGCAAAGTTCAGCGTTTCCGCCGTGCTTTGGCGGATGCGCTCGCGCGGGCCGCCCAGCGCTTCCAGCACATGGATCGTCGAGGTGCCGAATCCTTGCTCTTTCAGCCAGGCAGCCAGTTCACTCACCGCCGGGCCGTCGCGCAGCAGCAGGATGGCGCGGCGGCCCGGCACGAGGCTTGGGCGCAGCCGTGTCAGCGGCGCGGCATGGAGACCGTGGCATTCCGTATCCTGAAGCGGCCAGCCGAGTCGGGCGGCGGCGAGGGCAAAGGTGGACGGTGCGGGGTGGGCCGTCCATTCCTGCCGCTCCAGATGCCGCGTGACGCTGGCGCCCGCGCCGAACCAGAAGGGATCGCCCGAGGCCAGCATGACGGTGGGTTTGCCACGCCGGGCCAGCAACGCCCGAACGCCCTCTTCGAACGGGACTGGCCAGCTCAGGGTTTCCGCCTTAAAGGCAGGCAGCAGCGCGAGGTGGCGCGGCGCTCCCATGATGAGCGCGGCGTCCTCCAGCGCGTCGCGGGCGGCGGACGACAGGCCATCCAGGCCGTCTTCCCCGATCCCGACGATCGTCAGCCATGGACCGTCAGGCCAGTGACCTTCAGGAGCTTCGGGCATTTCCAATATCCTCATATTGGGCGGGACGACCGAGGCCAGCGCACTCGCTACGGCACTGGCCGAGCGACGCGCGCCCGCTGTGTTGAGCTATGCCGGGCGGACGGACAAGCCACGGGCGCAACCGGTGCCGGTGCGCGTCGGCGGCTTTGGCGGCATCGCGGGGCTGGTTCGCCATTTGCGGGACGAGGGCATCACCCATCTGGTCGATGCGACCCATCCCTTCGCCGCGACGATGAGCGAGCATGCCGTGACGGCTGCGCGAGAGGCCGGAGTGGAGCATATCATGCTGACCAGACCGCCCTGGGTTGCGGCGGAGGGGGATCGCTGGACGCATGTACCGGACATTGCCGGAGCCGTGGCGACGCTGAACGGCCCCGCCCGGAATGTGATGCTGGCGTTGGGACGAATGCATGTCGACGCTTTCGCCGTACAGCCGCAGCATCATTATCTGTTGCGCTTTGTCGACAAGCCGGAACACCCACCGGGACTGCCGCGTCATAGTCTGATCGTCGACCGGGGGCCTTTCACCACCTATGGAGACATAAGGTTGATGCGCGATCATGGCATCGACTTCGTCGTTTCGAAAAATGCGGGGGGCAGCGGCGCGCAAGCGAAGCTGATCGCGGCTCGGTCGCTGGGGCTGCCGGTCGTGATGATCGACCGCCCCCCCTGTCCCGCCGCGCGGGTGACGCATGAGGTCGTCGGGGTGCTGGAATGGCTGGGTCATGCGGCAGAGCGCGGGGTGTAGAGGATGGGCTGGCCGGGCCGCTCGATCAGGCGGGTGCGGCTGGACCCGACGATGACGATGGTGCGCATGTCGGCCATGTCCGGGGTGGCCCGGCTCAAGGGGACGATATGCAGGCTCTCTTCCGGCGTCGAGACGGCGCGGGCGAACAGGATGAGGCGATCCCCGCCGCATTCCTCGCGCAAGACATTCAATGCGCGTCCGAAGCCTTCAGGGCGAGACCTGGAGCGCGGATTGTAGAAGGCCATGGCGAAATCGGCCTGTACAGCGAGGCGCAGGCGGCGCTCGATCAGCGGCCAGGGCTTCAGATTGTCGGACAGGTTGATGGCGCAGAAATCATGGCCGAGCGGCGCGCCCGCCTTCGCGGCGGCGGCGAGCATGGCGGTGATGCCGGGGAGAACGCGGATGTCGAGCGTGCGCCATTCCTTCGGGCCTGCTTCGAGCGCCTCGAACAGGGCGGAGGCCATGGCGAAGACGCCGGGATCGCCAGAGGACACGATCGCAACCCGCTTCCCTTGCGCGGCGAGGGTCAATGCGTGGGTGGCGCGATCCAGTTCGACGCGGTTGTCCGTGGCATGGAGCGTCAGGCCGGGACGTTCCGCAATGCGGGCGACATAGGGGATATAGCCGATAACGTCGGTCGCCTCCGCCAGTGCATCCGATACCTCCGGCGTGATAAGCGCGTCCGCTCCTGGGCCGAGGCCTGCTATAGCGATCCAGCCCGTCATGGACGGCGGCCCTGCCCGTGGATCAGCAGGATCGAGAAATAGGCGGTGACGTCGGTTGCCTCCGCCAAAGGCGTGATCCGCTGATCGGCCATGGTCGCATATTCCACCAGCCAGGCGCAGCCCTGCTTGCCGGCCGCTTCGACGGCGCGGCGGAGCTTGGGGAGGTTGCGGCCGATCTTCATGACGACCAGCGCATTGGTGTCATGGATGCGGCGGGCCAGTTCCTCTTCGGGCAAGGTAGCCATCAGCACCGTCGTCACATCGTCGCCCCAACTGATCGGTATGCCGCTGGCGGTCCAGGCGCCGGACATGCCGGTGATGCCGGGGACGATCTTTACCGGCGCCGAGAGACGGCTGTGCAGGTGCATGAAGCTGCCGTAGAAAAAGGGATCGCCTTCGCAGAGGACCACCACATCCTCGCCAGTGGCGGAAAGCCCGTCCAGATGGGCGGTGCAATCGGCATAGAAGCCGGACAGGACTTCATTATATCGCGGGTCGGACAGCGGGATTTCCGTCGTCACCGGATATTCCATCGGATATTCGATGGCGTCAGGACGCAACATGCCCTCCACGATCCGGCGGGCATGGCCGGATTTTCCCCTTTTGCGGAAATAGGCGACGTGGCTGGCTTCGCGGATCAGGCGGTCGGCGCGGACGCTCATCAGGTCCTGCGCGCCGGGGCCCAGGCCTACGCCATGGATGATGCCGTTGGTCATTCTGCCGGGCTCGCTATCGCATTGATCGCCGCGACTGTGATGGCGCTGCCGCCCAGACGGCCCTCCACGATGCAGCAGGGGACGGGCTGGCTCTGCCAGAGCGCTTCCTTGGACTCCGCCGCGCCGACGAAGCCGACCGGGCAACCGATGATCGCGGCGGGGCGGGGACAGGCGGGATCTTCCAGCATATTGAGCAGATGGAAAAGTGCCGTGGGCGCATTGCCGATGGCGACCAGCGCTCCCCCCAGATGTGGACGCCAGAGTTCGAGCGCAGCCGCCGAACGGGTGTTCGACATTTGCGCCGCCAGCGTTGGAACCTGCGGATCGTTCAGCGTGCAAAGGATTGGGTTTTGGGCAGGCAGGCGCCTTGTGGTGACGCCTTCGGACACCATGCGCGCATCGCACAGGATCGGCGCCCCTGCCTCCAGCGCAGCGATGGCGGTCCGGGCGAAGGTGGAGGAAAAGCGGATGTGGGAAGCCAGGCCGACCAGCCCCGCCGCGTGGATCATGCGGACCGCGATGCGTTCCTCCTCCGTCGAGAAGCGAGCGAGATCGGCCTCGGCACGGATGGTGCGGAAGGATTGCCGGTAGATGGCGGCGCCATCGGTTTCGTAGATATGGGGCATTAGTGGCTTCCGAAGAGGGCGAGAATCTGGTCGGGGGCAAGACTGGCCTGGTCGGGCGGCGATCCGGCGCGGGCCTTGCGGGAAAGGTCGAAGCGGCCCCGATTGCCGGTGAGGACGATGTCGGCGGGCCTTGGACGCGCGCAGCCCTTGGCGCAGCCGGAAACATGCAGCGAGCCGTCGACAAGGGGTGCAAGCCGGGTGGCGAGGCCGCGGGTCGCGACGCTGGCCTGCGGACAGGCTGGTGCGCCGGGACATGCGTCGATGCGGAGCAACGGGTCGGTGAAGGCGTGATCGGGGCTGGTCGTGCCGCCTTCGAGAATCAGGCCGCGCCATGGGGTAAGGCGCAGCGCGACAACGCCTTGCTGTCCGGCCAGAGCGGTGAGGCCGTCGGCGTCGAGCCGCCCGAAGGGGATGCCGTGAAAGGGACCGGGAGCCTGGGTGAGAAGCTGCGGAATCGGGCGTGCCGCAGCGGGAGCGACCTTGGGATGTGCTGGCAGCGAGGCTTTGTGCCGCGCCATGCGGCCGGAGGTGGCTCCGTCTGTTGCGAGGAACCAGCGGGTGAGCGCGATCAGGTCCTGGACGGCCGTTTCCGCAGTGGTGGGCGTGCCGAGGGCGTGTCCTTCGGCGCGGAGCAGCAGGGTGCCGGCTGAGCTGCGTTCGAAACGGAAATCGGCCGGTACGAGGGTCAGGCAGGGAGCAGGGCCGGTGTCGATGGCAATGCCGATCTTGGGAGGAAGGTCGGGCAGGTCGTCGAGACGGGCAAGCAGATTTTGGGCGATGTTTTCCGTGCCGTCTCCGGCGGACCAGTCGGGAGCGAGCAGGAAATTGCGGCGCGCCTCGCGGGCCGGATCAGGATCGGTGAGGCCGAGTGCGACAAGCTGCCCGAGCAATGCGGGGTGGCTTTGTTCCGTCACGCCCCGGACCTGAAGCGCGGCGCGGTTGGTGAGGTTGATCTGGCCGTTGCCGTGGCGGCGGACGGCATCGCTGAGGCCGATAGCCTGGGCCACCGTCATGCGGCCGAACGGAGGGCGCACGCGCACGAGCAGGCCATCGCCCGCCATCATCGGGCGCCATGCCGTCGGACACCAGCCGCGAATGGCGGCGGATGATGCGCTCTGCGCGTCTGGCACCGGACTTCACCTCCCACGTCGCAACGACGACTGGAGGATGCTTCCCCAGCCGCTTATCCGTCGCTCGTGCGGAAAACCGAGCCGCGACCATCCCCTGGGTCATGGCTAGAGCGACCTTTGCGTTCGGCAGGTCTCCTGGCTTGCGGGTCATAGCCTTGGCAGGGGGCCTTCCCGGATTGCTCCAGTGGCTGGCCGTCCCGGGTTGATGGGGGTTGGCCGGTCCTTGCCTTGCTCGCCGCTCACAGTTGCAGGGACAGCCACGGATTAGGGAGTTTCATCCCGCACCGCGTTCCCATTTAAGCCCCTTGCGGGGCACCGACGCGATCGATGGAGCGAACATATGCCCGCTCCGGATGCGGTTCATACGCGCAGAGTGGGGGAAAGGGAAGTGGGGAGAATTTGCTCCCTTACGCGGGCGGGAGGGGAATGGTCAGCGAGTCACGATCGCGGAATGCCAATCGGTGCGATGCTCCCAGCCGCGCCGTTCCAGTTCCGGCGTCGCTTCCTCGCTCACCGGATAGCCGAGGCACAGCAGGCCGAGGCAGCGCCAATTTTCCGGAATCTCCAGCATCGCATCGACTGTGGGACGATCCAGGATCGACACCCATCCCATGCCGATGCCACGCGTGCGGGCGGCCAGCCAGACCGTGTGAATCGCCATCACGCAGCTATAGCGGCGTGCCTCCGGCATGGTGATAGCGCCCAGCTTATGGCCGGTTTCGGTGCCTTCGTCGCAATAGACGGCGAACAGCACCGGCGCCTCGCGCAGACCGTGCAGTTTCAGGCTGCGGTAGAGCCTGTCTTCATCGCCTTCATAAATCTTGCCCGCCTTGATGATCTGGGCGTCGACATGGACGGCGAGATCTTCGCGCAAGGCGGGCGTGGCGATCCGGACGAAGCGCCAGGGTTGCGACAGCCCCACCGAGGGAGCGCTGTGCGCGAGGGCGAGGAGTCGTTCGACCTCATGTTCATCCAGCGGATCGGTCAGAAAATGGCGCACGTCGCGACGCAGGTGCACCAATTCCTCGAAAGCGGCGATGTCGAAGGCAGTGTGTGTCAGAATTCGATTCCTGGCTGAGCCTTCACGCCGCTGCGGAAGGGATGTTTGACAAGGGTCATTTCGGTGACGAGATCGGCCGCCTCGATCAGCGCTTCGGGCGCGTTGCGGCCGGTGATGAGGACGTGTTTCATTTCGCTTCTGGCGGTCACGGCTTCCAGCACCTCTTCGACCGGCAGATAGTCGTAGCGCAGGACGATATTGAGCTCATCGGCAAGGACCATATCATAGGCCGGGTCGGCAATCATGCGTCTGACTTCATCCCATGCTTCACGGGCAAGGGCAATGTCCCGCGTACGGTCCTGCGTGTTCCAGGTAAAGCCTTCACCCATGGACTTGAACTCGACATGGTCGGGAAACGCATCGAACACCGTTTTTTCTCCGGTGGTCATGGCGCCCTTCACGAATTGGACGACGCCCACTTTCCTGCCATGGCCGATGGCGCGGACGACCATGCCCAGAGCTGCCGTCGTCTTGCCCTTGCCCTTGCCGGTGTGGACGATGAGAAGGCCCTTTTCCTGGGTCTTGGTCGCCATGATCTTGTCATGGGCGGCCTGTTTCTTCTTCATCTTTTCGGCATGTTGTTCGGGAGTGCGTTCGATCATTTCTAGGCGTCCTTGAGTTGGGTTAGGAGCATGGCGGCGCTGTTCGACCTGGGTTTCCAAAGCGCGCGGTCGAGCGCTTCGTGGAGGCGGGCGGCGGTTTCGCGCAGGGCTGCCGGATTGGCCTCCGCCATGAAGGCGCGAACCGTCTCGTCCTCAATGAAGGCGGCGTGGACGGCGTCGAAATGATGATCCTTCACCGCATGGGTGGTGGCGGCGAAGGCGAAGAGATAATCGACCGAGGCGGCGATCTCGAACGCGCCCTTGTAGCCGTGGCGCATTATGCCCGCGATCCATTTGGGGTTGGTGACCCGCGCTCTCACGATGCGGCCGATCTCATCCTCCAGCGTGCGGATGACCGGCCGTTCCGGGCGGCTGTGGTCATTGTGATAGCTGAGCGGCTTCCTGCCGGACAGATGTTCGACGGCGGCGGCTATGCCCCCTTCGAACTGGTAGTAATCGTCGCTGTCGAGCAGATCATGTTCGCGATTGTCCTGGTTCTGAATCAAGGCGTCGGCCTGAGTCAGTCGCTCCGCGAAGAGGTTGCGCTCGGCTTCGCCTTCCACGCCGCCGCCATAGGCGTAGCTGCCCCAGTCGAGATAGACGTTCGCAAGGTCGGCGCGGTCGTGCCAGATCTTCTCGTCGATCATGGCTTGCAGGCCTGCGCCATAGGCTCCGGGTTTTGAGCCGAAAACGCGGCTTCCAGCGCGGCGCCGGGCAGCTTTCTCCGGCGTGCCCTGCGCGATCAGGGCGGCGGTTTCGGCGCGGTGACGGGCAGCAGCGGGATTGTCTTCCTCCGGCTCGTCCAGCGCCATGACGGCGCGGGCGGCGCTGTCCAGCAGGTCGATCTGTTCGGGGAAGGCATCGCGGAAGAAGCCGGAGACGCGGAAAGTGACGTCCACGCGGGGGCGGTTCAGTTCCGCGATCTTCATCACCTCGAACCCGATGACCCTGCCGGAAGCCCAGTCCCAGCGAGGGCGCACTCCCATAAGGGCGAGGGCCTGCGCGATGTCATCCCCGCCGGTGCGCATATTGGCCGTGCCCCAGGCGGAAAGCGCGATGGCGCGGGGATAGTCGCCCTCTCGCTGGAGATAGTCCTGCACGATGAGATCGGCGGAGCGCTGGCCGAGATTCCAGGCGGCGATCGTGGGCACGGCGCGGGTGTCGATCGAGTAGAAATTGCGGCCCGTGGGGAGGACGTCCGGGCGGCCTCTCGTGGGCGCGCCGGAAGGACCGGGAAGGACGAAATTGCCGTTGAGGGCTTGGAGGAGGGCCGTCTTTTCAGCATCGCCGCAGGCGGTGACGCGGGGGGCGAGGTCGGTTTCGATAGCGTTCAGGACAGCGGCGCTTTGCGGGCCGGGAGCTGGATCGCCGCTGTCGAGCAGATGGATGGCGTAGAGTTCGAGGCGCTCCACCGTGTCGCCGGTGGTGCGCCATGGGGCTTGGGTCAAGCCTTGGAGCGGTTCCGGGCGGGGACCGGTCCAGGGGGTGCCCATAATGCAATCGAGCGGGTCGAAATTCAGGGCCAGGTCAGCGGCAAGCGCGCGCAGGAGGGATTGCTGGCTTTCATGATCCATGCCTCTGGGACAGCGGGCAAGGGCTATGAGCAGATCACGGCGGAGGTGACCTTCAGGGCTTTGGGTAAAAATATGCAGGCCATCACGGATCTGCATTTCCTTGAGGTCGCACAGATAGTTATCGATCGCAGCTAAAGCATCTTCTCCACTGCCTTGAGCGACTGCATCCTTATCCAACCCCTGAGAAGCGGCGAGCGCGAGTATGTCCTTGCGCAGCGTTTCCAAACGGCGCGGGTCCATGCCGGCGGCGAGATAATATTCGTCGACCAACGCCTCCAGTTCCTTGAGCGGACCATAGGTTTCGGCCCGGGTAAGGGGTGGCGTCAGATGGTCGATGATGCAGGCGCCGATGCGGCGTTTGGCCTGCGTGCCTTCGCCGGGATCGTTGACGATGAAGGGGTAGATTTGCGGGATCGGCCCGGCGCAGATTTCGGGGAAGCAGTTTTCGGATAGCGCGATGGCCTTGCCGGGGAGCCATTCGAGATTGCCGTGCTTGCCGACATGAACGACGGCATGGGCGCTAAATTCCTGCGCCAGCCAGATGTGGAAAGCGAGATAGGCGTGCGGCGGCGGCAGGGCCGGGTCGTGATAGCTGGCCTTGGGATCGATATGATAGCCGCGCGATGGCTGGACCGCGACGGCGATGTTGCCGAAGCGGTGGACCGGGAGCCGGAAGGCGCCCTCCTGGAAGAAGGGGTCGGCTTCGGGCATGCCCCAACGGGTCTGAATGGCTTCGCGAGCGGCTTCGGGCAGGACGGCGAAGGCGGATTGATATGCGTCGAGGAGGAGCGAGACTTCGGCGGGACGATCGGGGGAGGCGTTCGTGATGCCTCCCGTCATGAGGCGCATCAGGGTGGCCCCATCGGCGGGAGCGTCATGGGTGGTGTAGCCGGATTCCCGCAGCGCGTTCAGGATAGCGGTGGCACTGGCCGGCGTGTCGAGACCGACGCCATTGCCGATGCGGCCATCCTTGTTGGGATAGTTGGCGAGTACCAGTGCAACGCGGCGATCTGCAATGAGGGATTTACGAAGTTTTGCCCAATTAACAGTGAGTTGGGAAACGAATCTAACACGATTTTCCAATATGCGGGGCACGATGATGCTGCATTCCGTGCGCTCGTCGAAGCGGGCAGCAGCCTTGAAGGCGACGGCGCGGGTGAAGAGGCGGCCATCCACTTCGGGAAGCGCGATATGCATGGCGAGGTCGCGGGGGCCAAGGCCACGAGCGCTCGCTTCCCAGGCGCCTTGTTCGGCGCTGGCGAAGATGGTTTGCAGGATCGGGCAGTCCGCCTGCTCCAGGATCGAGCGCGTGCGTGGTTCTCCCGGCGCGCTCGCGGCAAAGGCGGTGGCGTTGAGGATGACGTCAGGCGCGGTCCCTTCCATCAGGCCTTGCAGGAAATCCTTGGCGAAGGGTTCGCGCAGGGCGCGAACATGGACGGGGAGGACGTTGAGGCCTGCTGCTTCGAGACCTGCGATCATCGCGTCGACGGCTTCGAGTGTGCCCGCAATCAGCAGGGCGCGGTAGAAGACGAAGAGCGCTGTCGGTTGGCCTGCGGCCCAGCGGGCCTTGACCTGTTCCAATGTCGGACGGTCGGTACAGGGAAGGTAGAGACCGGCGTCGGCTATCGGAATCGGGGCATCGGGCATTCCTGCATCGAAACCCGCGAGACGAGCGGCGGTCTTGAGGAAGGCGATGGCATTGGGAATGCCGCCTTGCCGGAGATAGTCGCGCAGATAGTCGCAGGTTTCTGCGGGCAGGGTTGAGGCGGCGCGCAGTTCCGGATCATCCTCCCGACCATCGGCCAGGGCGGCAAAGGCTATGCCTTTTTCGCGGGCAATATTGGCAATTTCATCAATGCCATAGGGCCAATAGCTCTTACCGCCCAGAAGGATCACGCAGACGAATTTGGCGTGGGCGATCACCTTTTCAACATAGAGATCGACGGAATAGGGATGCTTGAGCTGGAGGAGATTGGCGAGGCGGATTGTTGGGCCTGCCTCGCCCAAGGCTGCGGCGGCGCTGGCGAAGCAGGCGAGTTCGCTGTCCGCCACGGTCAGCAGCACGATGTCGCCCGGCGACTGGCCAAGGTCGATCGCTTCGTCGCCGTTGGAGACGGTGCCGGGCGTGGCGGTCAGCAGGTGCATCAGGCGGGGACCGTCTGCACCTTGAGGGTGGTTTCGATGGCGGCGCAATCCAGGCCCGTCTGGCCGATCACGACAAGGCGGGAGGAGCGTTGCTCGCTTGCCTGCCATTGGCGGTCGTAATGATGCTGGATGCGTGGACCGACGGCCTGGACGACCAGACGAGCCGGGCGGCCTGCGATGGCGAGGAAGCCCTTCACCCGCAACAGGTCGTGGGTGGCGATGGCGTCCGCGAGCGCCGCCAGCAACGGTTCGGGCGTGCCCAGTTCGCCAAGATTGATGATGAAGCTCTCGAAATCATCATGATCATGCTCCTCCTCATTGTCGTGATGGGAGGGGCGGGCATCGATCTGATCTTCCACGCCTGAGTCCAGGCCGAGCAAGACAGCGGCATCGATTTCGCCCTTTGACGTGCGGATGATGCTGACGCCGGGACGGGTTTCCCGGGCCAAATCCCGTTCCAGACCCGCCAGTGTGGCGGCATCGACCAGATCGGTCTTGTTGAGCAGGACGAGGTCGGCGCAGGCAAGCTGATCCTCGAACAATTCCTCGATCGGGCTGTCATGATCAAGTGTCGGGTCTGCGGCGCGGGCGGCGGCAAGCGCGACCTCGTCATGGGCGAAGCGGCCTGCCGCCAGTGCATCGGCGTCGATCAGCGTGATCACCCCATCCACCGTGGCGCGGGTACGGATGTCGGGCCATTGGAAGGCCTTCACCAACGGTTTGGGCAATGCAAGGCCCGAGGTTTCGATGATGATGTGATCGGGGGGCGTCGGGCGGTCGAGCAGCTTTTGCATGGTCGGCAGGAAATCGTCCGCGACAGTGCAGCAGATGCAACCGTTCGCCAGTTCGATAATGTCCTCGTCCGGGCAGGCTTCGTCGCCGCAGCCCTGCACCAGCGCGCCGTCGACGCCGACATCTCCGAACTCGTTGATGATGAGGGCGAGGCGGCGGCCGCCTGCATTTTCGATCAAGTGACGGATCAGCGTCGTCTTGCCCGCGCCGAGGAAGCCGGTGATGACAGTGGCCGGAATTTTTGAGGCGGGAACCTTTTTCATGCGGGATTTCCTTGCGGTTCGAGAGTGACTTCGATCTCGTCGAAGCGTTTCCAGCGGTAGATGGCCCAGCTCGCCAGCCAGCAGGCAGCGAACAGGCCGATGATGAAGAAACCCAGGCTGTTGAAATGTTCGCCAAGGTCGGCGGCAAGTGTCCAGATGCCGCCGGTCAGGCCCAGCTTGTCGCCCAGCAGCGCCGCAGCCTCGATCCCGCCGATGAGCAGCGCGACCAAGGCGGACACCAGCGTGATGGTGATGTTGTAATAGAGCTTGCGGATCGGCTTCACGAAGGCCCATTGATAGGCGCCCATCATCAGCGCGCCGTCCGCCGTGTCGATCAGCGCCATGCCCACCGCGAAGAGCAGCGGGAAAATGAGGACGGTCGATATCGAAAGGCCGCTCGCCGCCTGGCCAGCCGACAGGCCGAGGATCGCGACTTCGGTGGCAGTGTCGAAGCCAAGCCCGAAGAGAAAGCCGAGCGGGGCCATATGCCAGCTCCGCGTTATCAGCCGGAAAAGCGGGCGGAAGATACGGGCCAGAAAACCACGTGAACCAAGCAGGATATCCATATCTTCATCGATATAGAGCCCACCGTTGCGAACATGATTGAAGGTCTTGAGAACCGATCTCAGGATGATCAGGTTCATCGCGGCGATGGTGAAAAGGAAGGTCGCGGAGGCGATTGTTGCAATGGTGCCGCCGATCGCGCCCGCCGCTTCGACACGGCTCAGAGCATTGGCGGCAATGGCGATGGTGACGGCGGCGATCAGAACGATGCCGCTATGACCGATGGCGAACCAGAAGCCGACGGTCAGTGGGCGCTGGCCGTCCTGCATCAATTTACGGGTCACATTGTCGATGGCGGCGATATGGTCGGCATCAACCGCATGGCGCAGGCCCAGGCTCCAGGCCAGCAGCGCTGTGCCCAGCATGACCGTATCGCCCGCGAAGATCGTGAAGGCCCATGCCCATGCGGCCAGATTGGCGGCGATCAGCGCGGCGAACATGGCCGTGGCACGGCGGCGCAGCAGGCCGGCCGATTCCATCGGGCTGGAACGGGCCAGTGCATTCAAAACAGGTCTCATCAGGGCGATCCCCCGTCGGCGTCAGCGAAACCGGACGGGACCTGCCTTCATGCCGGACGGACGCGCTTGCGCCCGGCATGCGGACAGCAGCTCCCGCTGCGTAAAGCGTCGCTCAGACGGAGTACCGTGCCGCGGCCATCCCCTGGACCAAGGCAAGAGCGACCAGACGCAGGCAGGTTTCCTGGCTCACGGGTCTCGGCTCGACGCATGGCCTTCCCAGGCCTCGCAGGATTTAGCGTCCGGCCCAGTGGCTGATTCTCCGGCGGTCCGAAGAATCGATATGCGTCTCGCTCACCGCTTACAGTTGCAGGGACAGCCGCGGATTCATCACCGCATTCCCTATTAAGCCCCTTGGGAGGGCACCGGCGCGATCAGTGAAAGCTGGCCGAGGCTGGCTTTCGCCGGACTGCATAGAGGCTGGCGTGGAGAATTGGAAGGGGGCGACGCGCTATGCCGGCTCAGGCGCCGTTCCGGTCTCCGCCGCCATGCGTTCTTCGAGCAGGGTCTTGAGGAAGGCCTGGCCGGTCGGCGACAAATCCTCATTGTGGATCAGCCAGAGCGAACTCATGACCGGCACGTCGAAAGCACGGTGGATCACATTGTCGACGTGCAGCCGCGCCATGGACTGAGCGATCACAGTGGGGCCGAAGCCCGCCGCGACCAGTCCAAAAAGGGTCGCGAGGCTGCGGGCCTCATGGGAGATTTTGGGTGCGAAGCCCGCCTTCTCGCACAGGGCGAAGAAATGCTCGGTAAAGCCCGCGCCATTGGGCGCGCCGTACAGCACCAGCGGTTCGTCGGCCAGGTCCGCAATGCTGGGCGGGGCCGACCGCAGCGCCAGCGGATGATCGGTGCGCAGGGCCAGCACCATCTCTTCCGTGAGCAGGCATCGCGACACCATGCCTTCGGGCAGGACCGGCGGCTCGTAGTTGCGCACGATGCCGAGATCGAGCTGTCGACTACCGACGCTTTCGACCTGCTCGTCACGGCCCTGTTCGCGCAGGATCAGCTCGACATTGGGATAGGTTTGGCGGAAGCGGTAGAGCGCGCGCGCCACAGGGGGCACGAAGGGGCCGGACGTGGTGAAGGCAAGGCCAAGATGACCGATCTCGGCCCGCTGCGCCATGCGGGCGATCTGGGCGGCGCGTTCGGCCTGGGCGAGGGTCTGGCGGGCCTCCGGCTCGAACAGCCGGCCCGCTTCGGTCAGGCGTACACGGCGGCTGGTGCGGTCGAACAGGCGGACGCCAAGCTCATCTTCCAGAGCGCGGATCTGCTGGCTGAGCGGCGGCTGTGATATGCCAAGGCGCAGCGCGGCGCGGCCGAAATGCATCTCTTCAGCGACGCAGAGAAAATAACGCAGATGGCGCAGGTCCATAAGATCATGTCGTTCAAGCTATCGATCATGCCATATTATATATTAGACGCAGAATGTCCAAGGGCGCATGGGCAAGTTCGAATGTGGCGGTATCTCCATAGTCCTTCGGTGGATGTGCGCGGGTTATGCCCCCTCATTGCCGCAGCACTCTGCTCAAGGCCGGAGACGCCGTCGCATTCTAGAGTATTTTCAAGTTGACCTTTAATGGTCAACGGCTCCGAAAATGCTGCAACCAAAAGGAGCGCATTTCCTGGCGCGCTTCGTCTCTAGTCCCAGGCGGCGAAAGAGGCGGCCTGGAGGGTCTGAGGCGGTCCCTGTTGCTGCGAAGGAAGGAACTTAGTTCACACATGAGAACTGGGCTCCTGCCTTCGCAGGAGCACGCTACTTTTCAGTTTCGGCGGATGATCAATGCACCTCCGCCTTCATCCGTTCGACCAGCTTTTCGATCTCCCAGGGTTCCAGCACCCAGGTTCGCGTCTTGCGGCCTTCGCGGTGGACGGGCTGGGTGAGGAGGATGCGCGCCTGTTCCTTCGCATGGGGCTTGAAGATCGCGAAATGCTGGGCGCAATCGCGGATCGTGCCGATGAGCGGCGCCTTGCCGTCAAGGTCGATCATGGTGGCGGGCTGGTCCCAGGGGATATTGAGCATGACGTCTTCCCGTTATTGAAATTCAGCGGCCCGGTTCGCGGATGATGCAGCGGAAACCGATATGGCTGGTGGAACTATCCACCGCCTGCGGGTGGCGGGCGGCGGGGCGGTAGCGCTGGCAATAGCTTGGCGCGCAGAGATGGGAACCGCCCTTCAGCACTTTTCTTGGAATCGGCACATGCGGACTGACGGGATCAAGGCTTTCCCGCTTCGTGCCGCCGCGTGGGTTGGATGGGACGCAGCAGCTTCCCTTTGCCTTGCGCTCGACCCTGGGCTGGGCATACCAATCAGTCGTCCATTCCCAGACATTGCCGATCATGTCGAACAGGCCATAGCCATTGGGCGCATAGGTTCGCACCGGCGAGGTTCGCTCATAGCCATCCTCCAGCAGATTGCTGTAGGGGAACATGCCCTGCCAATAATTGGCGAGCATGGCTCCCTTGGGCGCCAGTTCATCGCCCCAGGCATAATCCGCGCCGTCAAGCCCGCCGCGCGCCGCAAACTCCCACTCCGCTTCGGTCGGCAGCGCCTTGCCCGCCCATTTGGCATAGGCCTCCGCATCCTGAAACACGACATGGACCACCGGATGGTCCCAAAGCTCATCCAGATGGCTGTCGGGGCCATGGGGATGGCGCCAGTCCGTGCCGAAGCTGAAATGCCACCATTGGCTGAAATCGCTGAGGTCGACGGGCGTCGCCGTACGCTGGAACAGCAGCGAACCGGCCCGCGCCATTTCGGGCGGCATGCCGGGATAATCTTTGGGGTCGGGCGCAATCTCAGCAAAAGTGCGGTAGCCGGTCGCCTCGACAAATTCCGCGAACTGGCGGTTGGTGACAGGCGTTTCGTCGATCCAGAAGCTATCCACGCGGACTTGCCGCAACGGGGCTTCCTCCGGATAGAAGCGGTCGGAGCCCATGGTGAAGGCGCTGCCTTCGACGAAGCGCATCTCTTGCGCGATGGCATTCTCGGTCTCGATCACCGGGCGACCATAGCGACGGATCGGCCCGGTGTATTGCCCAAAAATAAGGACGCCGGAAGCGGTTTGGCTTCCGGCGTCCCGTGTGATTGGGCTTTAGAAGTCCTTGCGGACGGTCACGCCGATCTTGCGCGGGGTGCCGATATTATAGCCGAGCCGGCCCCGGCCGCCGCGCTCGCGGTCCAGCGAATAGAGCGCATTTTCGTCGAACAGATTGTTGACGTAGAGTGTGACCGACAGACCGCTGTCCCAGCTCACGCCCGTCGACAGGTTGACCAGATTATAGGCGCCAAGCTTGTAGGAGCCGAAGTTGAACGCGCCGGTGCCATAAGCGCCCGTGGCCGGGTCATAATAGATGGAGTTGGTAAAACTGCCCTTGCCCGGCTCCTGATCGTCCAGTTGGGTATAGCGGTCGCCCACATGCTGGTAGCTGGCGGTGAAGGACCAGTCGGTCTCCGCCGCGATCTCCATCGTATAGGTCGCTGCCGCCGCCATCTGGAACTTCGGCACGGTGGGCAGGCGGTTGCCCTTGCGGATGCCCGCGATGATCGCGCCGCCTCCGTCGGTGACGTTGCTATCGATCTTCGAATCGATATAGCTGCCGCTCAATGACAGATCGAGGTTGGGGGAGACGCGGGCGCTCAGTTCCGCTTCCAGGCCCGCCGTATGCGCCTTCGGCACGTTGAAGAGGATGCGCGAGGAACAGCTTCCCGCATCCGCCGTGACCTGAAGATTCTTGATGTCGTTGTAGAACACCGCCGCGTTGAAGGTGATGCCGCTGCCCGACGCCTTCACCCCGGCCTCATAGTTCCACAGCGTTTCGTCGTCGAAGGTCGGACGGTTGCCATAGGTCGCCGCGTCCGGCCCGGTCGCGCCGCCATTGCAGAGCGGCAGGTTTAACGGATCGTTGACGCCGCCCAGGCGGAAGCCCTTGGACGCCTGAACGTTGAAGGTCAGATCGCGATTGGCTTCATAGCTGGCTATGAAGCGGGGGGAGAAGCCGGTCGACCCGGTCTTGTCGCCCACGCGGTTGTCGCCATTGGGGAAGACGCCGCCGGTCTTGAAATCGCGCTCTTCCTTGAAGTCATAATAGCGCCCGCCTGCGGTCAGTTTGAACTGGCCGAGCTTGTAGCTCGCCTCGCCAAAGGCGGCGTATTGCTTGATGATATAGGGAATGTCGGCATTGTAAGGCGAGTTGAGCGGGAAGCCGTTGGCGGCTCCAGCCGACGCGCCCGGACCGAACGGCGCGGGTGCCGCGTCGATGAAGGCGTCATAGCCGGGGGTCGGCAGACGCTGGGCATAATCGCGATCGACATGGCTGTAAAAGCCACCGAACACCCATTGGAACGGCCCCGCGCCGGTCGAGGCGAGGCGCAATTCCTGCGTCCATTGCTTGAGCTTGGTCGTATCGCGCAAGTTCGATGGCAGATTGGCGATGGCGGGGTTGACGCCGAAGGTCATGACAAAAGGCGTCACCGAAACCGATCCGGTCAGCGCCGAAGCGTCGCGGCTGACCAGAATGTTGCGGTGGATATAGGTGGTGATGGAGGTCAGCGCGACGTCGGACCCGATATCGATGTTGGCCGTGAAGTCCGCCAGCGTGGTCTTGTCGCGGAACTCCTCGCGCAGTTTCAGATATTGGGTGCGTTCGGGCAGAATGTCGAAGGGGCTGATCAGCTCGTTATAATAGAGATGATAGCTGTCCTCCCGGTTAAAGCCGTTGGTGCGGATATCCTGATAGATGATGCGCGGCGTCAGCTTGATGCCCGGCGCCGGTTCCCAGAGCAAGCTGAGCCGTCCGCCATAGCGGCGGCCGTCATTGATGTTCTTGCCAGCGGCCGGGCCGATGGCGTCGATGAACCCGGCATAATGTTCGGCATAGCCAACCGCGCGGATCGCCGCCGTTTCGCCCAGGGGCAGGTTGATCGCACCCTTGCCCGAATAGCCGACATCGCCGCCCTTCAGGACATTGGCGCCCGCCTCCACCGTGCCTTCGGTCTGGCCGAGCTTGGGCTGCTTGGTGATGTAGCGGACGGTGCCGCCCTCGGACCCGGAGCCGAACAGCGTGCCCTGCGGCCCGCGCAGCGTTTCCACGCGGTCAAGGTCGAACAGGTCGAAATCCGGCGTGAACAGCGACATGGAGATGACGGATTCGTCGAGATAGACGCCGACCTGTTCCTTGACGCCCGGCTGGTCGCGGACCACCTGGCCCGCCGACACGCCGCGCACAGACACCTGGCTCTGGCCCGGCCCCAGATTCTGGACGGTCAGGCCAGCGACGCTGCGCGACACGTCCTCGATCGAGGTGGCGCCCATGCGCTGCATCGCTTCGGCGGTCTGCGCATTGATGGAAAAGGGAACATTCTGGATGGATTCATTACGCTTAGTCGCAGTGACGATGATTTCGTTGCCAGACCAATCGGACGCGCTGTCGGTTACTTGAGCGGAAACACCAGTAGAGAGGCCCGATAACGCCAAAACAAGGCATGACGCGGACAGGCGCAATACGGAATCGTAGCGGGGAAATCGGTTCATTTCATCCTCCCTGTAGTGAACTTCCTGTTATGTTTATTCGGATAAGCTGACGTTTATCTTGTCTTATCGGTCGGTATTCACTCAAGGCTAATCTAGATCATGTCTTTTGCCCGATGCAATGAAAATTGCGTGCAAGAGATTGAATCTTACTCAACTGTAGCTTCCTTGCCTCACTCGATTGGGGAGCGAAGGCTTCGGGAATCCGTGATCCGCGCCTTTCGCCTTGCGGCGCACCATCGGGCGGCGTTATGACTGCGCCGGGTTATGGCTAAGGGGAAGCTTTGCACGGAAAAATCCGGCAAGCTTTGGGGGATAAGCCTTTGAACGCTTTGGGGAAGTTGGTTTTCAGGCTCGGCGGTTGGGGCGTCTTGAGTCTGTCCGTCGTGGCGCATGCGCAGGGTGTGGATGACCGCCCGCTGCTCAGGGACAGTTTTCGCATCGGCAGCGAGGGCGGCGCCCTGTGTCAGGCGCAGAGCGCGAGCGGAGATCCCACCGCGCGCACCATGTTCGATCGCGCCTGGACGCTGGTATGCCGGGATGCGGCGCGTCCGGTCGGGCAGATCTATGCGTTGCGGCGCGGCTCCGGCGATCAGGATGCCGCTTTGCTGGAACGGTTGGCGGCTTCGCGCAAGACGGCGGTCGAATGCGGCGTGCCGGGGGGCGTCAGCCTGCCCGACATCGGCGCGGCGGTCATGCGCAACTGTACCGGCGCGGTCGGCGCCTATCGCATCCTGACCGTCGAGCGCGGCAAGACGATCTACGTCGCCCAGGGCTATGCGGCTTATGCGAGCGCCCTCGACCTGGGGTTGCGGTCCGTCATGTTGGGGCGAACGGTGCCGGGCAAGGTCGACATCGCGACGGTCGGCACTAACGAGGCGGGCTTTGCACGGTTGCAGGCCGCGACGCTGGACCCGCAAACCGTGCTGGCCGAGGGCTATCGGCGCAATGCGTCGGGCAATTATGCCGAAGCGGCGGAATTTTTCGACAGCCTGACCGACCGGCTGGCGCGCGATCCGGACGTTGCAAAGCTGACGCCGGCGGAGCGGGCTGGGCGGGCGCATGAATATCTGGTCAATCGTGGCCTGCAGCTCTCCAATCTGGGGCTGTTCGATCAGGCCGATGCGGCTTTTGCCCAGGCACGCGGTATCGCGACCGCCGATCCCGTGCAGCTCCGCCTTCGCCGCAATTTCGAGGCGATGCATCATATCAACCGGCAGGATCTGAGTGGGGCGCTGGAGATACTGGATCGTCCCCTGGGCGGTGACACGGGCGCGGTGACCGGCGAAGACGGCGCGCTATTCCTGCCGCCCGAGGTCGCCGCCGAAATGAGCAGCGCGGCGTCACCGGCCCGCGCTCTGGGCGTGCGGCAGGATACGAGACTTGCCCCTGCCGAGCGGGCGGCGATCATCGACGCGCAGGCGCAGCAGTTGCGGGGAACGATCCTGCGGCTGTCGGGGCAGCCGGGACCGGCGCGGGACATACTGTCGCAGGCGTTGGCGAGCGCGGTCGCGATCCGCGACGGGCGGGTCACGTCGATCACCCGCCTGCGCGCCCAATTGCTGGGCGAGATCGCGCTTACCTATGAAGCGCAGGGCGATTTCGGGCAGGCCGAGCGCAATCTGAATCAGGCGCTGGTGCTGCTGGGCGCGCAATATCCCGAAACGGTGGCGCTGAACGGGGCGCGGGCGCGGCTGGGCGCCTTCCTCGTCCGGCGTGGTCGCAATGAGGACGCGCTGAAAATCTATCGCGGCATCATGGCCTCGACCATGGAAAATCGCGCGACGCTGACCGGGATGGCAAACCAGCTTCAGCCTTATTTCAACCGGTTGGCGCAGGAAATTCCCAATCGGCCGGAACTGACGGCCGATCTGTTCGCCGCGTCCCAGATGCTGCTGCGGCCCGGCGCGGCCGACACGCTGGAACAGTTGAGCCGCGAACTGTCCGCCGGCAATGGCGAGGCGGCGCGGCTGTTCCGCCAGTCCGGCTCCCTTTCCCGCGACATCGAGCGCGGGCGGATCGCGCTGGCGCAGTTGCGGCAGGCGGCGGAGGTGCAGAAGGCGTTGCTGCCGGACGTCATGCAGGCGCAGGCGGACATCGACCAACTCGCCGCCGACCAGGCGAATACGCTGGCGGCGCTGGCGGCCTATCCGCAATATCGGGCCGTTAGTCCCCAGGGGCTGACGCTGGCCGAGATGCAGGCGACGCTGAAACCCGGCGAGGGCTATTATAAGCTCGCGCAGCTTGGCGACGCGCTTTACGCCCTGTGGATCGACGGCGCGGGCGCGACCGGATACCGGCTGACAGCCAGCGCGACCGAGGTGGCACGAAAAGTGGCCGCTCTGCGCGAGACAATCTCCATCGACGTGAACGGCGCGCAGACCACCTATGCGCTGGACGTGCCGGTGGCGCGCAGCCTCTATCTCGAGCTGTTCGGGCCGGTGGAGCAGCGGCTGGCGGCGGTGCGGCATCTGATCTTCGAACCTGATGGCGCGATGCTGCAACTGCCGGTCAATCTGCTGATCGCGGGTCAGGCGGGCGTCGATGCCTATGAGGCGCGCGTGGCCAAGGGTGGCGACGAGTTCGATTTTCGCGGCATCGACTGGCTGGGCCGCGACCATGCGGTGAGCACCGCCTTGTCGGCGCGAGCCTTCCGTGATGCGCGGGCGGCGGCGCCCTCCGGCGCGGTGCAGAGCTATATCGGCTTTGGCGACAATGCGCCGCTGGCCGGGCCGGTGCTGGCCGCCTCCACCCGCGGAACCCTGGCCAATGGGGCGGTGGATGATTGCGGCTGGTCGCCCCTCCAGTGGAACCGGCCGATTCCCGCGACCGAATTGCGGGAGGCCGCGCAGGCCATTGGCGGGCAGGGCAGCGAACTCATCACAGGCGCGGCCTTTACCGACGAAGCGGTGATGGCGCGCAGCGATCTCGACAAATTCCGCATCCTGCATTTCGCGACCCATGGTCTGGTGACGCCGCCGCATCCGGGATGCCCGGCGCGGCCTGCTTTGCTGACCAGCTTCGCGCCTGACAGGGCGTCGGACGGGTTGTTGCAGTTCAGCGAGATTTTCGATCTGCGCTTGAATGCCGATCTGGTGGTGCTTTCGGCCTGCGACACGGCGGGCGCGGCAGGCGCGGAAACGACGCGGGCGGCGGGCCTTTCGGGCGGCGGCGGGGCGCTGGACGGACTGGTGCGCGCCTTCATCGGTGCGGGAAGCCGGGCCGTCATCGCCAGCCATTGGCCCGCGCCGGAGGATTATCACGCGACCGAAAGGCTGATGAGCGGTCTGTTCGCGGCTGGGCAGGATCAGCCCGTGGCCGAAGCGCTGCGGGAGGCGCAGGTCAAGCTGATGGACGATGCGGAGACTTCCCATCCCTTCTACTGGTCCGGCTTCGCCATCATTGGTGATGGTGCGCGCCCGCTGATCGCGCGCCGCTGAACGCCATGCCGACGCGGGGCCTGCTGCGCCGCGGTGCGCGTCTGGTGCGGGATACGGGGCGCTGGCGGCTGGCTGCGACCGGCGTGCTGCTGCTGGTGGCGCTGTTCCTGGCGGGGTGGGACTGGAACCGGCCGCTTGGCAGCGGCGCGGCGCGTGAAATCCCGACTGCCGACGCGGAGCGGGGGCTCTATGACTGGCGGGCCGCGACCTTCGCGCCGCGGGTGGGACAGGACCAGCGCATCCTGATGGTGGTCTATGACGACCAGACGTTGATCGCCACGCGCAAGCGGTCGCCATTGGACCGTGGACTGCTGGCGCGGGCGCTGCGCAATATCGACGCCATGGGGGCCAAATCGATCGGCATCGATATATTGTTCGATCAGCCCCAGGATGAGGACGGCGAACTGCTGTCCACCCTCCATGCGATGCGGACGCCGGTCTGGCTGGGTTACGCCAATCTGGGCGACAATCAGGAACAGATCATCTTCGAACAGCAGCAATTTCTCGACCGTTTCATGAAGGAGGCGCGGACGGACAGGGTGCGTCCGGCAAGCATCCGGCTGGAAACCGATGCCGACAATGTCGCGCGGAGCTGGCCCGCGCCAACGCCCGGCCAGCCGCCGCTGCTGACGCTGGCGATGCAGCCGTCTCCGTCTTTCAACGGCTATCGCGGGGCGATCCGTTTCCGTCTGCCGCTCCGCCAGGCGGATGGGTCAGAAGAGCCGGTGATCCCCAGTCTCCAGATCGATACGCTGGCCGATCCCGCCATGGCGTCCGCTCTGGCGCCGATGGTGCGCGGGCGGCATGTCCTGATCGGCGGCGATATCGTCGATATCGATCAGTTCGAAACCCCACTGTCGGGGCGGCAGGCGCGATCGACCATGATCGGGCTGGAAGTGCATGCGACGATGCTGGCGCAACTGCTCGATGGAGCGCGGCTGCCTTCGGTGCCCGAAGTGTGGCGCTGGCTGGCAGCCTTGCTGGTGGTCGGCGCGGCGGGGCTCACCAGCCTGGCGGAGTTGCGCTGGTTCGCGCTGGTTCCCGCGCTGGCGGTGCAGGTGGGGGCGATCGCCGGTCTGCCGATCTGGCTGCAGGCGCGGGGCTGGGATAGCAAGGGTTTGCCCGCCGTGGGATGGGTGCTCGGCTGGGTGTTGGCCTTCACCGCCATCGGCGTCGCGGCGCGAGCGGTGACGTCGCAGCAGCGGCGCTTCGCACAGGCGGCGCTGGGCAAATATCTGCCCCGCGACATCGCCGCGCAGATCCTGGCGGAGCCGGAGAAGTTGGCGCTGCATGGCGAAAAACGGCAAATCTTCACCCTGTTCACCGACCTGGAAGGTTTTACCAAGCTCAGCCACGCCATCTCCCCGGAAATGGTGGCGCAATTGCTGAACCGCTATCTCGACATGCTGAGCGATGTGGTGCTGGCCCATGGCGGGACCATCGACAAATTCGTGGGGGATGCGGTGGTGGCCTTTTGGGGCGCGCCGATCGCGCGGCCCGATGACGGGCGCAATGCGGCGCTGGCGGCCTTTGCGATGTGGCAGGCGGGGGAAGCGTTTCGCCGTGACCTGCCGCCCGGCGTGCCGCCGATCGGGCGAACCCGCGTGGGGCTGCATCATGGCGAGGCCATTGTCGGCAATTTCGGCGGTGAGGGGCGCATCCAATATACCGCGCTGGGCGACAGCATGAACACAGCATCGCGGCTGGAGGCGGCGAACAAGGCGCTGGAGACGAGCGTGCTAGCGAGCCGGGAGGCGATGCTGCTGTCCGGGCTGGACTGGTGGCGGCCGATGGGGCGCGTGCGGCTGCGAGGGCGATCCACGCCGGTCGACCTCTTCGAGCCTGCACCCGATTTCCCGGCGGAGGACGCGGCGGCTTTAAGCGAGATATTGGCAGCGTTCGACGGCGAGGATGCCGGTGCGCAAGGTGCGGCACGGGAACGTCTCAAAGAGATGATTAACCATCATCCAGATGATGCGGCGATCGCCAATCTACTATATCGTTATGAGTATATCGGGGAAGGAGGAACCTATGGTCTGGGTTAAGCTTGCCGCGCGGTGCGCGCTGGCCGGATGGATGGTGGCTGGCTTTGGCGCGCAGGCCTGGGCCGAAACCATGGTGGTCCGTGCGACCGGCCCTTCCGCCGCCACTTACAAACCGGGGAGCAAGTTGGCCGATGGCGGGGCGCTGGTCCTGAAGGCGGGCGACGTGGTGACCCTGCTGGATGCGAAGGGCACGCGGACCTTGCGTGGGCCGGGAAGCTTCAGCGTGGCGGCTTCGGCCAGCGCCGTGCCCGCCAATAGCGTGATGCTGTCCGCCCTGCTGGATACCAAGCGGGTGCGGCGTGCCCGGACCGGGGCGGTACGTGGGAATGTGGGCGAAGCGCCTGCCGCGCCGCCGCGCCGGCCCAATCTCTGGATGGTGGATGTCGCGCAGTCCGGCACACTCTGCGTTGCCGATCCGGCTGCGGTTCGCCTGTGGCGCGCCGATGCAGCCAAGCCTGCGACGGTACGGATCAGTGGCGAGGGCTTCCAGGCTACAGCGAATTTCGGACCAAACGAATCAGTGGCCGCCTGGCCCGCCGCCGCGCCGGTGCGCGAAGGAGCGGCCTATCGCCTGAGCGACGGGGCGCATGCCGTCGATGTCCGCTTTGCGCTGGTCGGCACGGTGTCGCCGGGGCTGGACGGCATGGCATCCAGCCTGTTGGCGCATCAATGCACGGCGCAGCTCGATCTGCTGGTGGAAACGGCGGCGCTGACGGACGGGCCAGCGCGGAATTGATTGTGGCGGCGCCTGTGCGCTGTTAACCGCAGCGGGTCGCGCCGAAGGGAATGACGGGCCAAAAAGGCCTGCATGTCCGAAAAGACAGGGAATGGTGGCCTTGGAATGGGCCGTCTGACGGATTGGGGACGTCTATGGGGGTGAAGGGGCAGGTGCGGGCTTCCGGTTTCGGACGATCGTCGGCTTTGGCGCTGGCGATGCTGATGCCAGTGGCCGCCATGGCGCAGGTCACGCCGCGTGCGCCGACGCGCGAGGAATTGTCGCCCGGCCAGGTGGCGGGCGATGCTGCCCGGCAAAGCAGCCGCCTGACGGTTGTCGGCGGGGTCGAACGCGCGCCGTGCCCGCTTGCCGATCCGCGCTATGCCGGTGTGACGGTCAATTTTGCGGATGTCCGGTTCGACGGGCTGCGCATCGTCGATCCCGCGGTGCTGGAGGATAGCTGGCGCGAGTTCGCGGGGCATGAAGTGCCAATCGCCAGCCTGTGCGAAGTGCGCGACCGGGCGGCGACGGCGCTGCGGCAGATGGGCTATCTGGCTGCCGTGCAGGTGCCGCCTCAGCGTATCGAGAAGGGCGGGACGGTCCGCTTCGACATCTTCATGGCGCGGCTGGTCGCGATCGAGGTGCGCGGCGACGCAGGCAATAGCGAAAGGCTGATCGCCGCCCATATGGAGGCGCTGAAAGGTCAGCCGGTCTTCAATGTGCGCGAGGCGGAACGGCATTTGCTGCTGGCCCGCGACCTGCCGGGCTATGATGTCCGGCTGGCGCTGCGTCCGGCGGGGACGGCGCCCGGCGAAGTGGTGGGCGAAGTGCAGGTGGTGCGCCAGCGGGTCGAGCTGGACGTCAATGTCCAGAATTTCGGCAGCAATGCGGTCGGGCGCTTCGGCGGGCTGGCGCGGGTGCGGTTCAACGACATGACCGGGCTGGGCGACAGCACGGTGTTCAGCATTTTCAACACCGCGCAGCCCAGCGAGCAGACGGTGCTCCAGGTCGGGCACAGCATGGCGTTGGGCAGCGACGGGATGCGGTTGTCGGGCGACCTCACCTATGCGTGGAGCAAGCCGGGGATCGATGGCGTGCCGCTGTCGTCCGAAACGATGATTGCGACGGCGGCGCTCGCCTATCCGCTGGTGCGACGGCAGGTGCATACGCTGCTGGCCACCGGCGGGCTGGATGTCGTCAACCAGGATCTGCGCTTCGGCACGGGGACGCAAAAGGTGCCGTTGTCGCGCGACCGGCTGCGCGTGCTGTTCCTGCGGCTGGAGGGGGAACTGATCGATCCGGACAGCGTCGTCAGCACCACCGGCTATTCGGGGATAGAGCCCAAATGGCGCCTGGGCGGCATGGTGGAGCTGCGCCAGGGCATAAATGGGCTGGGCGCGAGTCAGGCTTGTGGGGCGGCGTTTGCCAACTGCGCCTTTCCCGCCGTGCCGATCAGCCAGTTGGACGGCGATCCCTCAGCCTTTGTTGTCCGGACGGGCGTGCAAGCGGAATATCGGCCAGTGCCAAACGTGACCTTAGCCCTGTCGCCAAGGGCGCAATATAGTCCGGACGTGCTGCTCTCCTATGAGCAGATGAGCGCGGGCAATTACACGGTCGGGCGCGGTTATGATCCGGGCGTACTGACCGGCGACAGCGGCGTCGGCGTCACGGCGGAGCTGCGTTACGGCAGGATCATGCCGCGTGGACCGGGGGGCTTCGCCTTCCAGCCCTTCATCTTCTTCGACGCGGCATGGATGTGGCACGAAAGCGCCAATTTCGCCGGGCTCGATCCGCAGAAGCTTTATTCGGCGGGCGGCGGCGTGCGCGCGGCCTGGGACAATCATGCCCGGCTTGACCTGACGCTGGCGACGCCGCTGCGCAAGGCCGGTTTCCAGACCGAACGGGGCGGCACGCGGCTGCTCTTCTCGATCACCACGCAGCTTATGCCGTGGAGGCGATAATGATGGACAAGTCCCGCACCCGTTCGACGCCAAACCGCTCCGCCCTGGCCCTGCTGGGCGGTTGCGCCAGCGTGATCGCCCTTGGCTGGAGCATGCCCGCCGCCGCGCAGACCGGCTTTCAGGGCAATTATTCGGTGGTGTTGGGGTCGGCATCGATCACGCGGGGTACGACCGACACCATCGCGGTCGACGGCCCGGAAACCGTCATCAACTGGACGCCGAGCGACACCAGCGGAACGGGAGCCATCGACTTCTTGCCGACGGGGCGCACCGCGCAATTCACCGTCAATGTCAGCGCGCCGCTGACCGATTATACGGTGCTGAACCGCATCCTGCCGGTCGACGGCAGCGGCCTGCCGGTGTCGCGCATCGTTGCTCTCAACGGCACGGTCCAGTCCGACCTGTTCGGCAGCACCGGCGGGAAGGTCTGGTTCTACGCGCCCGGCGGGATCATCGCCGGGCCGACCAGCGTCTTCAATGTCGGGTCGCTGGTGCTGACCAGCAATGATATCGACCTGAGCGGCCCTAATGGCGGCAGCCTCTACGGACCCAAGGGCGAAATCCGCTTCCGGGGCGTGGCGGGCAGCAGCGCGGCGGTCGAGGTTCAGGCGGGCGCGCAGATCAATGCGCTGGCGGCGGGCAGCTATGTCGCGCTGGTGGCGCCGCGCGTGGTGCAGGCGGGGACCGCGACGGTCGATGGTTCGACGGCCTATATCGGGGCGGAAGCGGCCGACATCACGATCAACGGCGGGCTGTTCGACATATCGATCACCGCCGGAACGACCGATGCCAATGGCGTGGTGCATAGCGGCACGACGACCGGACCGACATCGACCGGAAGCGGAGATCCGCAGCGCATCTTCATGATCGCGGTGCCGAAGAACAACGCGCTGACCATGCTGCTCTCGGGCAATGTCGGATATACGCCCGCAGGGACAGCGACGCCTGACGGGAGCGCGATCATACTCTCGGCGGGCTATGATGTCGCGGGCGGGAGTCTCGTCCCGACGCGCAACACCACGGCAAGCGCGGACGCCGGTTTCAACGTGGGATCGGGCGACTGGCAGAACGACCTGACCGGCGCGGCGACCGGCGGCATCGTGGTCCGGCCCACCGCCACCACGCATTTTCTGGGCAATGTCGCGCTCTCCGCAGATCGGAGCATCGCGTTCCAGGCCGACCAGTCGGGCGCGATCACCGCCGACAAGGATGTAAATCTGACCGCCGGGATGGGCGCTGTGGGCGGTCGTATCGACTTGCTGGCTTTTGGCGGCAGCGGGGCAGCGGCATCCAACGGACTGATCGACGTCACCGGCAATCTGACGCTGAGCGCCATCGGCAATGGCGAGGCTGGCGTCAGCGCGCCGCCGCTGATCGGCGCGGACGCCAGCGGCGGCACGATCAACTTGATCGCCACGGGCGGCTCGATCGAGGCGGCGAGCCTGATCGCCAATGCCGCGGGCTATGCCGGTTATGGCAGCGACCGTTCGGGCAATGCGACGGGCGGCGCGATCACCCTGTCGGCGCTGACCGCCGCTGGACCGTCCGGGACGGAAGGGGGGACGCTGCGCTTCGGCAGCACGTCGCTCGACGCTTCGGCGGGCAGCGCCTTTCAGGTTTCGGTGCCGCCTGTCGATGGCGGCAATGCGCTGGGCGGCAGTATCTCGATCACCGGGACATCGGGCGTCGCGATCATGGGCGGGCTCGATCTGGGGACGGTCAGCGCCAGCGCGCAGGCGACGGCCGGTGTGGCGAGCACCGGCACCGCAGGCAGCGCGACCGGCGGCAATATCGGCGTGACCATATCCAGCGGCACGCATCAATGGGCGAGCCTCTTTGCGGACGTCAGCGCAGCCCCCGGCTACGCGACCGAGGGCGGCAGCTATGGCGCGGTGATCCCCGGCGCGACCGGCATCGACATTGATATCGGCGGAACGGGCAAGCTCGACATATTGAGTTCGGTTTCGCTCTATGCTGATTCGCGGGCCTATGGCGGCGGCGCTACGGGCGGCGTCTTGCGAGGCGGGCGGATCAATGTCTCCGCGCATGACGGGGGTAACTTCTCGATTGCGCAGGATCTGTTCGCCAGCGCGGATGCCTACAGCTATCCGGCTTTTGCGGGGACGACCTTCCTCTCGCCCCGAACGGCGGATGTCATTGGCGGGACCATCAGCATCGGCGCGGCGGGCGGCAGCTTCAGCGCTGCCGGGCTTTATGCCAGCGCCAGCGGTTCGGCAGGCGACGCGCCCGGCGTGGCGGGCAGTGGATCAGGTGGCAGCGTGACGCTGTTCGCCAGCGCATCGGGCGGACAGCGGGGCAGCTTTTCGCTGACCGATTGCGTCAGCTATCTTTGCCGCGTCTATGCCGATGGCCGGGGTGCTGCGGGCGCTGACGGTTCGAACGGCACGGGCGGCTCAGTCCTGCTCTATGCAAGCGACGCTGATTTTTCGGCGGTGGCCGACCTTTCACTGCATGCCGACGGCACGGGCGGCGGCGCGGCTTCCGACGGGATTGCGGGGCGTGGCGGCGACGGGCTGGGCGGGACCGTGACGGTGGAAAGCCGCCTTGGCGCGGCAGGAACTGGCGACCTCGCATTCGGCAATCTTTTCCTTTCGGCGGAGGGAGGTTCGGCCCCTTCGATCGACGGCATGTTCTTCAATGGCGGCGATGCCGGCAACGGCACGGGCGGCACGGCCAATATCAATATATTCGGCGGCACGCTGACCGCCGGGCTGGTGGATGCGCGCGCGACCGGCTTTGGTGGAGCGGCTGGTGAAAACTGCCTGACCTGCGAAGGTGGCGGGACGACGCCGTTCCAGGCGGGCAGCGGGCAGGGCGGGTCTGCCGGTTTCCTGATTTCGGGCGGGATGGCGACCGTCGGCACGTTGACGCTGGACACGCAGGGGACAGGCGGCGAAGCGGACGGAGCGAACGGTCCCCAATCGGTTGCGGCGCTTGCCGGTGCCGGGTTGGGCGGCAGCGCGTTGCTGGAATCGCGTGGTGGGACGCTGCAACTGGCGACGCTTACCATCGATGCGAGCGGCGCGGGTGGTGCGGGTTATCCGGTCTTTCAGGCGGACGGCGCCGATGGCGGGACGGGCACGGGCGGCAATGCGGCATTGCTGATGACCGCCGGGGGCAGCGGGCAGATCAGCATCGATGGAGACGCCATCGTCCGGGCACTGGGCAAAGGCGGCAATGGGGCGGAAACAGGTTCCGACGGCCCCGGCAATTATCGCGCCGGTTCAGGTGGCGGCGGCACAGGCGGCATAGTGGATGTGACACTGGCCGGGGGCCGGTTGAGCGCGCCTTCGCTGCTGATTTCGGCGGAAGGCATTGGCGGGGCAGGCGGCAATAATGGCAGTGACGGCGCGGGCGGCAATGCCGGCGACGGCACGGGCGGTTCGGCGCGCTTCTCCTATCTGTACGAAGGCCATGCGATCGACGCGATCCTGGTCAAGGCCGATGGACAGGGTGGTCAGGCGGGCCATAGCGGCTTCAGCAGCTTCGACACCAACGGCAATCCGACCTTCTTCTATGGCACGGGCGTTGGCGGGACAGGGGGCCAGGGTTTCGGCGGCAGCGCCTCCATGCTGGTCGATGTCGACCCGGTTTTCGCGAGCCTGACCGTCAGCGCCGATGGCATCGGCAGCATGGGTGGCGGGGGCGGCACCGGCAGCGCGGGCGGTACGGGAACGGGGGGCACGGCGACGCTCAACCTGGCGTTCGGGGCGACGACGGTAAGCGGCGCCTTGCGCGTGACGGCCTCCGGTTTGGGCGGCCTGGGCGGAACGGGCTATGACAATAGCGGCGGACGGGGCGGCGATGCCTTGGGCGGCATCGCGACATTCGGCCTGGCGGGATCGTCGACCGTGCTCGATGCGGGCGATATCGGCGTGCTCGCCGAAGCGCTTGGCGGCGCGGGCGGCCAGAGCGGCCTGCGTAGCGGTGCGGGGCTTGCCGGTGCGGACGGCGGCCATGCGACCGGCGGCACGGCGCTGTTCGACCTCAGCGCAGGCGCGAGCGCGATAACGGGCGCTGCCTTGCGGGTCAGCGGCAATGCAACGGGCGGTGACGGAGCTATTGGTACGGCTGGGCCGATCGGTGGCAATGGCGGTGCGGGCGGCAATGCCGTCGCGGGCTCCGCCACCCTGCGGATCAACGACGCGCATATGGCCTTCAACAGCGGCCTGCCCAAAGCGCCCGGTTACAGCATCACGGCGGTTGGCCAGGGCGGGCTTGGCGCCGATGGCAGCACGGGCAGCAATGCAGGGCTGAGCGGCGGGCTTGGCGGTCGCGGCGGCGACGGCGCGGGCGGGGTCGCGGCGTTCGATGCGATCAATGGAGACTATGTGCTCGGCGGCATCACGCTGCTGGCGGATGGGCTGGGCGGCCTTGTCGGGATAGGCGGAACCGGGCCGGGTGGCGCTTCGGCCGGGGGAGCGATTGGCCTGGGCAGCGGCGACACCGCCAGCTTCGGCAATGGCGACAGCGGGGCGCTGTTGCCGGGTGCACAGCGGCTGATCGACTCGCTCTTCATGAGCGCGAGCGGCGACACCAGCGGGCGCGTCCTCTTTACCGACAGCAGCACGGCGGTTGGCGGCGGCCTGCGCGTCAGCGGATCGATCGCGCTGGCCAGTCTGGGTACGCCGGTTGGCGGCTTCTCCGGGATTTCCGTCGCGGTGAGCAATGGCGTGCAAATTGGCGGAGGCGCCGACTTCACCAGCGACGGGCCGCTCTCCTTCGCCTTTGCCGGGGCGGGCGGCATATCGGTGACCGGCGCGCTGACGGGCCTGTCGGGCACGCGCATCGACCTCAGCCATAGCGGGCGGCCTGCGGGCACCGACAGCCTGTCCGCCGACAGCATCATGTTCACGACGCCAGGGGATGTCAGCCTGCTCTCCGCAGGTGCGCTGCGGGCGGTGGGCGCCCTCACGATCCTGAGCGCGGGCGGCAATATCAACCTCGCCAGCGGCAGCGCGCTGAATGCGGGCGGCGACGTGCGCCTCTTCGCGCAGGGCAGCCTCAATGGAACGGGCGCTGCCGTGCGGGCGACCGGAACGGCGGCGATCGGCCTGGGTGGAGCGGGCGATATCCTGCTCGGGGATCTGGCGTCGGGCACCTTGCTCGACATGGTCGATGCCAGCGGCAATCTCCTGGGGACGGGTGGAATTGCGATCGGGGGCGACTTCGCCGTCTCGGGCTTGCTGGACATCGGCGCGGGCAGCGGCACCCTCTCCGCCGCTACGATCGACATCGGCACCCTGGCTGCCGACACCCAGCAACTGACAGCATCCAGCGGCACGATCCGGATCGGCACCGCGCTGATGAGCGGCGACCTGATCGCCCATTCCAGCCTGTCGCTGGGCAATGCCGATATTGCCGGGCTGTTGCAGGTGCGCGCGCCCGGACCAGCGGGTCTTGCGCAGCTTACCGGCGCGGTGGCGGCGGGTGCGATCGACATCGACGCCGGAGCCATCGCCAGCAACGGACTGACGGCGCGCAATGGCGGCATAGTGCTGCAATCCGCCACCGATCTGGCGGTGATCGATGCGCGGGCGACCGGGGCGGTCGTCATGACCGCCAATGGCGGGGCACTGACGATCGGCAATGCCGTGGCGGGTGGCAACCTGACTCTGTCGGGGCTGGGGATCAATGCCCAAAGCCTGACAGCCGGTGGCCAGAGCCTGTTGAATGCGGGTGCGGGCAGTCTGGTGGTGAGCGACATCGCATCGGCGGGCGCGATCACGGCCAATGGCGGCCTTGTCAGCCTCGGCGCTACTGGCGGCATGACCATCGCGCAGGCCAATGCTTCGGCGGGACCGCTGACGTTGAATGCGGGCGGGGCTCTTGCCATCGTCGATGCGAGCGCCGCGGGCGACATGACGCTGAACGGAGGAACGATTGCAGCGACGACGCTCAATGCTGGAGGATTGCTGACCGCCACTGCGACCGGGGATGCAAGCTTCAATAGCGTGACATCACAGACGGGCGGCATCATATTGAATGCGGGAGGTGCGCTCTCCGTCTTCAACGCCAATGCTGCGGGCAGGCTGACGCTGAGCGGCGGCGCGATCACCGCAACAACGCTCGATGCGGTGGGATCGCTGACCGCCACTGCGGCGGGAGGCGCCAACTTCGGCACCGTGACTTCGCGAACGGGCGATATCCTTTTGAATGCCGGTGGCCTGCTCGGTCTGTCGGGTTCGGCCAACGCACGGACGATCACCATCGGGTCCGGAGATATCGTCATCGGCAGCGCAGCGCAGATCGGCAGCCTGACCGGGACAAGCAGCATCACCTTCAATGCGGCGAACCTGCAACAGCCCGCTTATATCGGCGGCAATGACGTGGCCGGAACTTACAGCTTGTCGGCAGCGGAACTGATGCGGATTGCGGCGGCGGGTATCGCTGTCAACGCCCCGGCGCGCGGTATAGCGGGGATACCGGACATCATCGTGCAGGATCTGACGCTCGGCACAACCAATCTGGCGAGCGGCGGCGTGCTGGCGATCGGCACCGCCGGGCATCTACGCGTTCAGGGCGCTGTAAGGCTGACCGGTCGTTCCGGACAGGGTGGACTGACCCTGTCGGCGGGCCGGGCGCTGGAAATCATCGCAGGCTCCGGTCTGATCGACATCAGCGACGGCAATGGCGGCCTGGGCGGCGTTCTGACGCTCGACAGCCCCAGCATCATCGCAGCGACCCTGTCGGCCATCGCGGATGTCGCGGCGGCCGGTTCACTCAACGCACGTGAATTGCGCCTGGCGCAGAATGACGGGCTGGTGAACGATGCGGGCATATTGCGCGCTGGGTCGATCCGGGCGAATGCAGCCCAGGCCTTCTTCATCCAGAATAGCGGTATTTCCAGCACGATCCTGGAACGGCGCGGCTTTACGGCCGCTGATCTGGTGATCGGCTCGCAGGGCACGGCGCTGCAGATCGCCATCAATGGGCAACTGGCTCTGTCGACCGGGAGCTTTGCGCGGGGATTGGAAACCATACCGCTGGTCGCGGTCAACGGCTCCTATGCCTTGGGATCGAAGGTCAACGGCTGTTTGATCGGCAATCCCGCCGCCTGCCTCAGTTCCGGTCTGGACAGCCGGGATACGTGGAACGGCGTGCTTGACCCTTCGGTGCAGGTCCGGCGCATCTTCACCCTGTCCCTGATCGAGTTGCGAGACATCGTGGCGCAGGGCTATCCGCCGCTGATCGACGAGCCGGTGACGGGCGCGGGCAATGAGGATTTATGGGAACGGTCCTGCGGCGGCCCTGATGAACCGGGCTGCGACAGGCCTTGATGAATGATCTCAGGCAAAACGGGATTGAAACAACGGGTTGAACCCGTAGAGAGAAACGCGCGGTGGACGCAGGGGAAAGCGTCCGAATCAACCGGCACGGGGGCGTGACGAATGGGGGGCGGTAAGGGCAGGGCGATCGGCAGATCCTTGGGCGGCATGGCATTGGGTGTCATGCTGCTAGGGGTGCTGTTGCTGTGCGGCTTGCCCGGCGGCGGATCGGGAGCGGCGGATGCGGCTCCGGCGGCCAGAACCTATGTCGGCGTCGCCTCTTGCGCCGGATCGACCTGCCATGGACGGATGGAGGGCGACGGCAAGGTCGTGCGTCAGGACGAGCTGATGCGCTGGCAGGAGCCTTCGACGCCGGGCGGCGCGCATAGCCGGGCCTTCGCGGTGCTGAACGGCGCCCGCGGGCAGCAGATTGCAGCGACTTTGGGGCTGGGCGATGCGGCTTCGGCGCCTGCCTGCCTGGGTTGCCATTCCACTCCGGCGGGGGCTCGCGGGGCACGTTTTCTGACGCAGGATGGCGTCGGTTGCGAAGCCTGCCATGGCGCGGCGAGCGGCTGGATCGCCTCGCATTATGCCGTCGGGGCGAGCCATGCCGCCAATGTCGCGGCGGGCATGACGCCGCTCGACCGGCCGCAGGCGCGCGCATCGGTCTGCCTCGACTGCCATTTCGGCAGCGCGCGGGACGGGCAGTTCGTCACCCACCGGATCATGGCGGCGGGGCATCCGCGCATTTCCTTCGAATTGGACCTCTTCTCCTCGATGCAGGCGCATCATGACGAGGATGCCGACTATGCGCAGCGCAAGGGGCGGACGGATAGTCTGAAGCTCTGGGCCGTGGGGCAGGCCATGGCGGTGGAGCGGGCGCTGACCCTTTATGCCGGGAGCAAGGGGACGGAGGGGGCTTTCCCCGAATTTTATTTCTTCGACTGCCAGAGCTGCCACCGCCGCATCTATGACCAGGCGGAACGCAGCAAGACTTGGGAAGCCAATCCGGGGCGGCCGATCCCGGCGGGCATGCCGCCCTTCAATGACGAGAATATGATCCTGCTGTCGGCGGCGGCGCGGGTGGCCGCGCCGGGGCTGGCGGGGCGCTTCGATGCCGACAGCCGGGCGTTCCATGCGGCGATCGCAAGGGATCGGCCTGCGGCGATCGCGGCGGCGGGCAAGCTTGCGCAAAGCGCTCGCGCATTGGCCGACGGTTTTGCGGCGGGCGGGATGCAGGGCGGCATGGCCTTTGCCATCGTGCGCGAGATAGCGGGGAGCGCGATATCGCCCCGCTTCACGGACTATGAAGGATCGGTGCAGGCGGTGATGGCGGTCGACACGCTACTCAACAGTCTCGTGAAATCCGGGCGCGTGACCATAGGGGCGGCGGCGGGCATCCGGGCGGACATCAATCGCGCTTATGCGGCGGTCAAGGAGCCGAACGGCTATCGGCCCGGCGATTTCCGTTCCGCCTTGGGCAGCGCGGCGCGCAGCATCGGAGCGCTCCAGTGAGAGGAAGACACCACCGGCTGAGCGCGCTGACGGTCAGTGCAGCGCTGATCCTGTCCTCCTGCGGCGGCGGGGGAGGGAGCAGCGGCGGCACGCCGACGCCCAGCCCGACGCCGACACCCACCCCGACCAGCCTTTATACGGCGCCTGCGCAGGAATCGCTGACGGTCGCAGATGTCGAAACGGTCGTCGCCCACGCCGTGGCGGAGGCCCGCGCGCGGAATCTACCCGCCGTCATCGCGGTCACGGACCGGGTGGGCAATGTGCTGGCCATATTCCGCATGACTGGCGCGCGGGCGAACGCGATCACCAGCGCCGCGCCCAATGGCGACAATATCGACGCCCAGAACCTGACCGTCCCGGCCGAGGCCGGCGCCATCGCCAAGGCGATTACCGGCGCCTATCTGTCGAGCGGCGGCAACGCCTTTTCGACGCGCACGGCGAGTATGATCGTGCAGCAACATTTCCCGCCTGCGCCGACCACGGCGGGGCTGGAGAGCGGGCCGTTGTTCGGCGTGCAGTTCAGCCAGTTACCCTGTTCCGACCTGGCGGCGCGCTTCGTTTCATCGGGCGCGACGGCAATGATCGGGCCGAAGCGTTCGCCCCTGGGGCTGGCGGCTGATCCGGGCGGTTTTCCGCTTTACAAGAACGGCGTGGTGGTGGGCGGCATCGGCGTGATGGCGGATGGAGTCTATGGTTCCGACACCAACGTCCTCGACGATGACAATGATCCCGAGGAATATATTGCGCTCGCCGGGACGCTTGGTTTTGAGGCGCCCGAGGGCATTCGCGCCAATCGCATCACCGTGGACGGCACGTCGCTGCGCTATTCCGATGCGGTCTATTCTGGTCTGATCGCGACGGGTCCGGTGAGCTTTGCCGCCATCAACGGCAGCGGGGGGGCGCTGGTCGCGGTGCGCGGCTATTATGGCGATCCGGCGCCGATGATCCTGGCGGGGGTCGCTTATGGCACCGAAGCATCGGGCGTACGGCGGGCGCGAACCGCCGAATTTTCCAAATCCGACGCCTTCGTCCTGACTGACGGATCGGGCAATGACCGTTTTCCGATCCGCGCCGCGACCGATGCGGGCGATGTGGCGCAGCCGCTGACGGCGGCGGAAGCGACCGCGATCCTCGAAGAAGCCTTCACCATCATGAGCCGGGCGCGGGCGCAGATTCGACAGCCGTTAGACAGCCGGGCGCAGGTGACGATCAGCCTGGTCGACACGCGGGGTCAGACATTGGGCATCGTCCGCTCGCCGGACGCGCCGATCTTCGGCACGGATGTGAGCTTGCAGAAGGCGCGGACGGCGGCCTTCTTCTCCGGCTCCCATACTGCATCCGATCTGCTGGCGAGCAGCAGCGCCGATGTTGCGGCTTTCGTAGGCAAGGCCAGGACTTTCCTCAACGATCCTTCGGCTCTGACCGGGCGTCATGCGTTCAGCGACCGGGCAAATGGCAATCTGTCGCGGCCCTATTTCCCGGATGGAGAGGTGGGGCGACCCAATGGCCCCTTCTCGCGACCCATCGCGCAGTTCAATCCCTTCTCCACCGGATTGCAATCGGCGCTGGTGGTGGGCGATCTCGCCGCGCATCTCGCCTATGTGACCGGCGCCAGCGCGGCGGATACGCCGCAGCGTTGCTCGGCGGTGCCGACTGTCTCCAATCAGAACCGGGTGCAGAACGGCATTCAGATCTTCCCTGGTTCCGTGCCCATCTATCGCAGCAATATGTTGGTTGGCGCGATCGGCGTGTCGGGTGACGGCATCGATCAGGACGACATGATCAGCTTCCTCGGGCTCAACAATGCCGGGGCGCGCGTGGGTGGGATCGGCAATGCGCCGGCCGCGATCCGGTCCGACCAGATCGTCGTCGACCTGGGCAATGCGACGGTGCGGCTGCGCTATGTGAGCTGCCCCTTTGCGCCTTTCCTCGACAGTTCGTCGCAAAATGTCTGCGCGGGGCTGTAGGCGATGGGTCTGGTTTCACTCCTGCCGCTGTTCGCACTGGTCCAACCGGGCGAGCCGGTTCCGCCGCCTCCGCCGGAAAACTGGCAGCAGATATTGGACGCCGACCAGCAATCCATAGAGGGCCGCCGCCGTCCCGGCTATGAAGCGCCGCTGCCGGACGCCGTGACCCAGGACAATAAGGGCGCCGTCCGCGCGCCCCCGCCCGAAGCATTTCCGACCGACCAGGTGCCGATCCCGGATCGCTGGCGCTTGATCGAGAGCCTAGGCGTGGTGAAGGAGCGCTGGTTCGATCCCTATGGCCAGAACACGCTGAAGGGCGACCGGCCCATCGACCGCGAGAAGGTCAAATGGCTGCCGATCAAGGGCGAGGATTGGTTCTTCGTCGCCAATGCGGTGAGCGACACGGTGCTGGAGCCGCGCACCTTCCCGATCCCGGTCGGCGTGCAGACGACCGAGCGGCCCGGCAGCCTCGACGTCTTCGGCAAGGATGCGAGCGTCGTGCTGAGCCAGACTTTCATCGGCGGCGTGGCGCTGATCAAAGGAGCGACCGCGTTCAAGCCGCCGGAGATCGAATATCGGCTGACGCTGGCGCTCAACGTCAATCATGTGAATGTGCCCGAACGGCGCGTGCTGTTCGTCGAGCCGTCCAAGCCCTCGCACCGCACCGACCATTTTCTGGGCGTGCAGGAAGCCTTTGTCGACTATCACCTCGCCAACACGTCGGACCGCTATGATTTCCGGTCGGTGCGGGTGGGTATCCAGCCGTTTCAGTCGGATTTTCGTGGTTTCCTGTTCAACGACCAGCAGCTTGGCATCCGACTGTTCGGCAATCGCGACAATAACCGCTTCCAGTTCAATCTGGCGGCCTTTTGGCGATTGGAGAAGGATACCAATAGCGGGTTGAATTCGGTCGTGCAGTCGCCGCGCAACGATTGGGTATTTATCGCCAATCTTTATCGGCAGGATTTTCTGGTTCCCGGCCTCACCAGCCAGATCACGGCCGTCTATAATATGAACCGCGAAAAGCGGAACGTGGAGATAGACGATAACGGCTTTCCGGTGCGCCCTGCCCTGCTTGGCGACTTGCGGGGGCGGGAATATGATGTCGTCTATCTTGGCTATAATGCCGATGGGCGGGTCGGGCGGCTGAACCTGACGGCTTCGCTCTATGGCGCGCTGGGGGAGGACCGGAACAGCTTTTTTACGTCGAAACCCGCGCAAATCCGGGCTTTTTTCGCGGCGGCGGAGGCGAGCTACGACAAGGACTGGATGCGGCTTCGCCTGTCGGGCCTTTATGCCAGCGGCGATGGCAACCCTCATGACAATCGCGAGAACGGGTTCGATGCGATTTTCGAGAATCCGGTCTTTGCGGGCGCCGATACGAGCTATTGGATCAGGCAGTCCATTCCCTTTGCCGGGGGCGGGCGGGTGATCGGCATCAACGGCCGTAACGGCATTTTGAACTCGCTGCGTTCGTCCAAGGAGCAGGGGCAGTCGAACTTCAACAATCCCGGCACGATGCTGTTGGGGGCGGGGGCGGATTTCGACCTGATGCCGCAACTGCGCCTGTCGGCCAATGCCAATCATCTCTGGTTCCAGAATACGGCCACGCTCCAGGCACTGCGCAACGAAGGCAGTATAGCCAAGTCGATCGGCTGGGATTTGTCGACGGCGGCGATCTGGCGACCGCATGCGACGCAGAATATCGTCTTTCGCCTGTCGGGCGCGACTTTGCTGCCGGGGGCAGGATTTCGTGACCTCTTCACCAATAGCGAGCGCAACCGGAATTATTATTCGGTGCTTGCCAATTTGATTTTGAGCTATTGATGCGCGCGCTCTTCAACACTCTTTCGTCATTCCCGCGAAGGCGGGAATCCATCTCCGACGGTGCGTCTAGGCGAAAGGCTGGGAGATGGATTCCCGCCTTCGCGGGAATGACGATCTTGGGCGTCGGCATTTTGGTGCTAGCGGCGTTGCTGTTGCCCGTCGCCATCCTCCACGCCTCCGACGCGGAAAAGCCCGTCGAGCGCCATTACACCCCCGCGCCGCCCGCGCCGATGAGCCAGACCGCCGATCAGGTCGCGGCCAAATCCGACGGCTGCTATAGCTGCCATACCAAGACCGACGAGCCATCCATGCATGCGACGCCGGCGGTAATGCTGGGCTGCACCGACTGCCATGGCGGCAATGCGGCGGTGCGCGGCGATCCGGCCCTGGGTTTCGACGACCCCGCCTATGTCGCGGCGCGGGAGAAGGCGCATGTGCTGCCCCGCTATCCCAAAAGCTGGCACTATCCCTCCTCCGCCAATCCGCAGCGGACCTATACGCTGCTCAACCGGGAGGCGCCCGAGTTCGTCCGCTTCGTCAATCCCAGCGACTATCGCGTAGCGCGGGACGCCTGCGGTTCCTGCCATATGCAGGTGATCGAAGCGGCGGAGCGCTCGCTGATGGCATCGGGCGCGATGCTGTGGGGCGGTGCGGCCTATAATAACGGCATCGTTCCCTACAAGAACTACATTTTCGGGGAAGCCTATACCAAGGACGGCAAACCCGCGAAGATCGTCTCGCCCGGCAGCCCGCCCGGCACGCTGACCGCCGAGCAGAAGACACGCGGCGCGTTGGCCGAGCTTTATCCACTGCCGCAATGGCAGGTGGTGCCTCCAGGCGACGTCTTCCGCGTGTTCGAACGCGGCGGGCGCAATATCGGCACGCAGTTCCCGGAAATCGGCCTGCCCAATCCAACCGGCTCCATCCAGCGGCTGGAGGAGCCGGGCCGCCCCGACCTCAAGCAATCGAGCCGTGGCCCCGGCACGGGCCTGCGCGTCGCGATCCCGGTGCTGAACCTGCACAAGACCCGCCTCAACGATCCCTATATGTGGTTCATGGGCACCAACGATCAGCCGGGCGACTATCGCCATTCGGGCTGCTCGGGCTGTCATGTCGTCTATGCCAATGACCGCGAGCCGCGCCACAGCCTGATCTATGCCCAATATGGCCGCGACGGGCAGACCGCCACGGTCGATCCCACCATCGCGAACAAAGTCAGCCATGGCGGGTTGAAAGGCTCCCATGGCGAAACGATCGAGCCCGATCACTCTGTCGGCGCCGTCAAGGAAAGCGGTCATCCGATCCGCCACGCATTCACCCGCGCGATCCCGACCGCGCAGTGCATGAACTGCCACATGCATCAGCCCAATATCTTCCTGAACAGCTATCTGGGCTATACCATGTGGGACTATGAGTCCGACGCGCCGCTGATGTGGCCGGAAAAGCAGAAATATCCCACCGCCGCTGAAGTTCACCAGACTTTGGAACGCAATCCCGAAGGGGCGGGACCGCGCGGCAAATGGTCGGACCTGGATTTCCTGCGCAATGTCTATGATCTGAACGACAAGGCCAAGGATACGCAGTTCGCTGACTATCACGGCCATGGCTGGAACTTCCGCGGCGTCTTCAAGCGGGATCGCGAGGGCAATCTGCTCGACGCCGACGGCAAGGTCGTCTCGCCCGATGATCCGGAAAAGTGGCGCAAAAAGGGGGAGGGCAAGTTCGTCCAGCCCGGCGCCAACCCCGGCAAGGCCGTGCACCTGATGGACATCCACGCCGAAAAGGGTCTGCAATGCGCAGACTGCCATTTCGCGCAGGATAGCCACGGCAATGGCTTCATCTATGGCGAGGTGGCGAATGCGATCGAGATCGGCTGCAAGGACTGCCATGGGACGGCGGATGCCTATCCGACCCTGCTGACATCCGGTCCGGCGGCGCCGCCCAAGGGCACGAACCTGGCGCTGCTCCGCAATCCGGATGGCAAGCGGCGTTTCGAATGGTATTTCGACGCCAGCGGCCGGCAGCGGCTGATCCAGCGGTCGATTGTCGACCCGAAGCTGGAATGGGAAGTCAGCCTGGTGAAGGATTCGGTCGATCCGGCCAATCCGCACTTCAACGCCAAGGCGGCGCGGGCCAAGCTGATGAGCCGGTCGGGCGCGGAGGATGGCAGCTTTACCTTCGGTCCCGGCGTCGCGAAGGAAGATCGCGCCCATGGCGACGACAATATGGCCTGCTTCACCTGCCATTTGAGCTGGACGACCAGTTGCGGCGGCTGTCACTTGCCGATCGAGGCGAACTGGAAGACGACGCTCCACCATTATGACGGGGAGGAGACGCGCAACTTCGCGACCTATAACCCGCAGGTCGCGCGCGACGAGATGTTCCAACTCGGCAAGCATATGACCACCAAGGGCAATGAAACCGCCCCGGTCCGGTCGACATCGGCGCTGATCTTGTCCTCCACCAATATCAACCGGGAGCGCATCTATATCCAGCAGCCGCCGGTGTCCGGCATCGGCTTTTCGTCTCAGGCGTTCGCACCCCATTTCCCGCATACGGTGCGCCGGACCGAGACGAAGACCTGTTCCGACTGCCATTTGTCGGCAAAGGATGACAATAACGCGATCATGTCGCAGTTGCTGCTGCTCGGCACCAATTTCGTGAACTTCGTGGGGCTGAATGCCTGGACCGGCCTGGAAGGCGGGTTCGAGGCGATCCGCGTCACCGAATGGGATGAGCCGCAGGCGGTGATCGGCAGTTATCTCCAGAAATATGCCTATCCCGACTATTGGAAGCTGCATGTCGATCAAAACAAGCGCGAACTCAAGAATTGGGTGCGCGGAAAGTTCTTCGACAAAAAGGCTTCGGGTGAAACGCATGCCGTGGAAGAATTCCGCAATGTCGTGAAGGGCACGGCGGATCGCGTCGGCTGCCTGCAACTGCGCGGCGAATATATGTATGTGGCGGAGGGGAAGGGCGGTTTCCGCGTCTATGACGTGGCGTCCATCGCAAACAAGGGTTTTTCAGAGCCGATAGTGAGCGGGCCGTTCTCGAAGCTCGGCCATAATGCGGGCGTCCCTTCGAAAAACGCGACCTGCATGGCGCTGGCCACGAACCAGCCGATCAATCCGCTCCGCAACACCAAGGAACTACGCGAGATCAACCAGGAGCAGCCGTTCCTGCCGATCTACAGCTATGCGGCGGTGACGGACAGTGTCGAGGGTCTCATCATGGTCAATATCGAGACCATGGCCGATGGCGAGTTCCGCAACAATTTCCTGAAGCGGGCCGTCACCTGGAACCCCAATGGCGTGCTGAACGGCGCGCGGCATATCCAGTTGGCGGGGCAGATCGCCTATATCACCGCCGATGCCGGGCTGGTGGTCGTGGACCTTGGCGATCCGTTGCATCCGCGTCTTGCCGCCGTGCGTCCGTTGAAGGATGCACGGGCAAGCGCGATCCAGTTCCGCTACCTGTGGGTCACGGACGCCGAAGGGTTGAAGCTGTTCGACGTGACGCGCCTCACCGATCCGGTGGCAGTGCCTTCCGCGACCGTGAAGCTCGCCGATGCGCGGCGCATCTATCTGGCCCGCACCTATGCCTATGTCGCGGCGAAGGCGGAGGGGCTGGCGATCATCAATATCACCAACCCGCTACGACCGTCCGTCTATGCCAAGGAGACGTTCGGTGGGCAGATGACCGATGTGGAGGATGTGATCGTCGGCACGACCAATGCGTCGCTGTTCGCCTATGTCGCGGACGGGCGCAACGGGATGAAGGTGATCCAGCTCACCAGCCCGGCGAGCCAGCCCAATTTCTACGGCTTCTCGCCCGCGCCCAAGCCGGAACTGATCGCCTGGGCGCGGACGCCTTCACCGGCGCTGGCCTTGTCGAAAGGGCTGGATCGGGATCGGGCGGTGGATGAAACGGGTGGACAGATGGCGGTGTTCGGACGGCTCGGCTCACGGCCCTTCACCCGGCCGGAGATGGAACGGCTGTTCCTGACGTCCAAGGGGATTCCCTACAAGGTCAGTGACGAAGTGGATATGAAGGGATGGCGCCCGCCCCTGAAGACGCCGATGCGGTAAGATCCCGGATTCTGTCGCCCGGATGACCTAAAATTCATTGGCGTTGCGCATTGATCCAGCCCAGATCTGCCTGACGTTCAAAGGGTCGTCCGATGGAACTCGAAGTCAGTGCCGAAGCCAAGGACAAGACACTCAACCGTCGGGTGGCGATGACTGTCGTCATCCTCTCGGTCGCCATGGGCCTGTGCAACATCAAGGACGGCAATATCGTTCAGGCCATGCAGCAGGCCAAGGCTGACTCTGTCGACCGCTGGAGCGAATATCAGGCGACCAGAACCAAATGGCATATCGCCAGGACGGCGCAGTCCGAAATTGCCCTGATCTTCGATGGAAAAACTTCCCCCATGGCCGCGACGACGCTGGTTTCACTTCAGGGAGAGATTGTCAAATATCAGGCGGCGGCGCCGCTTCTTGCCCGGCAGGCGCAGCAATTTTCGGATCGTTATGACGCGCTCAATGTGCATGACGATCAGTTTGATGCGAGCGATGCGCTGATATCGACCGCGATTTCGATCGCCGCGGTTGCCGCGTTGGCGGAAAGTTCAGGCGCGCTGATCGCGGCATGGCTGTTCGGCGCGATGGGGCTTTTCATGGGCCTGTGCGGCTTTGCGGGCTGGGCCTTCCACCCCGATATCCTCAGCAACCTCCTCGGTTAGCACGGGCGGACCGTTCAAGACGGTCGTTCGTCGATCAGCGTTCGCACCAGCGGTTGCATGGCCGCATCGAATTTGGCGAGCATCACATGATCGTCCGCCGTTTCGAAATGGGTGATAAGGCCATGGTCGGTCCAGCGATGCAGCGCATAGGCGGGCGGGTCCGCGACGATCATCGGGCGGTTGTCGGGTGCATCGGGGTCCATGGGCCGCATATCGAGCGCGAGTTGCGGCGCGGTCGATGAGCAGATGGCGATGGTCGTGCCGTTCCACGGTGCGGTGATGGCGCGGTGAATATGACCGCAAATGATCGCCTGAATATTGGCCCGGCCCGCGACAGTCGCCGCGAAGCGCTGAACCCAGGGTTCTTCGGGATGGGTGTTCATCCAGTCGATGCCGACCTCGACCGGAGGATGGTGCATGACGATCAGCGTGGGCGTGGCGGCATCCTCGTCCAGCCGGGCGGCGAGCCACGCCGCGCGGCGCTCGCAAAAGGCGCCGCCGTGGCGATCTGGCTCCAGCGTGTCGAGCATGATGATCCGCCGTCCCTCCAGCGGGATCACATAATGGACGAAGCCGTCTTCCTGCGGAATGTGCGGGAAATGCTGGGCGAAATTGGCCCGGCCGTCATGATTGCCCATACAAGGCCAGACCGGAAAATCGCACTGGCTGAAGGCATTGGCAAGGCGGCGATAGCTGTCGGCGTCTCCCCGATCGGTCAGGTCGCCGGTCGCCAGCAGCAGGTCGGGCCGGTTCGGGCCGTCGTTCAAGGCCCGAAGCACCTGGTCCAGCCGCTTGCGGTTGAACTCCGCGGGATTGTCGGGATCGAACCCCAGATGGATGTCCGTGACCTGCGCGATCAGCATGGCCTTTGCTCCCCCTTTATATTTCGCGGCCCGTTCCTGGAGCACGTTGTGGACTGAGGCGGTCGAGTTCCTTCGGCCTGTCTGCCCCATCCCTTTTAACCGAGCGGTCGGCGGGCATCCATGGGGCGCCGTCACCGACATGATAGCTATGGCACATGGCGCAGCCCGACGGCACGTCCGCCTTTGCCTTTTCCCCGCCATGGCAGGTGCGGCAACTGTCGATACCCGGCAGCAGCAATTGTTTGGCGTCATGCGATTTCGGCGCGGCGTGGCAGCTTTCGCATTTTTCCGTGCGGTGCGCGGCATGGTCGAACCAGCCGTTCATCATATAGCGCATCGGCTGATGCACCGGCAGAACCTGCCAGTTCGCATTGCCGTCCGCGCCGGGCGGCGTGACCGTATGACAGTCGTAGCAGGCGCCGCCCTTGGAGAAGGCCGCGCGAACGGCCTCGTCCGCGCGCGAAGGCCGGGCCGCCACCGCGCCGAAATAGGCATGGTAGATCTGGCCCTGCGCATAGTTGCCGGGCCGCCGCCGGGCTATGCCGCCCAGAGCGATGGGTTGGGCCGGGCCGGTCGAGCGGTAATAGGCGCGCAGGTCCGCGATCACCTGATCGGGGCGGCCGTGGCGCAGCGTACGCAATGTGCCGCCGATCGTCTCGAAGGCAAGGCTGTGGCACATCTGGCAATCGCGCTCCATATTGACCGGCAGGAAGCGGACGCCATCGGCGGTCGGCTTGTGGCAATCCTTGCACGCGAGAGTGTCACCGAAACCATATTGCGTCTTCATCGTCCGTGCCATTTTGGCGACGCCGCCGGTTGCGGACAAATGCATGTCGTGCGGGAATTTGAGGCCGCTATCGTCCATGGGTTTGCCGTCGAGTGAGGCGTAGGAGAAGCGGGGATGCCTGCCCGGCACAGTCTGGACCAGGGCCGAGAATTGCGGATGGCTGGTGCCGAAATCAGCGGCATTGCCGAGTTTGCTATCCTTCAGGCGATCCTTCAATGTGCCGTGGCAGTCGGTACAGAAGGCTTGCGGGGCGGGCTGCATCGGGCCTGCGCCTTCATGTTCGCGGTGGCAGTCGACGCAGGCGCCCTCGGGCGGCTTGCCGAAAGCCGATGCGACTCCTGCCAGCAATTTGCCGCCAAGGCCCGGTTCGGCGCGCGCCATGGCGATGCGGGCGGCTGGCGCGTGGTCGTGCACGTCCTTGTGACAGGTCTGGCAGGCAGAATCGCGGACCGAGACGAAAGCCTTCTGATGGCAGGTTTCGCAGCGGCCTTCGAGCGCATGGTGCGCCTGACTGAGCGGACCCGACGACCAGGCCTTGTCGCCCACCATTTTGTAGATGCTGCGCGTGTCGTTCGCCGGGCGGCCGGCATAGCTCCAGATCGGGATAGCGAGAAAGCCGATCAGGATCGCCAGCGCCATGCCCCAGGCCGTCAACCGCTTGCCCGGCAGCAGGCCGCGCAAGGAGAAAACCTTGGTCTCCTCCTTTTCCTCCGAAGCCTCCGACACGGCGTCGACACGGCGGATGGAGAGGATGGTCGCGCCATCCTCCCCCTGCGACACGGTGATGCGATGGCCGCCGAAGCGCAGTTCCGCGCCGTTGGCAGGGTGGATTTCGGCCCGCAGGACGGTGCGGCCTTCAAGATCGAAACCCAGCGTGCCGGTGGCGCGGACGCGGATGGTGCGTTCGTCGACCTGCTCTATCCGGGCGTGGTCCGGCTCCAGCGCGAGGTCGGGGAGGTGGATGTCATTCTCCGCCGCGCGGCCCAGCGAAAGCTGGGGCTTGGGCAAGGTCGCGGCGCGGACGATTTCGCGGCCATCGGCGGTGAGGCTGATCTGACGGACTAGGAAGCTCATCTCATGCTCACCAGTAGAAGAAGACGCTGACGATATGCGCGGTCAGCGCGGCCAGCAGGGCAAAGGTGGCGGGCACATGGACGTAGAGCCAGATTTCCAGCAGCGCTTTCAATCTCAGATGCCGCCGCAGCCGCGCCAGCATCGCCTGCTTGCGTTCCAGCAGGGCGTCGATGCGTTCCAGCGGATCGTTGCCGGTGTCGGGCTTGTCCCCGGTCCAATAACGTAACGCCGCCTGTGCCCTGGCCGTGGCGCAGCGGGGGTAACGGCCAGACAGGCGGGCGATCAGGCTGCCGCCGAACGGATCCTGCTCCAGCGACTGGCGCACCAGGGCGGCCTTGTCGTGGGGCAGGGGCTGGGCGGCATCGTGCAGTTGCCGGTCGATGGCGCGCACGGCGTCCAGCATCTGCACCTGGGTCATTTCGGCGCGATTGTTGCTGAGCGCGGCGGGCAGGGTCGCATAGACGGTGATGCCGAACAAACCGGAAAAAATCACCAGCATCATCAGAACATAGGCCAGCGTATGGACATTCCATCCGAGCTGGAACCCCGTGTGCAGCGTGGCGATGACGATCAGGCTGATGCCGAGATAGACATGGGCGGAGGTCCAGGCCTTGAGCGACCAGCGGCCCCGCGTCATCGCCCGCTTGCGCAAGCCGAGCAGCGTCAGCCACAGGATCAGCAGCACGCCGATCGTGCCCATGGTATAGCCGTACCAACTGCCGCCATTATGATGCGGGGTGACATCCACCAGCATATAGCTGGCGATCGATAAAACGCAGATCAGCGTGGCGATCTTCAGCCAGCGGAAACCGGCATGGCGCAGGAAACCGTCGTGCAGCACTTCGCCCTTGGCACGGCGGGTACGGACAGGCGCGCGCGTGGCCATCAGCGCGCCTCCTCATCGAGGCGGGCGACGGTCAGGAAATCTTCCGGCGCGACGCGGATCGCGGCGCCGGTGGGGCAGGCGCGCACGCAGGCGGGGCCGCCGTCAATTCCGGAACACATATCGCATTTGATCGCTCTTTTGGGCTTCTCGACGCCGGGTTCAGCGTTCTTGTACCGCCATTTCTTGGATGGTTCGCCAGGACCCGGGCCTGCACCCAGGAACATCCAGCTCAGCAGTCCCGGCTTCTTGGGCGGTACGCTGTCCATGCGGATCACGCCATAGGGGCAGTTGCGCTGGCAATTGCCGCAGCCGATGCAGGTGTCGTCGATGAAAACCTCGCCGTCCGGGCCGCGATGGATGGCGTTTGGCGGGCAGTCGGCCATGCAGTGCGGATGCTCGCAATGGCGGCAGCTCGTCGGAACGTGGAGATGGGCGTAGGTGCGTCCTGCTTCCCGGTCGAGGCGGGAGAGGCCGTCATGGCTGTCGGCGCAGGCCTTTTCGCAATTGTCGCAGCCGACGCACAGATGCTCGTCGATCAGCAGTACGTCGGTCGCTTCGCCAATGCCGTTGTCGATCAGGAATTTCGCCGTCTCCGAATACATGTCGACAACGGTGGAGAAACTATCCTTGCGGCTTTCGATGAAGGCGTTGACGTCCTGCCGGGAGGCCATGTCGCGGCGCGCGCGCTCCAGCAAGGCAGGCTTGGCCGCCATCAGCCGGGCGAAGGCCTCGCCTTGCAGCTTGATGACTTCGGACTTGACGGTCGCCTTGACTGTGGCGGTGCGCGGGCCGCCAGTGATCAGCGCCATTTCGCCCACATAGCTGCCGGCGGGAAGATAGGATAGGAAGACATTCTTCCCGCCGATCTTCTTCTCCACGATCATGGAGCCGACGCGAATCACATAGATGTCGTTGCCCAGGTCGCCTTCGGTGATGACATGCTCGCCCGCCTTGACCGTCTGGATTTCCGCCGTGTCGAGAACTTCGCTGAGGTCCGCCGGAGTTAGGCCCGCGCCGAAGAGTTGCAGCAATTGCCGTTCGGTCGAGATGCGGGTGATGGCGCGCTTGGCCGGCGGGTTGGAGGACATGAGCTTCAGCGCCGCCGTGCGCGACACTTCCACCATGATCGAATCCGCGCCCGCGCGGACCGTGGCGCCACGGCGGCGGCCGGAGATCAGGCCGACCTCCCCGAAGATCGAGCCCCGGTCGATGGGGACGTCGAGCGTAGGGCTGACCTCCACCAGCGCCTGGCCCTGCGCCACACCGAAAAGGGATGAGCCGGAATCATATCGCTCGAAGATCAGATCGCCCTTGCGATAGGGGCGCACTTCGCTGTCGAGCATGAACTCGCGCATCTGGAGCGGCGAGAGACCTTCCAGGATAGAGACGTTGCTGCGGAGGAACTCCAGCCACTCCGCGACGCTCTTCTTTTCCGGCAGGCCTGCGAATTTGGCGGCCAGGATCGGTTCGTCGGCAGGTTTCAGATCCCGATTGCCATTGATGAACTCGACGACGTCATAGCCCTGGTTCATGCAATGCTTGATCAGCGGATAGCCTGCCAGCGCGCCGATGACGAAGATGCCGGGCGCGGTGCTTTCAAAGACCGGCGACAGCTTGGGAAAGGCCAGCCGGTCGCCGCTGGTGAACTCGATGCCGCAGCTTTCCACGAAGGCGCGGGGCGGGGCGGAGCCCATGCGCGCAATGATGCGGTCGCATTTCAGCTTCACCTCGCCGTCGCGGCTGTCGAGTGTGATGAACCCCGGCTCGATCTTGGCCGTCGTCGCCTCCGTCATGATGGAGAGGCGGCCCGTTTCGGCGGCGGTCATCAGCGCCTTGACATTTGCCGCCTTGGCGCTGGCGAATTCGGTCGAGCGGTTGAGGATGGTGACGGCATTGCCCTGCGCCTCGTCGGCGGCGAGGCCGAGGGCGTTTTCGATGCCCGCATCGCCGGTGCCGACGACGAAAATATGCTCGTCATTATAAGCGGCTGGATCGTCCAGTTGATATTGGACATGAGGCAGATCGGCGCCGGGCACGCGCATCAGATTGGGGTTGCCCTGCGTGCCGATCGCCATGATCACAGCGTCGGCTATGACCTCGCGGCCGTCGCTCAGCGTCAGGCGATAGGGCGGGGCGAGGCGCTGCATTTCCTTGGTATCGGTCGTGCCGTCACGCTTGCGCTCGACGATCTTCTGGATGCTGCCGGGGATGGGATCGCCCGTGCCGGTAATCGCCTTCACCTCCGCCTGATAGGCGACGTTGACGCCCTGTTCGGCCGCCTGCGCGTTCCAGCGGTCGAGAATCGATTCGCGCTTCCCTGCCTCGAAATCGCAGTCGGAACGGAGCACGAGCTGGCTGGGCGTGGCCATCACATGCTTGCCCTTCTGATATTTGAAGATGGTGTCGGACAGATGGTCCGTCTTCTCTATCAGCAGGTGGGAAAGCCCCAGTTGCGCGGCGCGCGCAGCCGCACTCAGCCCCGCCGGCCCCGATCCGACGATCGCGATACGCACGCGGTCAGTCAATGATTATCCCCCAAAATACCCCTGTGCTCCGGATCTTACCGGATGCCTGTACCGGACGGCACTCTATCATTTCCGCAGCGTCACGCTAGAGAGGATCGGCGGAGATAAGCCGGGGAGTGAAAGAATAATGGGTTGGAGTTGGGGGCGTGTCGTGTTGATGGGCGCAGTCGGCATTGCCGCCGTGTCGATCGGCTATAATATGACGCACAGGCCCGACGAGGCGAAAGCGCCCGCTGCTCCACCAACGCTGACGGGCGATCAGGCGAACGATCCGGAAGCGGTCATTCGCGCGCTTCAGGACCGGGTCGGCGCCAATCCCAACGACGCCGAAGGCTGGCAGAGGCTGGGCTGGGCCTATTTCGAAGGCGGGCGCCATGCCGATGCGCTGCGCGCCTATCGCCATGCGACGAAGCTGGTGCCGGGCAATGCGACCTTCTGGTCATCGTTGGGCGAAGCCGCGGTGATGGCGAGCGAGCATGATCCCATGCCCAAGGAGGCTTCCGACGCTTTCGACAAGGCGATCGCGCTTGACCCGAAGGAGCCGCGGGCACGCTATTTCCTGGCGGTGCGCAGGGATCTGGCCAAGGATCATGAAGGCGCGATCCGCGATTGGCTGGCGCTGCTGCGCGATACGCCGCCGGGCGCGCCGTGGGAGGCCGATCTGCGCCGGACCATCGAGCAGGTGGGGAAGATTAACAAGATCGACGTTGCCGAGCGGCTGGCGGCAGTAAAGCCTGTCGCACCGCACCCGCCAATGAGTGATGGCATGTCGGTCGCGGCGGCGGCGATTCCGGGGCCGAGCCGGGAGCAGATGCAGGCGGCGGCGCAACTTCCCAAAGGGCAGCAGGATGCGATGGTCGAGGGGATGGTTTCCGGGCTTGAGGCGAAGCTGAAGGCCAATCCAGCCAATGTCGACGGGTGGATCATGCTGATGCGCAGCCGAATGACGCTGGGCGAAACGGCAAAGGCGGGTGCAGCTTATCAGGAGGCCAAGGCGGCCAATCCGGCGCAAGCGGGGCGGATCAGGGATGAGGCGCGGATTTTGGGCGTACCAGGGGCTTGAAGTGCACTTGCCGTTGAGCGATTCCGTGCTTCTGGGAAGGCACAGGAGCGAAACGAGCAGTTCGCGAATGTCATCTGCGACACTTTACCGGTTCGCGCTAAAGTGTCACGAGTGAATCTTTGCAGGATAGGGTTCCACTGACTGGAATCAGCGGCGCCTCTTGCTTCAACCATTCGGCTGGTCCTTCACCGCCTTACCGGGCGTGAACATCAGCTTCTTCGATGCTGGGACTTGGAAAACCGTTCAGCGACACTTTCTGGCCTTTGGCATATGCTTCCTCTGTTAGAGTGCGATGCGTAGGACAGAAAATGGCTGGCCGGAAAACGGCATTTGCCCCGAAAACCCTCGCTCCGGCTCGGTAAAGTGTCATCCGTGCTTTTTGTTAGAAGCGGCTGCAAAGGGGGATTCACAGAGACTCAGCATGTGCTAGATTCCTGATATGTTCTATCAACCTGATCTTTTCGAGCAACCGCAGATGCCACGGATGGTGGCGGCCGAACTCCCCGACCTGGTCGAGCGGATTTCGATCGTGTCGAAGCGTCCTCGCTATGCATTGTTGGTTCTCAAACTGATCGCCCAGGAAGCGGGCAACGATGGCAGCGTTGGACCTTATGTCCGGAGCGCGAAGGGGAGGGTGCCTGTCCGTGACTGGCTTTGCCAGGCGCTGGCGCCGCTGGCGCACCGGGATTGCCGGCGTCGCGCGATGATCGAAGCCGTCCGCTCTGGACTGGTGTCGAATGCGGACAGTGCAGACGATCCGGAAGAAATGGAACGGCGGCTTGAAGCGGAAGTCCAGTCGCGGATATTACGGTCCGGTCGGACGAATGTGAGCAGGGTTGTCTCGGACCTGGTCCGCGCTGGACTCCTTCGCCGTCATTATCAGGGCTACCGGATCGACCATCTCAATCGTGGTGCGCAGCGAGAGGCGGTTTATACGATCACGCCCGAGGTCAAGCGGGCACTCCAACGCCATTAACTGACGTTGGAGTGGATTTTGTTGTGGAAATCTCATTGGCAAGCGCTTCAGCCGTGCGCTAGATGAGGCCGGTGATCACCCCCAGGCCGCCGGTATTGGAGACACGGACGCGAGTTCGGCTAGGTGCATGCCGCCCTGAATGAACGGCGTGTCGATGGCGACGAGTTTGAGGAATCTGGTCGGCGACACGCCCCACCCTGGATGGCAAAATCTATCCGGCCTTGAGAATGGCGATTTGCGAGGCGTCCGGTTAAGGCGATCAACCACCTTGTCCGATAGGAGCCCGATGTACCCAGGGCGCCACCAACCGATAAATGTACCGCCGCTCGTCTAAACCCAGATGCTGACAGCCGTTCATCGCGTGCCTTCCTGGAAAGGGGATCAAACCCCTATAAATACTAGGATTTCGTATTTCGATCTAAATCCACCGCCAGGCATCCGTGTTCCTGCCGGATAGAGAAGACACTTTCTGTCCCCGATAGAAATGACACCCTTTGAGGACAGCAGGGGCTGCGTGGAGCCATCGGCTTAGCGCAGCGCAGACCCTGCTGATGGCGTGACATGGAGGAGAAGGGCATGGACCCGCTGCGCAGGCAGCGGGCTCGGTCAAAACCGGTCGAACAGTCTCAGCGGACTTTCACAAACTCCAGCGTGCCGCGCGCTTGCAGCTCGGCCCGGCTGAGCCGTGGACCGCGCTTGAGTTTTGGGCCGCCCAGGCGACGGCGATCAACCTTTACCGGCGCTTCGGGCTCGGGAAAGAGATGGGCGGGCTGATCACGGCGGGCAGGGGCATTATTGTTGCGCTGCCGGTGATGCGGCGCAATCGCCTGGATCTGCTTCGCCAGCAGCAGCGCTGCGTCCAGATGCTTGTTGTCGACAATGGCCGGTTGATTGATCCGGGGCATCTTGTCGAACAGGCGATAGGGAAGGACCTGCCCCTCATGACGGATCTCGATCTTGCCGTCAGGATATTCGCAGATGTGGACACGCTTACCTACCAGAGCCTTGCTGATCGCAGTAGGCTCCAGAATGAACAGAACCTTGTTGTAATGCAGCGTCAGTGCCTTTGAAATCTTCCGCTTTTCGCGCCAGACCATGATCGCGCGTAGATCGTCCTGCGGTGCCAGAGGGCGATGCAGATCACGACTGTCTGCCGCTGGGCGGGCAAAGCGCCGATTGTGCCGAACCATATAGCTTGGCAGAAAGACGTTCGCTTCTTCGATCGACGAGATGCCCTCCAGCCGCATCGCCTTGACCAGCCGGTCCTGCAATGTGCCGTTGGCTCGTTCGACCCGGCCTTTGGCCTGTGGCGAGTTGGCGCAGATGATCTCGATGTTCAGCGCATCCAGCGCGCGGCCGAAATGCGTCATGCCATCGCCCTTCGCCGTCGCCTTGGCGTTGCGGAAGACCGAGTGCTTGTCGGAATAAAAGGCCACCGGCTTGCCGTGCCGCTCGATATACTCGCGCGTCGCTTCCATATAGGAAAAGGTGCTTTCGCTCTCGACCATCTGGAGATGCAGCAGCTCGCTGGTCGCGTCGTCAATGTAGACGAGCAGCGTGCATTTCGGGCCACGCTCCTCGAACCAATCATGCTTCGAACCGTCAATCTGGACCAGCTCCCCACGACAGTCCCGCCGGTGACGCGGTTGATAGGGGCGAGAACGACGGGCGGCGCGATCCTGCCAGATTCCCGCCTCGATCATCATCTGCCGCAGCGTCTCACAGCCCACCGAAATGTCGTGACGTTCCGCCAGATATTCTCGGGCCAAGGTCGGTCCGAAATCCGCATAATGCGTGCGGACGATCGTAAGGACGCGCTCGCGAAAGGCATCGCTGTGACGCCGGTTGCTCGGCCGACCACGCTTGCGCGACACCAGGCCTGAAGCGCCTTCGGCGCGCAGACGTTCCAACAATCGGAAAATCTGCCGGCGCTTCAAGCCCAGCAGCGTGACCGCATCCTCAACCCGAAGCGCGCCGCGCTCCACGCGCATCAATGTGTCAAACCGCGAAAGCTCGCCATGGCTCATCGCCACCACCGTCATAAGCGCGTCCTCCCGAACTGCCAGGAGGACCATGCCACCGAGCTCTGCTAAGGACGCCCAAGGGTGTCATTTCTATTCAGCAGAGGGGTGTCATTTCTATCCGGCGCTTACAATCCGATAGTTCGATAATAAGGATTATGTTAAATTCAATGCCGCAATTGTGCATGCTTGGCATCGTTTCCCGAAGATCGGTGCACGCAGAGACCTTGAGACGCTTCCCTTGGCTACGCCACCTGTTTGATGATGGCAGCTATTCGGGCAGCAAATTCAGGGATGCCTTGAAGCGCAGGAATGCATGTGGACGGCGATTTCCGGCAACGGCAGCTCCGGCCGGGCGAACATCGCGTCAAATTCCGGATTTTTCCGGTGATCCGCGAACAGGGGACGAATCCAACGGGCATCCTTCATTTCGTGCAGCGTCTTCGCATTGGCCAGCGGATGCCCCTTTCGGCCTATAAGGTCGAAGCGATTATCGAACAGCTTCTCGATCAAAAGCGGCGACTTGACCGGAAAATCATGGACCGGGCCAACATAGAAGTCGATTTCGCCCGACAGTATTTGAGGTTCGATCGGAGCGAAAAGCAGGCTCTCGGCGAATTTCAAAACAATCTTCGGATATTCCGCCTGAAATGTGCGCAACATCGTGGGCATCAGCGCGATCGTTGCCGCAGTCGACATCGCCACCGAAATCTGGCCGGTCGCCTCGCCCTTCTCCTGTTCGATCGCTTCGAAAATATGACGGATTTCGGACTGGATGGCCGTCGCATGCTGCACGAAGACCTGGCCCATGCGCGTCAAGGTCACGCCATGGCCATGGCGGGTGAACAGTGACACGCCGAGTTCGCTTTCAGTGTCGCGAATGCTGCGGCTCATCGATGGCTGCGTGATGCCGAGCTTGCGGCTTCGGCAACCGCCAATATATCCCGGATGTTGCTCAGTTTCATGCGAGACACGGTCCTGACATCAAAGGGCTGGCGGCCCCCGCATTCCCGGTGTAGGATGACATCATTGGCCATGAGGCGCTCCCTCATGCCGAGAGATGCTCGCCCCGAAAAGGCGCGCATGTCCCGACAGAGGACCAAAGCAGAGCAAAGCGCATTATGGCGTTCGGTCAGGAGGGCGAACCATGGCAATTGCTCACCCGTCCCAGGCGGCGTCCGCGGGGCAAGATATTTCCATCCGCACTATCGGTTTCGACGATCTGCGTATCGCCCTGCGTCAGGGCTGGGACGATTTCCTCGCCAAGAGGGGCGATCTGGTGTTCATCGGCTTCATCTATCCGGTCATCGTCGCGCTGGCGATTATGTCGGCCGGCCAGATGTCGATCCTGCCGCTGATCTTTCCCCTGGTGGCCGGTGCGATCCTGCTGGGACCGGCTTTCGCCAGTGGTTTCTACGAACTGGCCCGGCGACGCGAGGCGGGACTGGATGCCCGCTGGCGCCATTTCCTGGACGTGATCCGCAAACCGGGCGGCTCTGCCCTGTTCGACCTGACCTGCGTGCTGGCGTTGCTGTTCATGGCATGGATGGCGACGGCCTGGTTCATCTATCATGTGACGCTGGAAAATATACCCGGGTCGACCGCCTCCGTGGGCGCTTTCTTCTCCGCGGTGTTCGGCACGTCCGAAGGCTTGCAGATGATCGTGCTCGGCAATCTGGCGGGCTTCTGCTTTGCCCTGCTGACGCTGGCAGTCAGCGTCGTCTCCTTCCCCATGGCGGTCGACAAGCCGGTCAGTTGGGGTGTCGCGCTGCGGACATCCTGTCGTGTGGCTTGGCATAATCCGGTGACGGTCGCGGCCTGGGGTCTGATCGTCGTGGCGTTGCTGGTGCTTGGCTCGCTCCCCGCGCTGGTGGGTCTTGCGGTGGTGCTGCCGGTGCTGGGATATGCGACCTGGCATTTGTACACGCGGGCCGTGGTGCGCTGACATCCATGTCATGCCCGTAAAGGCGGGGCACCAAGCTGCGCCTAAGGCAATCCATCCCCTGAGCGCTCCACCCGGAGCGACTTAGGGGAGTTGGATTTCCGCCGGCGCGGGATCACGCTTTCAAGGCGATCCGTAAAAGCGCGCGCAGCGTCGGCTCCTCATCCGCGCGACGCCAGGCCAGCCCGGTTTCCAGAACCGGCACGGCGTCGGCCAGCGGCAGGTAACGCACGCCGGTCCGCGCCAGATTCTGGAGCGAGGCCGGCACCAGCGCCATGCCCATTTCCGCCGAAACCAGGCTGATGATGGTCTGCATCTGGATCGCCCGCTGGCGGATATGCGGTGTCCGCCCCTTGGCCCGATAATGGTCGAGAACCAGGTCGTGAAAAGTCGGAGATACATGGCGCGGAAAGAGCAGCAGCGGCTGGTCCAGCCAGCTTTCGCCCGCCAGCTTGCCCTGTTCCATGTCGAGGACTCCCTCCGCGACCCAGGCTTCCGGCACGGCCGCGACCAAAGGCTCCCGGAGCAGCGGCCGGTAATCGATCACCGACGGCAGGCCCGAAGCCGGAGGGATCAGGATACCGGCATCGATCCGCCCTTCGACCAGCGCCTCGATCTGAACATCGCTGGTGGCCTCGGCCAATGTCATCTCGACATCGGGAAAGGCGATGGAATAGCGCCGGACCAGCGACGGCAGGATGCTGTAATCGGCGGAACTGACGAAGGACAGCGCCAGCCGTCCCGCCGTCCCTTCCCGCAGGCGCCGCGCCATGGGGGCGAGGTCCGCGATCGCACCCACCGCCGGGCGGACATGCGCCAGCCATTGCTCGCCAAAAGAGGTGAGCGCGACATGGCGCTTGGTCCGCGTAAAGAGCGGCGCCCCCAGTTCGCGTTCCAGCGCCATGATCGACTGGCTGAGCGGCGGCTGCGTCATGCCCAGCCGTTCCGCAGCCCGACCGAAATGCAATTCCTCCGCGACGGCAAGGAAGTGATTGAGTTGCCGCAGGTCCATCACTTATTCGTAATACGACCTTATTGAACGCTTTCAATATATTTCACAACCTGCGTGCAAAAGCGTAGAGAGCTTCCGAGAGGAATTGAGGAAATATCATGCCCCATTATCGTTCACGCACCAGCACCCATGGCCGCAACATGGCGGGCGCGCGCGGCCTGTGGCGCGCCACCGGCATGAAGGACGAGGATTTCGGCAAGCCGATCATCGCCATCGCCAACAGCTTCACCCAATTCGTGCCGGGGCATGTGCATCTGAAAGATCTCGGCCAGCTCGTCGCTCGCGAGATCGAGGCGGCAGGCGGCGTCGCCAAGGAATTCAACACCATCGCGGTCGACGACGGCATCGCCATGGGCCATGACGGCATGCTCTATTCGCTGCCCAGCCGCGATCTGATCGCGGACAGCGTCGAATATATGGTCAATGCCCATTGCGCCGACGCGCTGCTGTGCATTTCCAACTGCGACAAGATCACGCCCGGCATGTTGATGGCCTCCATGCGGCTCAACATCCCGACCATCTTCGTGTCCGGCGGGCCGATGGAAGCGGGCAAGACCGTGCTGCGCGGCAAGACGGTCGCGCTCGATCTGGTCGACGCCATGGTCGTCGCGGCGGACGAAAATTACACCGACGAGGAAGTGAAGACGATCGAGCAGGCCGCCTGCCCGACCTGCGGCAGCTGCTCGGGCATGTTCACCGCCAACTCGATGAACTGCCTGACCGAAGCTTTGGGCCTGTCGCTGCCGGGCAATGGCTCGACGCTGGCCACCCATGCCGACCGCGAAAAGCTGTTCCTGGAGGCGGGCCGCACCATCGTCGACCTCGCTAAGCGCTGGTATGAACAGGAAGACGCCTCCGCCCTTCCCCGCAACATCGCCAGCTTTGCCGCGTTCGAAAACGCCATGAGCCTCGATATCGCCATGGGCGGTTCGACCAACACAGTGCTGCACCTGTTGGCCGCCGCCTATGAAGGCGGGGTGGACTTCACCATGGCGGACATCGACCGGCTGTCGCGCCGCGTCCCCTGCCTCTGCAAGGTCGCGCCCGCCAAGCAGGACGTCCATATGGAGGATGTCCACCGCGCCGGCGGTATCATGTCGATCCTGGGCGAGCTGGAGCGCGCCGACCTGATCGACGCCAGCCTGCCGACCGTTCATGCGCCAACGCTGGGCGACGCGCTCAACCGCTGGGACATTGGCCGCACCAATAGCGAAGAGGTCCGCAATTTCTTCCGCGCGGCCCCCGGCGGCGTCCGCACCACCCAGGCGTTCAGCCAGAATGCCCGTTGGGAGGAACTGGACACCGACCGCGAAAACGGCGTCATCCGCAGCGCGGAGCACCCCTTCTCCAAGGATGGCGGCCTCGCGGTTCTGTACGGCAATATCGCGCCCGAAGGCTGCATCGTGAAGACGGCTGGCGTGGACGAATCGATCCTGACCTTCCACGGCACGGCCCGCGTCTATGAAAGCCAGGACGCGGCGGTCGCGGGCATATTGGGCAATGAGGTCAAGGCGGGCGACGTCGTCGTCATCCGCTATGAAGGGCCGAAGGGCGGCCCCGGCATGCAGGAAATGCTCTACCCTACCAGTTATCTCAAGTCGAAGGGGCTGGGCAAAGCCTGCGCGCTGATCACCGACGGGCGCTTTTCGGGCGGCACGTCGGGCCTTTCCATCGGCCATGTCTCGCCCGAAGCGGCGGAAGGCGGACTGATCGCGCTGGTTGCGACAGGCGACCCGATCGTCATCGACATCCCCAACCGCGTCATCAAGCTGGACCTGGACGACGCGGTCATCGCGACGCGCAAGGCGGAGATGGAAGCACGCGGCGTCAAGGCCTGGAAGCCGCTCGGCCGCAAGCGCAACGTCTCCCCCGCGCTGCGCGCCTATGCGGCGCTCACGACCAATGCCGCGCGCGGTGCGGTGCGCGATGTGAGCCAGATCGAAAAGGATTGATTCTTACAGGGCGTGCCGCGTTCAACGGATGCGGCGCGCCCATTCGGACGCTCGTGGCAAGAGCGAATCAGTTGAGCAGGAGGTAAAGCGTGCCGGTCAACGCCAAGGCCGACGCGCTGCACAAGGTCAGCAGCCCGATGCTGCATTGACACATGCTGTAATGCATACGCTCCATCACACACTCCCCTGCCGCCGGGCTTATGCCGGTCGACCGGGCGATAATAACAGAGAAAATGGCGCGAATCAAAAGGTCAGCCGTTCGCCATCCTCTTCAGCAATTTTTGCAGCGCAGCATGAAAATGCTCCCGCTCGGACGCGTTCAAGGCGCCCAATGCCTGTGCCCCGAGCTGACGGCGCAGGGGTTCAGTCACGGCCACCGCGGCCTCCCCTGCGGGGGTGATGGTCAGCCGCTTGACCCGCCGATCTTCCCTATCCGGCATCCGTTGAATCAGCCCATCGCGCTCCAGCCCGTCCAGCGCCTCCGTCACCGTTCGCGGCGCAATCCCCATTATTTCGGCAATATCCGCCGCCCGCGCCGTTCCCGGCAGCTCCTTTATGCACATCAGAACCTTTGTCTGCGCCAGCGAAGCGCCCTGCTCCGTCATCGCCCGGTCGAAGAAACGGCGCATCAGCGTGATGACGCGAAACAGGTCCGTCAGTAGCTGCTCGTCGGAGATATCCATGAGGTTCCTCAATAAATGGTATTGCGCCATAGTGCAAGAGCGAGCATAGGAAGCAGGATTGAGATCAGCGGTTTTTTCATGAGTTCAGACGATATGGCCTCTTCCTCCGCATATGCCGACGACTCGGGCCAGCGCCGTTCCTCCCCGCTCAAAAACCCGCGCGTCCGCCTGATCCTGTTGCTGGGGGCGTTGGCGCTGATCGTTGGCGGCGTGCTGTGGTTCATCCGCTTCGAAAGCTTCGGCAAATTTCAGGAATCGACCAACGACGCCTATATCCAGACCGATTCGATCACCGTCGCGCCGAAGGTTTCGGGCTATGTCGACCGCGTCTTCGTCGATGAGAATCAGGATGTGAAGGCCGGGCAGCCGCTGGTGCAGATCGACCCGCGCGATTATCGGGCGCAGGCGGCCCAGTCCGTGGCGCAGATCGACGTGGCCAAGGCCAATGTCGCCGGGGTGACAGCCCAGATCGCTGAGCAGCGCGCCGCCATCGACCAGGCGGACGCAGAGTTGAGCGCCGCCAAGGCCAACGCCGCCTTCGCCGCGAGCGAAGTGGAGCGCTATCGCCCGCTGGCGGCCAGCGGCGCCGAAACCCGCGAGCGCTTGTCGGAGCTTCAAAATCTAGCGGTGCAGGCGAGAGCCAGGGCTGCCGCCGCCCAGGCGACGCTGGCCAGCGCGCAGAAGCGGGTCGCCACATTGGAAGCGCAGGTCAGGCAAGCGCAGGCGCAGGGAGAGGCCGCGCGCGCCCAACTATCCGCCGCCAATACCGACGTGGAGGCCACCATATTACGCGCCGCCGTCGATGGGCGGATCGGTGACAGGAGCGTGCGGCAGGGTCAGTTCGTGCAGGCGGCGGCCCGCCTGATGACGCTGGTTCCCAAGGCCAGCCTCTATGTCGAGGCGAATTTCAAGGAAACGCAGTTAGGCCTGATGCGCGTCGGCCAGCCCGTGAGGATCGAGGTGGACGCGCTGCCCGGCGTCGATCTGCCCGGCCGGGTGGCGAGCATCGCGCCCGGCACCGGCGCGCAATTCTCCGTCCTGCCGCCCCAAAACGCCACGGGGAATTTCACCAAGATCGTCCAACGCATCCCCGTTCGCATCGCCGTCAGCGCCGGCCCTGAAACCCGCAAGCTGCTGGTCCCCGGCATGTCGGTCGAAGTGTCCGTCGACACCCGTTCGGCCAAGGACGCCGCGGCGCAAATCCGCCGGGAGCAGGAGCGGCATAACGCGCGGATCGGCCAATGACCGCTACCGCCTCTTCGGCCCCGGCATCCATGCCGGAACGCGCCGACACCGCCGCCTGGCTGGCGGTCGCGGCGGGCAGCCTGGGCGCGATGATGGCGACGCTTGATATTTCCATCGTCAATTCGGCCCTGCCCACGATCCAGGGCGAAATCGGTGCCAGCGGCACGGAGGGAACCTGGATCGCGACATCCTATCTGGTCGCGGAAATCATCATCATCCCGCTGGCGGCGTGGCTGGAACGGCTGCTGGGGCTGCGTACCCTGCTGCTGGCCGCGGCTTTTCTGTTCACCGGCTTTTCGATGCTGTGCGGCGTGGCCGACAATCTGACCACCATGATCATCGGCCGCGTCGGCCAGGGCTTTACCGGCGGCGCGCTGATCCCGACGGCGATGACGATCATCGCCACGCGCCTGCCCCGTTCGCAGCAGCCGATCGGCAATGCGCTGTTCGGCGTCACCGCGATCCTTGGTCCGGTCCTGGGCCCGCTGGTCGGCGGGTGGCTGACGGAGAATATAAGCTGGCACTATGCCTTCTTCCTGAACCTTCCGGTGGGCATCATCCTGATCACCCTGCTGCTGGTGACGATGCCGCATCAAAAGCCGCTGCTGAGCGAATTCTGGCAGGCCGACTGGCTGGGCATTGCAGGCATGGCGCTGGGGCTGGGCGGCCTCACCATCGTGCTGGAGGAAGGGCAGCGCGAACAATGGTTCCAGAGCCGGGAAATCGTCCTGATGTCGATCGTCTCGGGCATCGGCTTCATCCTGTTGTTCGCCGGCCAATATTTCGCGAAAAGGCCGGTCATCCGGCTGAAGCTTCTGCTCGACCGCCAGTTCGGCGCGGTCGCGATGATGGGGCTGGTGATCGGCATGATGCTCTATGGCACCGCCTTCGTCATTCCGCAGTTCCTGGCCGCGATCGCCGGTTATGACGCGCTGCAATCGGGCCGGATCGTCCTGCTGTCGGGCATTCCCAGCCTGATGCTGATGCCGCTGACGCCGCTGCTGATCCGGCATCTGGACATCCGCATCGCGGTCGGCGCCGGGCTGCTCGTCATGGCGACGAGCTGCTGGATCGACACGGTGCTGACCAACCAGGCGGTCGGCCATGATTTCATCGAATCGCAATTGCTGCGCGGGGTCGGCAGCGTGTTCGGCTTCCTCTTCCTCAATCAGGCCGCCATCGCTTCCGTCCCGCGTGAGGATGCGGGCGACGCCGCCGGACTGTTCAACGCGGTCCGCAATCTGGGCGGATCGCTGGCGCTGGCGGGCATCGCCACCATTCAGGACCAGCGAACCTGGTTCCATAGCCGGCGCATGGAAGAAAGCCTGAGCGCCAATAGCGGCCAGGTGCAGGACTATATCGGCGGGCTCAGTCATTCGCTGGGCGGTCATGAAGCCGCCCTTCGGTCGTTGGCGGGCACGATCCAGAAAGAGGCGCTGGTGATGACCTATAACGATATTTTCACGATGCTGGCGGTCGGCATCATTGCCGTGCTGCCGCTGGTCCTGTTCCTGCGTCCCTTGCCCCATGGGCAAGCCGTCGCGATGCATTGAGGCCGGTTTCCATGCGTTTCCCCTTGATTGCCTTCCCCCTGCTTAGCCTGGCCGCCTGCACCGCCGGGCCGGATTATCGCGGACCGGAAACGTCCAAGCCGGTCAGCCCCGGCGCGCAATTCGCGCGGGCACCCGACGACACCCGCGCCCAAGCGCCAGCCGCAGCCGCATGGTGGACGGCCTTGGGCGATCCGGTGCTGGATGCGCTGGAGACCCGCGCGCTCGCGGCCAATCCGGGCGTGGCGGTGGCCGAAGCACGGGTCCGGCAGGCTCGCGCCTCGCTGCGTTCGGAACGCGCCAATGCCCTTCCCAGCGCCAATGCCTCCGCCCTTTTTGTCCACGCGACTCTGCCCGGTGTCGACCTTGGCAATTCCGATGAGAGCGACCAGTCCGGCGGCGGCAGCCAGTCGCTCAACTTCTACAATCTGGGCTTCGACGCCAGTTGGGAGGTCGACCTGTGGGGCGGCAAACGGCGGGGGGTCGAGGCGGCACGCGCCCAGTTTGACGCGGCGCAAGCCAATGTCGCGGACGCGCAGGTCAGCCTGACGGCCGAAATCGCGCAGGCCTATGTCAATCTGCGCGACCGCCAGCAGCGCATCGTCTTGGAGCAGGAGGCGCTCACCCGCCAGCGCGAGATGCTGCGCCTGACCGAACAGCGCCACGCCCAGGGCACCGCCTCCGCACTGGAGCTGGAGCAGCAGCGCAACCAAGTGGAGCAGGGCGAAGCCGCCCTGCTGCCGCTTAGCGCCGAGCGCGACGCCTATCTGAACGCGCTGGCGACGCTCGCCGGGGAAGCGCCCGGCGCGCTCGACGCGATGCTGACGGCGCCCGCTGCCGTGCCGCTGCCGCCGGCGGAGGTCGCGGTGGGTGATCCCGCCGCGCTGCTCAAACGCCGCCCCGATGTCCGCGCGGCGGAGCGCCAGTTCGCCGCCGCCACCGCCAAAATCGGCGTGGCGGAGGCGGCGCGCTTCCCCAGCCTCAGCTTCATGGGCCTGATCGGTATCGGCGGCACCAACCCCGGCGATCTGGTCGATCTCGACCAACTGGCAGCCATCGCCATGCCCCGCCTGAGCTGGAGCTTCCTCGATTTCGGCCGTAACGCCGCCCGCGTCGAGCAGGCGAAGGGCGCGCAGGACGAAGCTGCAGCCCAATATCGCCAGGCCGTCCTCACCGCCCTGCGCGACAGCGAGGACGCCCTGTCCCGCTTCGGCGCCCGGCGGCTGAGCGTCGCCAGCGCGGCCCGGTCCAAGGCTTCGGCCGACCGCACCGCCGCGCTGATGCGCCAGCGCTTCGAGGCGGGCGCCGCCACCCGCATCCAGCTTCTCGACGCGGAACGGCAGAGCCTGTCGGCGGCACAGACGCTCTCGCAGGGGACGGCGGCCATGACGGCGGACTATATCGCCTTGCAAAAGGCGCTTGGCCTGGGCTGGCGATAAGGGCCGCGACGATCCCGTTTTAACCTTTTTGCAAGGCTTTGGGGGCGAGATGCAGCCTCTATTCGGGGCCGCAAAATGTTGAAAAGAATCCGTACCCAGGACGTCGAGTTGGGCATGTTCCTGCACAAGATGGAAGGGTCGTGGTTTTCCCATCCCTTCTGGAAAAGCAAGATGTTGCTGGAGGATGCCGATCAGTTGGAAACGCTGAAGGCCAGCAAGGTCGAATGGGTCCAGATCGACACGTCCCGCGGCGTCGATCTGAAGCCGAAGGAAGAGCCTGCTCCTTCCCGCGCTCCGGACCCGCGTGATCGTCCGTTCGGCCGGGCCGGAGCCACGATCGCCCGGCGCGCGGCGCCCGCCCCCGTCAGCCGTCCGTTCGACCCGCTGTCGAAAGACAGGCTGCCAGCCAAGGCCGAGATGGTCCATGCGAACCGCCTGGCCCGCAAATCCGTGCGCGCGATGCAGAAGATCTTCGACGATTCCCGCCTGGGCAACGCGATCAAGCTCAAGAAGCTAGAACCGATGATCGAGGAGATTTCCAGCTCCATCCAGCGCAATCCCCATGCTTTCATGGCGGTGACGCGGCTCAAGAATACGAATGAATATCTCTATCTCCACGCCCTGTCGGTTTGCGCGCTGATGATCAGCCTGGCCCAGCAGCTCCGCCTCTCCCCGGAGGAGGTGCAGCAGGCCGGGCTCGCCGGGTTGCTGATGGACGTCGGCATGGGCCATGTGCCGCAGGAAACCTGGGACAAGGACAGCCCGCTCACCCCCGAAGAATGGGAGGTGGTGAAAAGCCACACCACGCTGGCGCATGAATTTCTGGCGCTGGGCGGCGAAATGCCCGAGGCGGTGCTGGACGTCTGCCTGCATCATCATGAGCGGCTGGACGGCAGCGGCTATCCCCATGGGCTGAAGGGCGAGGAGATCGGGCTGTTCGCGCGCATGGCGGCGATCTGCGACACTTATGACGCAATGACTTCCAACCGCATCCACCGCCATGGCGAAGACCCGTCCCGCGCCCTGCTGATGCTGGACGAGGCGCAGACGCTCTACGACCCGGAGATTTTCCAGGCGTTCCAGCGGGCCGTGGGCATCTATCCGATCGGATCGCTGGTGCGACTGCGCTCGCATCGGCTGGCGATCGTGGTCGAGCAGAACAGGGACGATCTGACCCTGCCCGTGGTCCGCCCCTTTTATTCGCTGGCCGACCGCGCCTTCGAAAAGGGCGAGGATATCGACCTTTCCAACTGCTTCGGCGCGGACCAGATCATGACCCGCGAAACCCCCGAAGGCTGGGACATGACGGAGTGGCCCACGCTCAGCGCGAGGTTGCTGGCGGCAGCGGGTTGAGAGCCGATACTCCTGCGCAAGCCGGAGCAGGTATCACCAAAACCGTTTGCCACCGAAGGCCAATCGACCGATAAAGCCGCATGATCGTGCCGAAGCTTCCCCCGACCGCGGCGGACGTTGCGGTTCATTATGACGAACTGGACCTTGCCTATCGGCGGATATGGGGCGAGCATGTGCATCATGGCTATTGGCGGACCGGCCGGGAAAGCCCGGCGGAGGCGGCCGATGCCCTTGTCGCGGAAGTCGAAGCGCGGCTGGCGCTGGAACCGGGACAGACGCTGTGCGACATAGGCTGCGGCTATGGCGCGACCGCTGCACGGATTGCGGCGCGGCATGATGTCGGCATCATTGGCCTTACCCTTTCCGCCGCGCAGGAAAAAATCGCCAATGCCCGCCCCTCGCCGCGCTTCACCTGCCTGCGCCGGGACTGGCTCCACAACGACCTGCCCGACGCCAGCTTCGATCGCGCCTATGCCATTGAAAGCTCGGAACATATGGTCGACAAGGCGCGCTTCTTCGCGCAAGCGGCGCGCGTGCTGCGCCCCGGCGGGCGGCTGGTGGTCTGCGCCTGGCTGGAGGGAGAGGGCGCGCGCGCCTGGGAAATCCGCCATCTGCTCGAACCCATTTGCCGCGAGGGACGGCTGCCCGGCATGGGCAGCCGGGCGGATTATGTGAACATGGCCGCCGATGCCGGCTTTTCCCTGCGCGACTCTGAGGATGCCAGCGCCCGCGTCCGCCGCACCTGGACGATCTGCCTGCGACGCTTCGCCGGAGCCATGATCAGCGATCCCGCCCTCCGCCGGCTGGCGCTCAGCCCCAGGACGCGGAACCGCAGCTTCATCCTCAGCTTGCCGCGCCTGATCCTTGCGCTTCGCACCGGGGCGATGCGCTATGGGATTTTCCTGTGGGAGAAGGCCGGTCCGCTATAGCGGTTTGCGATCTGATTGCATCAGATCAACCGCTCTATTCCTTTGTTTTACCGCGATTTCTTAACCAGCGATCAATTCAGATCGCTTGGAAATCGCTCTATTGCACCCGCGTCCAACGCTGCGACTGGCAGATGAACAACACGCACCCCGTCACCTTGAGCGACCCGTCCGGGTTCAATCCCAATGTCGCCCGATAACTTCGCCCCGATTTGGGATCATAGGCCCGCCCGCCCTTCCATGCCGCGCCAGCCCGATTGAAACCCCATAAGGTCAGCAAACCCAGGATCGGCTGCCCACGCAATTTCGGATCGGGATTGTTGATGTCGGTCGTCGGCACGTCAGGCCCCTTATTGAGTACCCGCACGATCCGCCCGCACATCTGCCCTGCGCAGGGCGCGATCCGCACCACACCCTTCCGGTCGTCGGTCAGCCAATAGCCCTCTACACCCGCCGATGGCGCACCGGCCGCCAGCAACAGGAGCGCGGAAAAATATCCCATGGCGTCACCTCTTTGGGCACGAGAATAACAAGCCTGCCATGCTATGAGGATAGGAAAGAAGGGAGTGCATCATGGCCGACCTTTCAATCCGATCGCGGCAGGAAGAACAGATGGACGCGCCGGGGCTGGACCCGGCCATCTATGAGCGCGTGCTGCACGACCTCGCCCGGGTCAATCGCTGGACCTTCACCGCCTGGCCCGCCATCGCCTTCCTCAACCGCGCCATCGGCTCGGCCCGGCATTTCCGGCTGCTCGACGTGGGCTTCGGAGACGGCGACATTTTGCGCGCCATCGCCCGCTGGGCCAGGAAACGGGGGATCGAGGCCGAACTGATCGGCGTCGACCTCAACGAGAAAAGCCTTGCAGCGGCCCGCCATGCCACCCCGCCGGACCTCCGCATCGACTATCGCGCCGGGGATTATCTCGACCAGCCGGAACGGTTCGACTTCATCATTTCCAGTCAGGTGACGCATCATATGACCGACGCGCAACTGATGACCTTCCTGCGCCATATGGAGGCGAATGCGCGCATGGGCTGGCTGATCTGCGACCTGCATCGTCATGGCTTTGCCTATTGGGGCTTTCCCCTGCTGGCCCGTCTGCTGCGCGTCCACCGCATCGTGCGGGAGGATGGCCAGCTCTCCATCGCTCGCGCCTTCCGGCCCGGCGACTGGGAGGCGCTGTTGCCGCAGGCGGGCATCAACCCGGATGACGTGCGGATCGTGCGCCGCTTTTCCTTCCGCCTGTGTGTCGAGCGGATATGCGGGTAAGCAGCGCGGCCTGCGCGCCAAGCCCCGGCATCCAGCGCAGCAATTGCATCAGCAACCCTCGCCCCACCGGCCCCGCCGCGCCATGGCGCAGCGCCTCGGCCACGCCCAGCGGGCGGCGGCTCCGGCGGCGCATGTCCCTTTGCCAGTCTATCGCCGCGTCGGGGCCGCCGCTGAGATAGGCCTGCGCCGCGCTCATCCCGCTGCTGAGCGCGATGGCAATCCCATCCCCCGCCAAAGAGGCGATCACCGCCCCCTGATCGCCCATGCGGAAGATGCCGGGCAATGTGCTGTCCGCCCGCCAACCATAGGGTACACCGGCAACCGCCTCGAAATTTGCGGGGATGTCACCCTCCATCCGTTCAGCGAGACATGGCGCCTCCGCCATGATCTGCGCCATCAGCGGCGTCACGCCTTGCCCCAACCGCTCCCGGTCGACGGACAGGCAGAGATTTGCGGTTCCATCCTCCTGCAACAGCAGTCCCGCATATCCCCCATCGAACAGATGCAGCTCGATCATTCCAGCCAGATCGCGCGAGCGGACCGCACTGGCGGGCAACACCGCCCGCAAGCCGGCCGAAGGCGCCTCCTTCCGCCCGCCAAGATCACGCGCAAGCCCCCGCAACTCATGCTTGCCGGTCGCGAGGAACAAGGCCTCGCCCGCCCATTGCTCGCCATCGTCGAAGCGAACGGACCGGCCCGCCGGATCGGCGGCCCGCACCGCCCGCCCCCGCATGAGAACCGCGCCGGCATCCTCCGCCAGCCCGATCAGCGCTTCATCCAGCACCCGCCGTGACAGCCCCGCGGCCCGATGCGGCAGCGCCAGTTCGACACGATGCTCACCCGCCACCAGTCGCAGCCGCTCGATCGGCCGCGCTCCCAAAGCCGCCACGTCAACACCCAGAACATCCAGTTCCGCCAGCGCATCCCAGCCCAGAAAGCCGCCGCAGACGCTATCATGCGGCCCGGCATGCCGATCGACCAGATGCGCCGTCACGCCCGCCCGCCCGAGCATGATCGCCGCCGCCGCACCGGCTGGCCCGCCGCCGACGATCAGCGCTGGTACGCTGCGCATCATGCGATCCCTTCGAACCGGAATCCTTCCGCCGCCAGCCCCGGCCCAAAGGCCAGCGCCACCCCGCGCCGCGCCTGGCTCAGCATGTCGCCCAATATGAACATCAGCGTGGACGAGGACATGTTGCCGAAACGGGCCAGCACGCGCCGCGAGGGCGCCAGCGCGGTTTCGTCCAGCCCAAGCCCATGCTCCACCGCATCCAGGATCGACCGACCGCCCGCATGCACGGCCCAATCGTCGATCAGGCCGGGATCGTCACTCCCCCACATACGCTGCCTGATCTGCGGATCGCTAAGCGCCGCCTGGATACGCCCGGGCACCTCACCCGACAGATGCATCACGAAACCGCTGTCGCCAATGTCCCAGCGGATCAGCTCCGCCGAATCCGTCAGGTTGAACGAAAAGGGCCGGTCGATCGCCACCCCGCCGCCCTCCGCCGTCACCAAAGCCGCCGCCGCGCCGTCCGCGAACTGGAGCATCATCAACAGGCGTTCGATCTGCCGCTCCGGCTGAAAATGGAGGGAGGACAGCTCGACCGTCACCACCAGCACCCGCGCCTCCGGCTCCGACCGCACGATATGCCGCGCCGTGCGCAAGGCCGCGACCGCCGCATAACAGCCCATGAAGCCGACCAATGTCCGCTCGACATTCTCCAGCCCCAGCCGTTCGGCAATGATCTGGTCGATGCCCGGCGCGACGAAGCCGGTGCAGCTCGCCACCACCAGATGGCTGATCCGGTCGATCGCGACCTGCTCCTTCAGCCGCGCGATCGCCTCCAGCGCCAAAGCCGGGGCATAATCGGCATAGCGCCGCATCCTGAGCGAAGTCGGCGGCATCTCCCCGGCATAGAAACCGCCCGGATCGACCGGCGATCCGCCTTCGACAGTCGATGGCAGCACGCACCAGCGATGGTCGATGCCCGACCGTTCGGCCATGCGCAGGAAAAGCTGGCGGTGGCGTGGATCGTCCAGTTGCCGGGCCGCCCATTGGATGAAGGGAGCGTGCATGTCCTGCTCGGGAACGGCGCAGCCGATGGCGTTGATGCGAGCGCGCGTATCGGTCATCGGGTTCCTTATCTCATCGGCCTTATGAAACGTCCCAATCATGGGAAATGATCCTGAACCCAGGCTTGCAGTTTCAGTGCCTTAACAAATGCAAATGGTTCAAGGGGTGGACGCCAAAATCTCTAGAGCGTTTTCTAAGCAGATAGAAACGGCAGTTCGGCGAAGCCAATCATCTGCTGACTCGGAAAACGCGGCAAAACAAAGGTCTAGAGCAGCCGATCCGATGCAATCGGGTAGGATTCTGCTCTAGTCCCAATTCATACGCAAATACTATGGCTTACCAATCCCCCGTCTCTCGCATTCAAACGCGCCGCTGCCCTAATTGACGAGCGGCAGACGAATCGTCCCGCACCCCGCGCGACATCCTCGCCTGCGGGAGTTTTCATATGCAGGACATCTTCTGGATCGGCCTGATCCTCATCCTGTTGACGGCCAGCCTCGGCTATGCCGCGCTTTGCGACCGGGCATGAGGGGGGCTGTCATGACCATCGATCTCTGGCTCGCCGCGCTGACCATGCTTGGCCTTCTCCTCTATCTGATCGCCGTGCTCGCGCGGCCTGAACGCTTTTAGAAAAGGCTGTCCATGACCTTTCAGGGATGGCTGCTGATTGCCGCCTTCACCGGCATCCTGTTGGCCCTCGTCAAGCCGGCCGGCCTCTGGCTGTTCGCGCTCTATGAAGGACGCCGTACGCCGCTTCATTCCATATTCGGACCCATCGAGCGCGGCTTCTACCGCCTCTCCGGCATCGATCCCGAAGAGGAGCAAGGCTGGCGCCGCTATGCGGTGCATATGCTGATCTTCAACACGGCGCTGCTGCTTTTCACCTATGCCCTGCTGCGGATGCAGGCCGCGCTGCCTTTCAATCCCCTGGGCGATGGCGCGGTCGGCGCGCATCTCGCCTTCAACACGGCGGTCAGCTTCACCACCAACACCAATTGGCAAAGCTATGCCGGGGAATCGACCCTGTCGAACCTCAGCCAGATGCTGGGGCTGACGATCCATAATTTCCTCTCGGCCGCGACCGGCATCGCGCTCGCCTTCGCGCTGTTCCGGGGCTTCGCCCGGCGCAGCACGACCGGCATCGGCAATTTCTGGGCCGACATGACGCGGGTGACGCTCTATCTGCTGCTGCCGCTCTGCATCGTCTATGCGCTGTTCCTGATCGCCAGCGGCGTGCCGCAGACGCTGGCGGGATCAGTCGACCTCACAACTCTGGAGGGAGCAAAGCAGACCCTCGCCCTCGGCCCGGTCGCCTCGCAGGAAGCGATCAAGATGCTGGGCACCAATGGCGGCGGTTTCTTCAACGCCAACAGCGCCCACCCGTTCGAAAATCCGACCGGGCTCACCAATTTCGTGCAGATGCTGTCGATCTTCCTGATCGGCTTCGGCCTGACCTATTGCTTCGGCAAGGCGGTCGGCAACGTCCGGCAGGGCTGGGCCATCCTGGCGGCGATGCTCACCATCTTCCTGATCGGCGTCACCGTAACCTACTGGCAGGAAGCGGCGGGCAACCCCATCCTCCACCATCTGGGCGTCCCCGGCGGCAATATGGAGGGGAAGGAAGTCCGCTTCGGAATCGCCCCCTCCGCCCTTTTCGCGGTCGTTACCACGGCCGCGAGCTGCGGCGCGGTCAATGCCATGCATGACAGCTTCACCGCGCTGGGCGGCATGATCCCGCTCATCAACATCCAGTTGGGGGAGGTCGTCGTCGGCGGCGTGGGCGCGGGCATATACGGCTTCCTGCTGTTCGCCATCCTCGCCGTCTTCGTCGCTGGGCTGATGGTCGGTCGCACGCCCGAATATGTCGGCAAGAAGATCGAGAGCCGCGAAGTCAAGCTCGCCGTCCTCGCCATCGCCGTGCTGCCGCTCATCATATTGGGCTTCACCGCCATCGCCTCGGTGCTGCCCGCAGGGCTTGCCGGGCCGCTCAACAAGGGGCCGCATGGGTTCAGCGAAATCCTTTACGCCTTCACCTCCGGCGTCGGCAATAACGGCTCGGCCTTTGCGGGCCTGACCGCCAACACCCCCTTCTACAACGGCATGCTGGGGGTCGCGATGTGGATCGGGCGGTTCTTCATCATCATTCCGATGCTGGCCATAGCGGGCAGTCTGGCGGCGAAGAAATACACGCCGGAAACCGCGGGAAGCTTTCCCACGACGGGGCCGCTCTGGACGGGCCTGCTGGTCGGCATCGTGCTGATTATCGGCGGCCTCACCTTCCTGCCCAGCCTCGCCCTTGGCCCCATTGCCGATCATCTCGCGATGATCCGTGGCCAGCTTTTCTAAGGATCACGACATATGGCTCGATCCGCCCAGAAATCCCTCTTCACCGCCGATCTGATCGTTCCCGCGATTGGCGATGCCTTTCGCAAGCTCAACCCCAGAGAACTGATCCGCAATCCGGTGATGTTCACCACCGCCGTCGTCGCGACATTGCTGACAGTCCTGCTGGCAGTCGGACAGGACCAACTTGGCATGGGGTTCAAGCTGCAACTGGTGATCTGGCTCTGGCTGACCGTTATCTTCGGCACCTTTGCAGAGGCTCTGGCTGAAGGGCGCGGCAAGGCGCAGGCCGCCTCGCTGCGCGCCACCAAGGCGGAACTGACCGCCAGGCGGCTGAAGGGCGACAGTTTCGAAACCGTTCCCGCCAGGGCGCTCAAACTGGGTGACGTGGTGCTGGTCGAAACCGGAGACCTCATCCCTTCGGATGGGGATGTCGTCTCCGGCGTCGCCTCGGTGAACGAGGCTGCCATCACCGGCGAATCCGCCCCGGTAATCCGCGAAGCGGGCGGCGACCGTTCGGCGGTGACGGCGGGCACTCGCGTCATATCCGACCAGATCCGGGTGCGGGTGACGGTCAATCCGGGCCATGGCTTCCTCGATCGCATGATCGCTCTGGTCGAGGGCGCAGAGCGGCAGAAGACGCCGAATGAAATCGCGCTGACCCTGCTGCTGGTCGGCCTCACCATCATCTTCCTGATCGCGGTCGGGACCATTCCGGGCTTTGCCAGCTATGCGGGCGGCGGCGTGCCGGTGGCGATCCTCGCCGCCCTGCTGGTCACGCTGATCCCGACGACCATCGCCGCGCTGCTGTCGGCCATCGGCATTGCGGGCATGGACCGGCTGGTGCGCTTCAACGTCCTCGCCAAGTCGGGCCGAGCGGTGGAGGCGGCGGGTGATATCGACACGCTGCTGCTCGACAAGACGGGCACCATCACCGTAGGCGACCGGCAAGCGACGGAGTTCCGTCCCGTCGGCGGCGCGAGCCCGGCCGATCTCGCCGAAGCCGCCCTGCTCGCCAGCCTGGCCGACGAGACGCCGGAGGGGCGCTCCATCGTCCTGCTCGCCCGCGAGAAATTCGGCCAGACTGCGACCGCTTTGCCGGAAGGTGCGCAGGTCATCCCCTTCACCGCCCAGACCCGCATTTCCGGCGTGCAATGGAACGGCAGCATCATCCAGAAGGGCGCGGTCGACAGCATATTGCGCGCCAATCCCGGCCTCGACAAGGACGCGCCCACACAGGAATTGCGCCGCATCACCGACGAGATCGGGCGCGCAGGCGGAACCCCGCTGGCGGTGGCGAAGGACGGCAGACTGCTCGGCGCGATCTTCCTCAAGGATATTGTGAAAGCGGGCATCCGGGAACGCTTCGGGGAACTACGCCAGATGGGCATCCGCACGGTGATGATCACCGGCGACAATCCGCTGACCGCCGCCTCCATCGCCGCAGAGGCCGGGGTGGACGATTTCCTGGCGCAAGCCACGCCGGAGGACAAGCTGGCCCTGATCCGCAAGGAGCAGCAGGGCGGACGGCTGGTCGCCATGTGCGGGGACGGAACCAATGACGCACCTGCCCTTGCTCAAGCCGATGTCGGGGTGGCGATGAACACCGGCACGCAGGCGGCGCGCGAAGCAGGCAATATGGTGGACCTCGACAGCGATCCGACCAAGCTGATCGAGGTGGTGGGTCTGGGCAAGCAATTGCTCATGACACGCGGCGCGCTCACCACCTTTTCGGTCGCCAATGACGTCGCCAAATATTTCGCGATCATCCCGGCCATGTTCGTGGCGCTTTATCCGGGGCTGGGCGTGCTCAACATCATGGGCCTCGCCAGCCCGCAAAGCGCGATCCTGTCCGCGATCATCTTCAACGCGCTGATCATTCCCTGCCTTGTGCCGCTGGCGCTGAGGGGCGTGACCTATCGGCCGATCGGCGCCGGGCCGCTGCTGGCACGGAATCTGGCCATTTACGGGCTGGGTGGGCTGGTCGCTCCGTTCGTGGGGATCAAGATCATAGACCTCGCAGTCATCGGGCTTGGCCTCGCCTGATCTGCCAACGGAAGGAACAGTCATGTTCAACGACCTCAAAACCTCGCTGCGTCCAGCGCTGGTCATGACGCTGCTCTTCGGCCTGCTGCTGGGCATCGCCTATCCGCTGGCGCTCACCGGCATCGGGCAGGCGATCTTCCCGTCCCAGGCCAATGGCAGCCTGATCGAGCAGGACGGCAGGCCCATCGGCTCCGCCCTCATCGGCCAGAGCTTCGCCAGCGCCCGCTATTTCCATTCCCGCCCCTCGGCGGCGGGCAAGGGCTATGACGGGCTCGCCTCCTCCGGGTCCAACCTTGGCCCCACCAGCAAGGCGCTGGCCGACCGCGTGACCACGGACATTCAGTCTCTGCATTCACCCGGTCGCCCCGTTCCGTCCGATCTGGTGACAGCCTCCGCATCGGGGCTCGATCCCCATATCAGCCCCGATGCGGCCTTTTATCAGGTCGACCGGATCGCCAGGGCGCGCGGTCTCTCCCCAAACCGGGTCCACGCGCTGATCGAACGGAGCATAGAGCAACCGATCCTCGGCTTTCTGGGCGAACCGCGCGTCAACGTCCTCGAAATCAATCGACGGCTGGATGGGATCAGCGCTAATCAAAGCCGATGAACGAGCCGGACCGCCGCGATCCCGAAGCCTTTCTGCGTCAGGCAGCGCAGGAAGGCCGCGGCCGTCTGAAAATCTTCCTCGGCGCGGCACCAGGGGTCGGCAAAACCTATGAAATGCTGACCGACGGCATGCAGCGGCTGAAATCGGGCGTCGACGTGGCGGTCGGAGTGGTCGAGACCCATGGCCGCCACGAAACGGACGCTTTGCTCTCCGGTCATGAAGTCATTCCCCGCCGCGAAATCGACCATCAGGGCCACAAGCTGGCCGAAATGGATATCGACGCCATATTGGCTCGCCATCCCCAACTGGTTCTGGTGGACGAACTCGCCCACACGAACGCGCCGGGCAGCCGTCATCCCAAGCGCTATCAGGACATAGAGGAGCTGCTGAACGCCGGGATCGACGTCTATTCGACCGTCAACATCCAGCATGTCGAGAGCCTCAACGACATAGTCGCCTCCTTCACCCGCGTCCGGGTGCGCGAGACGGTGCCGGACTCCGTGCTCGAAATGGCGGAGATCGAGGTCGTCGACATCCCCCCCGACGAGCTGATCGAGCGGTTGAAGGAGGGCAAGGTCTACATCCCGGCCGAAGCCAGCCGGGCGCTCAACCATTTCTTCTCCAAGTCGAACCTGACAGCGCTCCGCGAAATGGCGCTGCGCCGCGCAGCGCAGGCAGTCGACGCGCAGATGCTGGACTATGTCCGCGCCCATGCGCTGGCCGGGAGCTTTGCGGCGGGCGAACGCATCGTCGTGGCGATCAGCGAACTGCCGAGCGCACAGGGGCTTGTCCGCGCCGCCAAGCGGTTGGCCGACGCGCTGAAGGCGCCCTGGACCGCGGTGCATATCGAAACCCGGCGCAGCCTTCAGTTCACGGCGGAGGAGCGCGCCCATCTGGCCGACACCATGGCGTTGGCGTCCCGGCTGGGCGCCACCACCGCGACCATCCCCGCGCCCGGCGTGGTCGAAGGGTTGCGCCAATATGCGACCGACGCCCGCGCCACCCAGATCGTGATCGGCAAGGCGGCCCGGAGTTGGTGGTTCGAGCTGCGTCACGGGTCGGTGGTGGACCGGCTGGTCCGGGACATGGGGGACGTGGCAATCCATGTCCTGCCCGGCGACGATGGAGGGCATCTCCGCCGCGCCACCCTCGTGACGGCCGGACCATGGGGGACGCCCACCGACTATCTCTGGTCGACGCTGATGATCGCGCTGATGACCACGATCGGCAAGCTGCTGGTCCAGACCATCGCGCTCGGCAATATCGCCCTGCTCTATCTGGTGCCGGTGATGTTCGCCGCCGCCTCCTTCGGCCTGCGCGCGGGGCTGTTCGCGGGCCTGCTCTCCAGCCTTGCCTATAATTTCTTCTTCTTGCCGCCGACCGGCACGCTGACCGTCGCCAATCCGGAAAATGTCATCAGCATCCTCGTCCTGCTGGGCGTCGCCATCGTCACCAGCCAGTTCGCGGCCCGCGTCCGCGCCCAGGCCGACCTCGCCCATGGCAGCGCTCGCCAGAACGCCGCGCTCGCCGGTTTCTCCCGCCAGCTCACCGCCGCCGCCAGCCAGGACGAGCTGATGCATGCGATTTGTGCCGAAGTCGGCCGCCTGTTCGACGTGCGCACCGTGCTCCTGCTCCCCTCGCCCGACGGCCCGCAACTGCGCGCCGCCGTGCCGCCGGAGGATCGCCTCGAACAGATCGAAAAGGCCGCCGCGCAATGGGCGATGGACAATGAGCAGCCCGCCGGACGCGGTTCCTCCACCCTCACCGCGTCGGACTGGCTGTTCCATCCGCTGCGGACGACACGCGGGGTGCTGGGCGTGCTGGGCCTGGCGCGGGAGGATGCGGGGGAGCCGTTGCGCTCCGATCAGGTGCCCTTGCTGATGAGCCTGCTCGATCAGGCCTCCATCGCCTTCGACCGCATGGCGCTGGAGGAGGAAATGCTCGACGCCCGCCAGATCCGCGAGCGCGACCGGCTGCGCTCGGCGTTGCTCTCCTCGGTTGGCCATGATTTGCGCACGCCGCTCACCACCATCATCTCGGCCGTGCATGAACTCAAGCAGCAACATCCCTCCGAGCTTGCCGACACGGTCGAGGCGGAGGCGCAGCGTCTCACCCGCTTCGTCGCCAACCTGCTCGATATGGCGCGGGTGGAGGCAGGCGCGCTTCCCCTGAAAGTGGAACCCATCGACCTGTTCGATGCGGTCGCGGGCGCCGTCCACGACACCCGCCAGTCGCTGGCCGGGCATGAGGTCAGGGTCGACATATTGCCCGACATTCCGCTGGTGCGCGTCGATCCGACGCTGCTGCACCATATCCTCATCAACCTGCTCGACAATGCGGGGCGCTATGCCGATCCCGGCACGCCCGTCACCATAAGGGGTCAGCGGCTACCCGATGCCATAACCCTGTCGGTGGTCGATCAAGGCCCGGGCATCCCGCCGGGCGGTGAAAGCCGGGTGTTCGACACCTTCACCCGCCTGGAGGGATCGGACCGGGCCAAGCATGGCACCGGCCTCGGCCTCGCCATCGTCAAGGGCTTTGCCGAGGCGATGGGGCTTGGCGTATCCGCCGCCAACCGTGACGATCCTCCTGGCGCCTGCTTTACTTTGACCTTCCCGCAGACGCTGATCCTATCCCCTCTGCCCGATGAGGACATCATATGAGGAACTGGGCATGACCACCCGTTCATCCGGCCGCCACAAGGTTCTGATCATCGACGATGAACCACAGATCCGCCGCCTGATCCACGTGGCGCTCACCCGCGCCGACTATGCCACGGTGGAGGCCGCCAATGCGCGTGAGGCATTGGAGAAACTGCGCGAGGAACGGCCAGACATCAGCCTGCTCGACCTTGGCTTGCCCGATCGCGATGGGCTGGAACTCGTGCCGCTCATCAAACAGCATTCGGACACCAGCCTGATCGTCATATCGGCGCGTGACGCCACCGAGCAAAAGGTGGCGGCGCTGGATCTGGGCGCCGACGACTATCTGACCAAGCCCTTCGATACCGACGAACTGCTCGCCCGGGTGCGCGTGGCGCTGCGCAACCGGATGACCAAGGATGGCGGCATGTCAGCGGTTCGCGCGGGCGACGTGGCGATCGACCTGATGGCGCGGATCGTCACCAAAGCAGGGCAGGAAGTCCACCTGACCCCCAAGGAATATGGCGTGCTGGCGCAACTGGCGAAATATCCGGGGCGGGTCATCACGCATCAGCAGATCATGGCGCAGGTCTGGCCCAAGGAGCATGAGCATCATGTCGAATATCTGCGCGTGCTGGTGCGTACGCTAAGGCAGAAGCTGGAGGATGATCCGCAGCGGCCAAGGATCATCGCGAATGAATTGGGGATCGGTTATCGGTTGAAGGAGGGGGGTGGCGGTTAAACTACTAAATCTCCACCTGCGATCCCAACTCGACCACCCGGTTCGTCGGCAGCTTGAAGAAGTCCATCGGCGTCACCGCATTGCGCATCATCCAGGCGAAAAGCTTCTCGCGCCAGATCGCCATGCCGGGCTTCTCGGACGGGATCAGTGTCTGGCGGCTGAGGAAATAGCTGGTCTGGCTGACATTGATCGGCCCGCCGCAGCCATCCACCGCCTTCATCGCGGCGGGAATGTCGACCTCCTCCATGAAACCATGGCGCAGCACCACGCGGTAGAAGCCCGCGCCCAGATCGTTCACCTCGGACCGTCCGATCAGCGGCAGATGCGGCACCCCCTCCGTCCGCACGGTCAGGATGATGACGCGCTCATGCAGAACCTTGTTATGCTTCACATTGTGCAGCAGCGCCGGAGGCACCCCCTCGACACGGGAGTTGAGGAAAATCGCCGTCCCCGGTACGCGTTTCAGGGAACCGGAGACGGACTGGATGAACAGCTCCACGTCCATCGCGCCTTCCATCAGATAGAAATTCATGATCTTCCGACCCGTCGACCAGGTTGTGAGGATGATGAACACAACCGCCGCCACCAGCAGCGGGAACCAGCCGCCATCGGGTATCTTGGTCGCATTGGACAGGAAATAGGCGCCGTCTACAGCCAGGAACAGCCCCGTCACCGCACCCGCCAAGAGCCGGTTCCAGCGCCACACGCTGAAGGTCAGTACCGCCATCATGCAAGTCGTGATGACCATGGTGCCTGTAACGGCAATGCCATAGGCCGCCGCCAGATTGCTCGAAGACTGGAAGCCCAGCACCAGCAGCACGACCAGAAACAGCAGCGCCCAATTGACCATCGGCACATAGATCTGCCCCGCCGCCGAAGCGCTGGTATGGGAGATTTTGAGCCGCGGCAGGAAGCCAAGCTGCACCGCCTGCTGCGTCACCGAAAAGGCGCCCGAAATCACCGCCTGGCTGGCGATGACCGTCGCCAGCGTCGCCAATATCACCAGCGGCAGCCGCGCCCATTCCGGCGCGAGCAGGAAGAAGGGATTTTCCGCTGCTTCAGGAAGGTCCAGCAGCAGCGCGCCCTGCCCCATATAGTTGAGCAGCAGACAGGGAAAGGCGGCATAGAGCCAGGCGATACTGATCGCCTTGCGCCCGAAATGCCCCATATCCGCGTAGAGCGCCTCCGCCCCCGTCACTGCCAGCACGACTGACCCCAAGGCCAGAAAGGCGAGTTTCGCGTCCAGCGCGAAGAAATGCACCGCCCACATCGGATTGATGATGCCGATAATTCCCGGATGCCGCACGATGTTGAGGATGCCCAGCGCCGCCAGCACCAGGAAATAGACCACCATGACCGGCCCGAACAGCGCGCCCACTCGCGCCGTGCCATGTTTCTGGATCAGGAACAGACCGATCAGGATGACGATGGCGATGGGGAGGATGAAGGGCGCGAAACCGTCATTCACCGTCTCCAGCCCCTCGACCGCCGACAGCACGGACACGGCCGGGGTGATGATGGCGTCGCCATAGAAAAGCGCCGCCGCCAGCACACCCAATATGGCGATGGTCGGCGTCCACCGGCTCTTGCCCAGCTTGCGGGAGATCAGCGCGAGAAGCGCCATGCTGCCGCCCTCGCCATGATTGTCGGCACGCATGATGATGAACACATATTTGACCGTGACGATCAGCGTCATCGTCCAGAAGACCAGCGAGAGCACGCCGTAGATATGCGCCGGATCGACCGCCAGCGGGTGGTGACCGACAAAACTTTCCTTCAACGCATAGAGCGGCGAGGTGCCGATGTCGCCGAACACCACGCCCAACGCACCCAGCGCCAGAATGGGCAACTTCCCTTGCGGATGGCTATGACTCACCCCCTCACCCGCTTGATCCGTCATCCGTACCGTTACTCGCTGTTACCAGGCCGCCCATTGCACAGAGCCCCATTATATTTCCAGTGGAGCTTTATGCGATCGACATAGGATTCGCATAGGAATGCCGGAAAGCTCCGGCAAATCCTATGCATTTTCAAAGGAAAAAAGCGCTTGTCCATCTCAAGGATCAGGGTAGCTGACATGGGTGGCGCGCTGCCGCGGCGATGATTGGGAATCTTGCGACGTCGATACGTCGCTCTCCTCGCCAGACCGGAGTGTATTATCTCTCGTCACAACCTGCGCCCCAACCGGCGCAAGAGGGATTTGGATCGCGGGTGCCACGCGACGCCAGCATGAGATGAGGCGGTTGCAGCACGCCCGCATCGCGATAGCGGTAGGTGGTGAGTGGCGTATGCGAAGCTGCATGATGCCTTAACGCATCAACCCGGCGGCGCGCAGCGCATCCTCGATCACCTTGCGCACGCCCGTCGCGACTGTGAGTCGAACCGTAGCGCGCTCCTCATGGCTGCGCGGGGATGACGAAGCCTGCAGCGATGCAATCGACGGGACAAGCGCCCGCTTTGCAGGCGGTGTCTCGATCTCATGGGCCCGCTCAACGGCATCCCCGGTCAGGCTCCAGAATCGACAGATGCGGTGGGTCGAGGAAATGCCGGTTTCCAGCATATAGGCACCACTTCGTCCGCAGCCATCTTCGCCTGCGGTGTCAAGCGGCGTGCCATGGCCCATTCCCGCGATACTATATTCCTCGATCACGTCACGGCCCTTTGCATCCGACCAGGTGCGCCGGACATAATCATCCCTCCGCTCGATCCGGCTCGGATCGGCTTCAACATCGTGCAAGGCGCGCCATTGGGCAGCGATCGCCCCGGCATTGGACGGATGCACGGTCGCGTCCGCGCTTCCGTGCCAAATGGAAAGGGTCGGCCAAGGACCGGCGTGGTCGGAGGCGCCCCGGACCAGCGCGGCAAGCTTGGCTTCGGGAGGAACGCCATGGCCGCGCATAAGGTCGAAGGCTGCTGGAATGGTGCGGGCACAGCCATAGGGCACCCCGGCGATGATCGCGCCGCCCGCAAACAGCTCGGGATAGGTCGCCAGCATGACAGCCGTCATGGCGCCGCCTGCCGACAGGCCGGTCACGAATATCCGCGTGGGGTCGATCCGATGGCGCACGGCCATCGCCGCGATCATCTGCCGGATCGAAAGAGCTTCGCCCGAACCTCGCCGGCTGTCCTCCGGGGAGAACCAGTTGAAGCAGAGATTGGGATTGTTCTGCCGCTGCTGCTCAGGAAAAAGAAGCGCAAAACCATGGCGATCAGCGACTTCCGACCAACCCGATCCGATATCATATCCTCCCGCCGTCTGCGTACAGCCATGCAGAACGACCACCAGCGCGGCCCCGTCATCGAACTTTCCGGGAATATATGTCCGCGCCCGAAGAGCGCCGGGGTTCGATCCGAAATCCGTCAGCGCACTCAAGCGTCCGGGGTCGTCGGACATATGGCCGGGAACGAGGCGAAGCGCCGCAAGACGGGAGATCGTGTCCGAGAGGGGCCGCATTGCAGTATCCTTTGATGGAGCGAGCCTGCACAGGCGTGGCTATAACCATCTTGCTGCACTGCACAATAAGTAGGTTTTGATTCTCCATTGGCAAGACCGGCTTTCTCCACTCATCGGCAAGCATGGATGACGTCCCGCCATAATCATATTGAGCGAAGTTAATTACGCGCTTTGTCGGGGATCTATGGCCGACGATCGCGAGTTCCATGAGACGCGTCTTCGCGCTCCCCCTTCTCAGGAGAATGAATATGGCTTCACCCCAGACCGCTACGAAATCCCGTCAAACCAAGCCCGGCTCTAAACCGGCCCGCAAATCGGCACGCGCTGCGTCGCGATCCCCCGACGCCATCAGCCTGCTGAAAGCCGATCACAAGGAAGTGAAAAGCTATTTCAAGCAATATGAAGGTCTGGAGGATGTGGCCGATAAGCAGGCGCTGGCCGACAAGATCTGCCGGGCGCTGACGGTTCATGCCCAGATCGAGGAGGAAATCTACTATCCGGCCGCCCGCGCCGCGATCGACGACGATGATCTGCTCGATGAGGCGGAGGTGGAACATGCCAGCGCCAAGCAGTTGATCGCCGAAATTCAGGCCATGACGGCCGCCGACCGGCTGTTCGACGCCAAGGTGACGGTGCTTGGTGAATATATCGACCATCATGTCAAGGAAGAGGAGAAGGAGATGTTTCCGGAAAGCCGCGCCAGCGACCTCGACCTCAAGGCGCTGGGCGCCCAGCTTGCCGAGCGCAAGGCCGAATTGATGGCGAAGGCCCACTGAATATCCTGGACTGTCTTGTTATCGGCGGTGGCCCGGCGGGTCTCACCGCCGCCATTACACCATGTGGACACCGGACTGGCCTAGTATGATGATGGCCGGCGTCACCGTGGCGCGTGAAGGAAAAATCCACAACATCGCCAACTGAAATTTCGAGTCCTTGATTGAGATAAATCAAGATGCAGGCGCAACCGGTCGCGTATATTCCTCTCGACGCTTATGGCCGATGCCGGCTCCTAGCGGTAGGAATATCTCAGCCGGAGCAATTCAGCATGTTTATCGCAATTTTTATCGCGAATTCTCTTGAGTTGGCTAATCGGCAAGCTCGCAAAAGCCACGGAAATCCGTGGCTTTTGGCTGGTCATCCAGTGTCGGCCTGAGTCAGGATGATGTGGACCTTTCATCCCTACCTGCTCGACCGGCCCGTGCCGCGCTACACCAGCTATCCCACCGCCGCGCAGTTCAGCGGCGATGTCGGCGCGGCGGAGCTTGCCGCCCGGCTGGACGGGGTGGAAAGGGACAGCGCGCTCTCGCTCTATGTCCATATCCCCTATTGCCACGACATCTGCTGGTATTGCGGCTGCAACACGGGCGCGGCGAACCGGGTCCAGCGCCTCGCCGCCTATGTCGAGTCGCTGGAGCGGGAAATCGCGACCGTCGCCGGGCGGCTGAACGGCAAAGGCCGGGTGCAGCGCATCGCCTTTGGCGGCGGCAGCCCCAACAGCCTGCCGCTGGTCGATTTCGTCCGCCTGCTTCAGCAATTACTGCTCTGTTTCGATGCGCATCATGCCGAATTGTCGGTCGAACTCGATCCCCGGCGTCTCGACGGGCAATGGATTTCGACCATGGCCGCCATGGGCGTCGACCGGGTCAATCTGGGCGTGCAGACCTTCACCCCGCATGTCCAGGCGCGAATCGGCCGCATCCAGCCGCTCGACATGGTGGAGCGCGCCGTCGACCAGCTTCGCGCCGCCGGGATCGCGACCGGTTTCGACCTGATGTACGGCTTGCCCGGCCAGACGGCGGACGATCTCGCCGCCACGCTGGAGGCCGCCATTGCGATGCGGCCCGCCCGAATCGCCCTGTTCGGCTATGCCCATATGCCCCGGCTGCTGCCCCGCCAGCGCCGCATCGACGCCAGCGACCTGCCCGATCTCGCCACCCGCTTCGCCATGGCGGCGCAGGGATATGAAATGCTGACCGGCGCGGGCTATGCGGCGATCGGTTTCGACCATTTCGCCCTGCCGGAGGACGGCATGGCCCGCGCCGCCCGCGAAGGCCGGCTGCGCCGCAATTTTCAGGGCTTCACCGACGATCCGGCGGAGATATTGCTGGGCCTGGGCGCTAGCGCGATCAGCCAGTTCCCCGATCTCATCGTGCAGAATGAGAAGCAGGCCGGCCCCTGGCGCGAACGGGTGGACGCAGGGCAATTATCCGCCACCCGCGGCACTTTCCGCTCAGCCGAGGACCGCCGCCGCGGCCGCATCATCGAGGCTTTGCTCTGCCAGGGAGAGGCGCATGTCGGCACGGCCCTTCCCATGCCCGACTTCAGCCGCTTCGAGCGGCTGGGTCTCGTCCGTCTGAGCGAAGGCCGCATCGCGCTAACGCGGGATGCGCTGCCTTATGCGCGCAGCATCGCCGCCTGTTTCGATGCCTATCTGGAACCGGCGGAAAAGCGGTTCAGCCATGCGGTCTAGCGCGCTGGCGTTCCTTGCCGTCATCCCATTGACGGCCGTCCACGCGCCCGCCTCCGCCACGCAAAGCCCCTGGTTCTGCGGTTCGGCGCCGCCGGGCTGGACTCCGCCCTGGCAGCGCAAGCCCGCTGCGCCGGACGACAAGAACGCGCCCTGCCATTTCATCCCCTGCGACAGGAAGAAGGTCCGAACCTGCTCCACCGCCGCGGATTGAGCGGCCGCCCCTTCAAGCCAGCGCCAGCACACTCGTCAAAATATTCCGCACCAGTTCCGCCTGCCCCCGCGCCCCGGTCTTGGCGTAGATCTTCTTCGAATAGTTGCGCGCCGTCTCCAGCGTCAGCCCCAGATCGTCCGCCGCTTCGCTGATCGACATGCCCTGCGCGATCGCCCAGGCCAGCCGCGCCTCGCTGGGCAGCAGGCCGAACAGGTCGACCAACTGGTCGCAACGGTCCGCCTGCGACCAACGATCGCCGCTGATATAAGCGATGGCGACCGGCGGCGACTGGGCGGACAGGGAACGGTCCCGCATCGGACGCACCAGCATGTCGAGCAGCGGATCGCGGCTGAGATTGATCGCCTTTGGCCGCCCCTCCGCATCCTCCGCAAAACTTTTGACCAGGGCGGTCAATTCCCGGTCCACGGCCGGGGATGCGGGCATCAGCCGATCGTAGCGGCCCCGCCGCAGCACGCTCGATCGCTGGAAAAGCTGCTCCAGATGCGGGGTCATGTCGACGATGCGGCAGCGCGCATCCAGCATCAGCCAGCCGAAATTGAGCCGCCCGAACGCCTCCGAAGTCACGGACGAGCGGAATTTTTCCCGTTCGAACGCGACGAAGCTGCGCAGCGCGATGCGCAGATGCGGCACCAGCGCAGTCAACAGGGCGCCGACGGCGGACCCTACTTCACGACCGCCCGCGCAGGTCAGCCATGCGTCCATGCCGCTCGGCTCCGTGACACGGACCGAGCGGATATTGGTGATGCCCAGCGGCTCCAGAAACTCCGCGCGATAGCTTTGCTGCACAGCGTCGCCGGGGTCGAGCAGTTCGTCCAGCGTATAGACCCGCGCTTCGCGCATCCGCCGGTAGGGCAAGGGGTCGCGCACATATTTTTCGTTGAACAGCCTATCAAGGTGCAGCGGCGTGGGCGGCCCGGCATAAAGTTCGACGATCCGCTCCTCGTCCACCGGGCGGAACGCCAGGCTGACATAGGCGGCGCCGGAGCGGGCGCGCAGCTTTTCAAGGAACCCATGCCAAAGGGGTTGCTCGAACATACCCTCATGGAGAGCCGCCAATAATCCACCGTCGTCCAGTCGCATGGCTAATATGTATATCCTCCCATATGGGAGGTCCAGTCTTTCCCCGCTTCTGTCATGTGAGCGTCACGAAACAAGGCGGTGAACGATGATCGATTCGAAAAGGCTGACGCATTTGGAGCGATTGGAGGCGGAGAGCATCCATATATTGCGCGAGGTTGTGGCGGAGGCCGAGAAGCCTGTGATGCTGTACAGCGTCGGCAAGGATTCGGCGGTGATGCTGCATCTCGCGCGCAAGGCCTTTTATCCCTCGCCGCCGCCCTTCCCGCTGCTGCATGTGGACACGACCTGGAAGTTCAAGGCGATGTACGAGCTGCGCGACCGCATGGCGCGCGAGAGCGGCATGGAACTGCTGGTCTATCATAATCCCGAAGCGCAGGAACGGGGCATCAATCCGTTCGACCACGGCCCGCTGCACACCGACATGTGGAAGACGGAGGGCTTAAAGCAGGCGCTCAACCTCTATGGCTTCGACGCGGCGTTCGGCGGGGCGCGGCGCGACGAGGAAAAGAGCCGGGCCAAGGAGCGCATCTTCTCCTTCCGCACCGCCTCGCACGGCTGGGATCCCAAGAACCAGCGGCCCGAACTGTGGAACCTCTACAACGCCCGCAAGAACAAGGGCGAGAGCATCCGCGTCTTCCCGATCAGCAACTGGACCGAGCTGGACATCTGGCAGTACATCCATTTGAACGACGTGCCGATCGTGCCGCTCTATTTTGCCGAGGAGCGCCCGACCGTGGAGCGCGACGGCATGCTGCTGATGGTCGATGACGAACGCTTCCCCTTGAAGCCCGGCGAGGAGCCGGTGATGCGCTCGATCCGTTTCCGGACGCTGGGCTGCTATCCGCTGACCGGCGCGGTGGAGAGCCAGGCGAAGACCCTGCCTGATGTCATCCAGGAAACGCTGCTCACCACCACATCGGAACGGCAGGGCCGCGCCATCGACAAGGATGCTGGCGGCGCCGGCATGGAGAAGAAGAAGCAGGAGGGTTATTTCTGATGTCGGACGCAGATGTCATCTACAAGACCGACGCCCTCATTGCCGAGGACATCGACCAGTATCTGGAGGTGCACCAGCACAAGACGATGCTGCGCTTCATCACCTGCGGCTCGGTGGACGACGGCAAGTCGACGCTGATCGGCCGCCTGCTCTATGACAGCAAGATGATCTTCGAGGATCAGCTCGCCGCGCTGGAGGCCGACAGCAAGCGCGTGGGCACCCAGGGGCAGGAGATCGACTTCGCCCTTCTCGTCGACGGCCTGGCCGCCGAGCGCGAACAGGGCATCACCATCGACGTCGCCTATCGCTTCTTCGCCACCGAAAAGCGCAAGTTCATCGTCGCGGACACGCCGGGGCATGAACAATATACGCGCAACATGGTGACCGGCGCGTCCACCGCCGACCTTGCCGTCATCCTGATCGACGCGCGCAAGGGCGTGCTGACGCAAACCCGCCGCCACAGCTATCTGGCGCATCTGATCGGCATCAGGAATATCGTCCTCGCCATCAACAAGATGGACCTGGTCGACTATGACCAGGCGGTCTATGACGGCATATTGAAGGATTATACCGAGTTCGCCCACTCGATCGGCATCAAGGCCTTCACCCCGATCCCGATCTCCGGCTTCAAGGGCGACAATATCACCGGCCCGTCGGAAAACACCCCCTGGTACAAGGGGCCCGCGCTGATCGAGCATCTGGAGACGGTCGAGGTCGACCAGGTCTCCGACCAGCTCAAGCCCTTCCGCATGGCCGTCCAGTGGGTCAACCGCCCGAACCTCGACTTTCGCGGCTTTTCCGGCCAGATCGCGACCGGCACGGTGCGCAAGGGCGATGCGATCCGCGTCCTGCCCTCGGGCAAGACCAGCACGGTCAGCCGCATCGTGACGCTGGGTGGCGATCTGGACATCGCCGTCGCGGGCCAGTCGGTCACGCTCTGCTTTGCCGATGAGGTCGACTGCTCGCGCGGCGACGTGATCGCGGCGTCGGACAATCCGCCGCAGGCCGCCGACCAGTTCGAAGCCACCATCGTCTGGATGGCGGATGAGGAGATGCTGCCCGGCCGCCCCTATTGGCTCAAGATCGGCACGCAAACGGTCACGGCAACGATCCAGCAGCCCAAATATCAGATCAACGTCAACACGATGGAGCATCTGGCGGCCAAGACGCTGGACCTCAACGCCATCGGCATCGCCAATCTGTCGACCGACAAGCAGATCGTGTTCGAACCCTATGAGACGAACCGCACGCTGGGCGGCTTCATCCTGATCGACAAGATCACCAACGCCACGGTGGCGGCGGGGATGCTGCACTTCTCGCTGCGGCGGGCGCAAAATGTCCACTGGCAGGCGACCGATGTGTCCCGCGACTTCCACGCGGGCCTCAAGAACCAGAAGCCGGCCGTGCTGTGGTTCACGGGGCTGTCGGGCGCGGGCAAGTCGACGATCGCCAATCTGGTCGAGAAGAAACTCGCCAGAATGAACCGGCACACCTTCCTGCTCGACGGCGACAATGTGCGTCATGGGCTGAACAAGGATCTGGGCTTTACCGATGCCGACCGGGTGGAGAATATCCGCCGCGTGGGCGAAGTCGCCAAGCTGATGACCGATGCGGGGCTGATCGTCATCACCGCCTTCATCTCGCCCTTCCGCGCCGAGCGCGAGATGGTGCGGCAGATGATGCAGCCGGGCGAGTTTGTCGAAGTGCATATCGACACGCCGCTGGCCGAGGCCGAAGCACGTGACGTCAAGGGCCTTTACAAGAAGGCGCGCACGGGTCAGCTCAAGAACTTCACCGGCATCGACAGCCCCTATGAAGCGCCGGAAGATCCGGAGATCCGCGTCGACACCACCGCCATGACGGCGGAAGAAGCGGCCGAAGCGATCGTCGCGAGGTTGATCCCATGAGCGAGCGGATCGACATCGCGACATTGAGCGACGCCGACCTCGCGGCGCATCTGGCCGAGGTCACCGGGCGCATCCTCGTCAATGTGCGCGAGAGCGGGCTGTTCAGCGCCAAGGCGCTGGGCAAGGCCGGGGACCAGACCGCCAACCAGTTCCTCTGCCACGCCCTGCGCGAGACGCGGCCCGAGGACGGCCTGCTGTCGGAGGAGGAGAAGGACAATCCCGACCGGCTCGCCATGAGCCGGGTGTGGATCGTCGACCCGGTCGACGGCACCCGCGAATATGGCGAGGAACGTGCCGACTGGGCGGTGCATGTGGGGCTTGCCATCGACGGCCAGCCCGCCATCGGCGCGGTCGCGCTGCCGGGTCTGGACGGCGGCACGCTGCTGCGCTCCGACCAGCCCCGCGCCCTGCCCCCGGCGCCGGACAAGCTGCGCATGGTGATCAGCCGCACCCGCCCGGCCAAGGAAGCGGTCGCGATCGCGGAAAGGCTGGGTGCGCAACTGGTGCCCATGGGGTCCGCCGGGGCCAAGGCCATGGCCGTGATATTGGGTCAGGCCGACATCTATCTCCACTCGGGCGGTCAATATGAATGGGACTCCATGGCCCCGGTCGCGGTCGCGCTCGCCCATGGCCTCCATTGCTCGCGCATCGACGGATCACCCCTCGTCTACAACCAGAGCGACGTCTACCTGCCAGACCTCCTCATCTGCCGGAAGGAACAGGCCAGCCAAATGCTCGCCATGATCGCGGAGCTGGCGCAGGCCGACGGTTGATGCGATGCGTCCCTTCCTCAGAGGGGACGCGACGCCCAATATAGATGGCAGGGCGGCACGTTCCGCCATTCAAAGCCCGTCGCGACCTTCGCGAAACGACCCTCCAGCAGCGGCCCGACGGCCTGGCGCATCTGATAGGCCAGAAACCTTCCCTCAGGCGCCAAGGCCCGCCCGCTCACCCGCATCAACCCCTCCCCCCGATCCCGCGTCAGCGTCGAAAAAGGCAAGCCGGAAAGGATGCAATCCGCCTCGTCCAGTCCATGATCGGCCATGATGTCCAGGACAGCGTCCGCTGAGCCGCTCACGGCGATCAGGCGCCTGTCCGGGGTCGCATCGCGCAAATGATCGATGAACGCCGCGCTGGTGTCGATGGCCAGCAACCGCGCGTGAGCCGGTAGGCGATCCAGCAAGGCGCGAGTGAATATGCCGGTGCCCGGCCCATATTCGACGACGCAATTCAACCGGCTCCAGTCGACGGGAGAAAGCATGGTATCGACCAGGAAACGCGAAGCTGGAAAGGCGGAACCCACGGCCAGAGGATTTTTGAAGAACTCCCGAAAGGCGAGAGCCAGGAATTCCGGACCGCGACTTTCATTCAGCCGGTCTTGAACCACCCTGTCTTCGAACGATGCCGCCACGATTACTCACTTTCCCATCACCCCTACGCACGAGAGGCTTTTCGGGGAAACCCGTGGAGCCTGCACCGGGTTCCTGGAAAATCGGCTGACATGGATCAAGACATGCTCGCGGATCGGCGCAAGAAAGGTGACAGCCACCGATATTCAGCTATCCCATGGATCGGCCTTCCGGATTCAACTGGAAGCAACGGAGAACATCGAAATGCAGCAGATCAATCCGATGACGGTTGCACTGGGCTATTGGAGCCTCGGCCTGGAAGCCGCCATGGTGATCAGCCTGCGCATGCCGAAGCTGCTGGCCGGCAATCCGGCGGCGGCAATCGAGGTGCAAAGGATGGTCTCAGAGAAAATCGAAGCCGTGGCCCAGTTGCAATGGAAGGCGATGACCGGCGCCCTGGGCACGACGCCGCTTTCCGTCATGCAGGCATCCACCGCGCATTATCGCAAGGCGGTGGGGAAGAACCGCCGCCGCCTCGCCCGGCATTAGCTTACCTTCAGGCAAGAAAGTCCATCACCGCCAACCGGGAGCCGCTCATCAGCTTGACGAGCGCTTCGCTGTGCGGCGGCGGCGCGGCCGTTTCGGGGTGGAAGGCAGGGCTGCCGACAATCTTCCGCATGAAAAGCCTCCTCCTCAAGCCACAGCGCGAGCCCGTGCCGAAAAAGCTTCTTCGCTGGAAGCATCGGCCTTCTGGAGTTCGAAATCGAAGGCGATGGTGGCGGTGTCGCCCTGCCGGTTTGGGACGGGCAGCAGGCCTTCCCGTGTGCCGAAGGCGAAATCGTCCGCCGCGAACGGATCGTCCCCAAAGTTGATCTGCGTCGTCAGCATGCGATAGCCGGGCGCCTCGATGAAGAAATGGACATGGGCCGGGCGATTGCCGTGGCGGCCCAGCGCCTGCATCAGCCGGTCGGTCGCGCCGCCCGGAGGCACGCTGTAACCGTTCGGCATCTTCGAATGGAAGGCATAGCGCCCGTCGCCGCCGATCCTGATGCGGCGGCGGTTGTTGAAAGGGGTCTGCTCGCCGGTCGGGTCGAAATGGGAATACCAGCCTTGGGAATTGGCGTGCCAGACATGCAGGATCGCGCCGTTGACCGGCTCGCCGTCCGGTCCCTTGATCACGCCGCTCATATAGAGCGTGCCGGTGTCGTCGGCATCGTCGGTCAGGTTGACGTCGCCCTCCACCAATGGCGCGCCCGCGACATAGAGCGGCCCTTCAATGGTGCGCGGCGTGCCCCCGGTCCTACCCGCTTCGGCATCCTTGGCGTCCATGAAAAGGTCGATGAAATGTTCCAGGCCGACGCCCGGCACGATCAGGCCGAATTCAGCCGCACCATTCTGGAAATATTGGATCGCGGCCCAGAATTCGCTCTCTGTCACGTCATGGCGCACGATGGTCTTCATCACCGCTTCCACCAGGTCGCGGGTGATGGCCTTCAACCGCTTGTCGCCACCCTCTGCATCAAGGCCGCTGGCACGATCCAGCAGGGTCTGGACCGCCGGGGAATTCACGAAATCTTCGGTCATCATGCCTCTCCAAATGGTTGAATATCAGCGATCATCGTCATGAATGGAGGAAGGATGGCGGCAGAGCGCCGTCACCCAGCAGCGGCGTCACGGGTTTTCCGCTCAGCTCCGATTTCATGCCGAAAAGCTATCGGGCGCGCCCGGATCGATGCTTTCGACGCGCTGCATCAGCCGGGCGGCCATGGACGAGCGGACCGGGCGGCCCGCAATGACCTTGCGCCAGCTATTGTAGCTGATGCCGAAACGCGCGTTCAGCGCCTCATCGGTCCTGCCGGTTTCCAGATGCAGCATGCGATCCACCACATCCTTGCCGATGACGATCAGGCCGGACCTCTTCGCCCCATTCATGTGGATCACGCCAGCGGGCCATATTGCTGGCGCACCAGTTCGGCCACACCCATGCGCTCCAGGATCGGCGTCGGGCAAAGGAAAGTGACCCGAACGACGCCCGGCAGACGGCTGATCTCGATCGATCCCGCGATCGTCGCCCGGTTCAGGATTTCGTCATAGGGCAATCCCGTCACCTCGGCGGCGCGGGCGAGGCCGTTTTTGGTAGCGTCGTTCAGCGTCGGTCCCGAACCGATGAAGGTGATCGGCCCATTATCCTCGATCCTCTTCTGGCCGTAGCGTTCGGCCAGACGCCCGACCGCCGCGCTTTCCTCCCGGCTCATCGGCTGCGCCAGGAAGGGCAGGTCGTCGCGATGCTGCAACAGGATCGGGCCGTCCAGTTTCAGCCCCTTGATCACCTTCACTTCCAGTTCGACCACGCCCGACACGTCGGTGGCGTGCCCCGCAATCTCGCCATTGCCCTGCTGCGCATGCATGTCGCCCATATAGACGCCGCCGCCCGGCACCTTGACCGGGCAAATGAGAATCGCGCCCTCGCGCACCGAATTGGTGTCCATATGGCCGTCGGTCTTGTGCTGGTCGAGTTCCTCCTGCGTGAAGCTGTAGCCATGGGGCGCATCGATCAGGAAGGAACCGAAATCCCCCGCATTGTGCGAATCCGGTAGGTCGCGTGACGGCACCGTGCCGATATTGCCGAGGAAGGGCCGCATGCGGCTGGCGAGACCGGCGATATCCGCCCGCGCCAGGGCAAGGATGGAATGCTGGTGCGACTGGTCCGGCATGGCCGCGATAGTGCGGGCATCGCCAGCGATCCGTTCCGCAACATCCTTGCCGACGGTCAGGGACACGTTGTTTTCCCGGTCCAGCACGATGACATAGCCGTTGGAAAAGCGGAACGCGTTCACTTCCGCGCCGCAATTGTCGCACCGGACCGCCTCTTCCCCGATCCCTTCTATATGGCTGGACGGCGCGGTCGTGCCGCAGCTCGGGCAGAGCTTCGCGACGAAGGGATCACCCACATAGCGCCCCTCGACAAATTCCATGACGCCCGAGGAGGTGGCGAGCGAAGTGACGCGCACCGTCTTCAACTTGATGGCGATGGCGTCTCCCACCTCCGCGCCCTCGACCAGCACCGGGCGGGTGACTTCATGGCCGCCCTGGAATTTCGGCGTGATCATCGGCCCCCAGCAGCCCGGCGGCGTGCCGGTGCGGATCGTGCCGCCATCGCGAACCGTCCCGGCCGGTTCGATGCCCGGCCCGACGATCCCGCCGCTATAGTCGTAAACCTCGATATGCGAACGTGCATCAGACATTGGAATTACCCTTGCTTTCTGTGGGAACGCTCAGAGCGCGGCATCGCCATCCATGCGCACGAACCGCCTGGCGTCGAAGCTGAAGGGAACGGCGCTGCTGCCGCTGTAAAGCTCATGATGGGGCGAGGCTTCGGCAAAGGCGCAGGCCAGCAGGAAGAGATTATGGACATCCTCCGGCATGCCGGTGGCGGGATGGTCCGACAGCAGGCGCAATATCTCATCGAGGCGCGGCATCATCGCATCGTACAGCGCCTTGAAATCGGCGGCGGTGGCGGTCCAGCGGATTTCGCTGCGTTCATTCTCGCTCGGGCGCGCCCAATGGGCGGCAAGCGGCGCCAGATCGGCAAAGGGCGCGGGAAGGATGGGGTTCGTCATGCTATGGTTCCTCAGGCCGCGAGATAGGTGTCGAGCGTGCGCGCCGCGTGGCGGATCAGGAATTCCTGGTCCATCAATTGCATCGCATCGATCGATCCGGACATGATGCCGGCGAAAGTGTCTTCCATGGTGGCGGTGTCTTCCAGCCAGGCGTTGCGGTGCAGCGCGTTCACATGCTGCTGCGCCACCTGTTCCGCCGCGGTCTGGGCTGGCCGGAAATAGTTGATGCCTTCCCACAGCGTCCGCCCATGATCGAGCGGCCAGAACTGATGGGTGAAAAAGGACATGCCCGGATAGCCGCAGCCCGACGCCAGATGGATGATGAAATTGGGAAACAGATTGGGCAGCTCGAACTGGAAATCCGCCCGCCGTTCCGGGTTGATCGCGGGCGGCAACTGATCGGGGCGCGGGCGGTGGCGCTCGGTCGTGCTCAGCATCGATGCGAAGGCCAGCGTAGAGGGCGCGGTGTCCATGCCCGCCCCATAGATGGTGGAGGAGGCATGCGGCCCCATCAGCTTGAAATCGCTATGCTCCACCCCCTTGAAGCCCGGCAGCGACCCCGCATGGATGGTCGGCACATGATAGCCTTCGCTGAAGGCATAATGCGCGACCTTCCAGTTGCAGTTCAGCACGGTCGAATAGCGGAAGGCAGTGGTCGATTCCGCATAGGGATAGCCGCCGAACAGCTTGCCGAAATCGCCCAGATATTCGGTCAGCGTCTGAGCCGGTTCGGCGTCGAAATTGATGAAGACGAAGCCTTCCCAACTATCGCAATGGATTTCGCGCAGGCCAAGGCATGCCGTGTCGAGCTTGCCGAATTTTTCCTTCATCGGCACCGACCGCAGCGGTCCATCGGTCGAGAAGACCCAGCCGTGGAACCGGCAGGTCACCACATTGGCGCGCGACCGGCCGAAGGTTTCGAAACCGCTGGTCGGAACCACCTTGTTCCCGCGATGGGTGCAGACATTGTGGAAGGCCCGGATCTGGCCGTCCTTGCCGCGCACGATCAGCACGGACGCATCGGCCACGGGCAGTTCCTTGACCTTATAATCGCCTATGTTCGGAATCTCCCAGCTTGTCGCGACCTTCAGCCAAGTCTTCCGGAAGATCTTTTCGCGTTCCAGCTCGTAAATGGCCGGATCGCTGATCGCCCGCACCGAAACCGGATCGATGCCGAGTTCGTCGCGAATGTCATCGACGCTGCGATTGATATGGCGCAGATCTCCCGCCGTGCATGTCCTAGTCATGATTCTCTCCGAAAATTCCAGTGAAGTCTGCCGCTTCTTATCGAGCAGGCGCTAGGACCAGAGGGCAGCCATCATCCCCTGGCCGCAATCAAACGCATGGCGGATCATGCATCGGCCAAAGCGGCGGGTTTCTCACGCCAGCCATCGGGATAATGGGATATGAGATCGGCCCGCAATTCCAGCGCGCTGAAGCGCCAATTTCCCTCCCTCTTCCGCGCTTCCGCGACATAACGCCCGCCAATCCAATAGGCCCGCCCGCTTGCCGAAGTGGCGACTTCCCACAGCATGAAGTCGACGGCGGCCCGGTCATGGCCGGGATCGAGCGTCACCTTGGGCGAAACCAGATAATGCAGGGTCCATTTGAAGCCCTGATCGGCATTGCCAGCGACCCCCTGCGCGATCGTCTCGCCGCCCGATAACGTGCCATATCGGTCGATCTGGAAGACCGCATCCTCCGTGAACAAGGGCCGCAGCATCTGAGCCGACGGCCCCGCATCGAACGCCCGCGAAAGATCGACGATCAGCGTGTCGATATCGCGCAGCGCCTCCAGACGTTCGACCTTGCGTTCCAATGTTTCCGGCATGGCATCCTCGCCCGGTAAAGGGGCGCCGGAACCCAGCGCCCGCATGATTTCAGAAGGTCCGGCGCGCGCTCAGGAACCATTCGCGGGGACGTCCGAACGCGCCCTCGGTGATCCCGCCGAAGGAATCCACGAAGCCGGAGCCGAGATAGACCTCCTTGGTCAGATTCTTGACGCCCAGCGTGATCAGCCAGCTTTCGGGCTCGTCGCTATAGCCGATCGACGCGTTCACCAGATGATAGCCCTTCTGGATCAGCAGCGGGCTGTTCACCGCGTCATTATAGACCTTCGAACGATAGGACCAGTCGACCCGCGGCGTGAACTTGCCCACGCCATCCACCCGGATGTCGTAGGACACGCCAGCGCTCAGCGTCCACTTCGGCGCATTTTGCAGATGAGAATCCTTGGTCACGCCGCTGTTGAGGGCGCGGATGTCCACCTGACGATATTTGGCGTCAAGATAGCCGAGCCCCGCCTCCAGCCTGAGCGCCTCGGTCGGGCGCGCCTGCAATTCGAGTTCCAGACCCTTGATCCGCGCCTTCGCGGCGTTCTGGATGATCGGCGCGAAGCCCAGGCGCGGGTCGTTCACCGTGATCTGCAGATCGTCATAATCGTTGACGAACGCCGCGCCGTTCAGCCGCAGCCGCCGGTCGAGCAGGTCGGACTTGAAGCCGACTTCATAGGTGGTGCTCGTCTCCGGCCGGAAGGACGGGATATTGGCGAAGGGCGGGAAGACGCGCTGGGTGAAGCCGCCGCCCTTGAACCCTTGCGAATAGGATGCGTAGGTCAGGAATTCGGGCGACCAGCGATAGGAAAGGCTGGCCATCGGCGTCCAGGCGCGGTCCTTGATCGTCGTGCGTCCGGGCGGACCCATCAGCGGATCGCCGTCCTGAAGGCCCGAACCGTCAGGATTGAAGGGCTGGCCGGTCAGGAAGCCCGCCGCCACGACATATTGGTTGCCATTGTCGAAAGTCTTCCTGTCCTCGGTCCAGCGTATGCCGCCCGTCAGGCTGAGATTATGGACGATCTCGAACGTCGCCTGACCGAAGGCGGCAAGGCTTCGCCCATCGAGTATCGCACCGCTCATGAAGACGGCGTCGACAATATTGACCAGATCCTGATGATTGCCGCTTTCCTTGGAATAATAACCGCCGACAACCCAGTTCAGGCGGTTGTCGAGGGCGTCACCGATCAGTTGCAGCTCTTCGGAGAACTGATCCTGCTTCCAGTCGCTCTTGGTCTGGACGATGCTGGCGGGGCTATGATCGGAATCGCGGGTCCAGAAACCCGTCACCTTGCGATAGGCGGTGATGGACTTGGCCGTCACATTCTCGCCCAGCCGCCATTCCACCGTGCCGGAAACGCCCCAGATGTTGAGGTCGGACGCGGATTGATAGCGGCGCTTGCCGAAATTGTCGAAGGTGCTGGACACCGCCCGGAACGTGCCGCCATGGCGATAGGGCGCCTGCGCCCACTGGCTGTTGTAGCAGCGCGTGTCGGAAAGCCGGGCCGGATTGGAAAGATCGGTGCAGATGCTGGCCGCGCCGGAATAAAGGCCGTTCCAGACCTGCGCCGCAGGGGCGTTCTCATCGACCGCCAGCATGACGTTGGGCGCGGTTTCCTCCCGCGAGCGCGTGCCGTCGACGGCGATGTTGATGGAAAGCTTGCTCGTCGGTTCAAGCCGAACCGCGAAGCGGCCCGCCATCGTATTGGTGTCGCCCAGGTCCGGCGCCAGCGGCACCGTGCCCTTCACATAGCCTTCGCGCAGATGATAGAAACCGGAGAAGCTGGTATAGACCCCCTCCGCCAACGGCACGTCGATCGATCCCTTGATCTGCACCCGGTTGTAGCTTCCCGTGGTCAGTTCCAGGCTGGCGCCCAGATCGTCGGCGGGCTTCTTCGTCACCACGCTCACCGCGCCGCCGATGGTGTTGCGGCCGAACAGCGTGCCCTGCGGACCTCGCAGCACCTCGATGCGCTCGACATTGAGCACGTCGAGGACATTGCCGACGCCGCGTGAAATATAAACGCCGTCGAGATATAGTCCTACGCCCGGATCGGCGGAGAGCTGATAGTCATTCTGCCCGATGCCGCGAATGAAGATCGCCGCCGTGGCGTTGCTGGCGGAAACGGGAACCGAGCTGTTGAACTTCACATTCGGCGTGAAGTCACCGATCTGGGTGACATTGTCGATGCCGCGTTGCGCCAGACCTTCCGACGTCACGGCCGAGATGGAGATCGGCGTGTCCTGAAGCGATTCCGCCCGGCGGCGGGCCGTGACCGTGATTTCCTCGATACCGGCGCTCTGGTTCGCTGCCGGATCTTCCGGCGCCTGCTGCGCCAGAACGGGCGTTCCGGAGGCCAGCGCCAGGCCAGCCATCAGCGCGCGAAACGAACCGGACTGCAAGCACTGGGCAGCACGGCCGGATGATATGGGTTTGCAGGTTTCAGCTTCCATTTTTTTGACTCCCCGTCTCGATTGGCATTTTGTTTTTCTGATACCGCCCAGTCCCCGAAAGGTGCGGTCACCGCCCTTGCTGGACGCCCGCCTCTAATCGAACCCAGATCGGCCAGGCGCGCTAGCCTGATCCTGCGACGTTCGACATCTGAGCGCGACGGAGTGCAAAGCGGCGAAAAAAGGCGTTTCTTCCCGCTCCCGATCCATCGCGCCTTTGATGCGCCCCCAGGCTAAGGTGCACCGGAACGGGCTAGCGGGGCAAGGCGCGCGCCGACATCATCCATGCCGAATTCACGCATTCGGGAAGCGGCGGACGCGGCGACCGATCGCAACAGCAAGGACAGGATGATGAACGAAGCGCATCGCTGGTTACACGAACATCCCGAACTGGGATCGGGTCCGATCTCCATCGAACCCTATATCGACCCGGACTGGTACGAACTGGAGCGGGCGAAGATATTCAGGAAGGTCTGGCTGTGCGTCGGGCGCGTCGACGAAATCCCCAACAAGGGCGACTATAAGGTCAAGCGCCTCGCCGCCGCCGACACGTCGATCATCCTGATGCGCGGCAAGGATGATGTCGTGCGCGCCCACCACAATGTCTGCGCGCATCGCGGCAACACCGTCGTCACCGAAACCGGCCCGGAAACCTTCGGCCGCAGCAGGGCGGCCATCGTCACCTGCCGCTTCCACGGCTGGGTCTATGGCGCGGACGGCGCGTTGAAGCATGTGCCGAGCGAAGAACGCTTCTACCAATGTTTCGACAAGCGGAAGAACGGCCTGTCCCCGATCCACACCGACTTCTGGGAAGGGTTCATCTTCGTCAATCTGGCTGAAACGCCGGACAACAGCCTGGCGGAATATCTGGGCGATTATGCCGCGCATTTCGCCGGATTCCCCTTTGCCGAACTCAGCTATCAGTTCACCTATCACACCGAACTGGAATGCAACTGGAAGGTCGCGCATGACGCCTTTGCGGAGGCCTATCATGTCGACACCATCCACGCCGGGTCGTTCCCCAACACTTTCTCGACCGGGCTGCAAAATGTGAAGCTGATGGGGCCGCACCGGAGCTGCGCGGTCTGCCTCACCCTGGGCGCGAAGCCGACGCCGGTGGCGGGCATCGCCAATAACATCGCGGGCGCCTCCCTCGTCACGCAGCGCGCCGAAACGATGCTGCCGCCCGCGATCAACCCCGACAAGAGGGACGATTTCGCGTTCGAACTGAGCGTGCTTTTCCCCAATACGCTGATCCATGTGTCGGAAGGCATCTGGTTCACCCACCAATTCTGGCCGATCGCCCATAACCGGACATTGTGGGAGGGGCGCTATTATGTCCGCCCGCCCAAGACCAATGCCGAACGCTGGGCCATCGAACATGCGATGACGCTTCAGCGCAACGCCTGGCTGGAGGACACCGCCACCATGGAGGATACGCAACGGGCGATGCAGTCGCGCGCCAAGCTGGTCCAGAACCTCCAGGACGATGAAATCCTCATCCGCCACAGCGCCGCCGTGGTCGATCAATATGTCAATGCGTGAGGGGGAAGTGACCATGACGCAAACCATACTGCCCACCGGCTTCGAAGACCTCTCCCTTTGCCTCGGCTGGAACCTGCCGACCGCCGACGAGCGGCAGCGCAAGCGGCAGGGGTCGGGCGCGGCGGAACTGCGCACCTTTTACGACCGGATGCTGCCGCGCCTTTCCGACGCGCTGGCGGAGGTCGACCGTTTCCCGCTGGGGGCGCTGCCGGAGAGCCATCACGCGCTCTACAATCTGGCGCTGTCGCTTGCCGAGGTGGCGCCGCATATCGAGCTTTATTCCGGCTCGCCCGGCGTCCCCTATGCGTTCGAGGAGGCGCGGTTCGTCGCCGTCCATGGCGGGCAGGAGACGTGGCGCGGTCTCAGCCCGATGGCAACCGCCTGACCATGGCGAGGACGGCCCATCTCTCCGTCGAGGAACGGCTGTTCCGGATCGAGGCGCGCCAGGAGATAGAGGATCTCGTGGCGCGTTACGGCCATGGCGCGGACCGGAAGAACGATCCGGCGATCATGCAGCCGCTATTCCATGCCGACGCCATCTGGTCGGCGGAGGGCTTCGCCACCTTCCACGGCTCCGGCGCGATTGCCGAAGGGCTCGCCCACATCGCCGCCGAGGCGGTGCTGTGGTCGATCCACTATATGGTCGCCCCCTATGTCGAGTTTGCGGAGGACGGCCGGTCGGCGCGCTGTCGATGGTATCTCTGGGAATTGTCCACCATGGCCGGGGACTCCGGCCCGGAAGATCGCTGGCTGGGCGGCTGGTACGACAGCGTTGCAAGATATGAGGAAGAAGAATGGAAATTCGCGTCTGTGAAGCTGGATCTCAGGGTTCAGGGGGTGGCCACGCCGCCCTGGATGGTCAAGAAGGCGTTCGATCAATGATCCGGCTGTGCGCGGTGGAGGATTTGAGCGAAGACGAGGTTCATCGGGTCGAGCTGGACGGCGACCATGGGATCGCCGTCTACCTGCTGGACGGCGAAGTATTCGCGACCGACGACCTGTGCACCCATGGCGAAGCGTCGCTGGCGGAGGGAGAGATCGAGGACGGCAAGATCGTCTGCCCCTTCCACCTAGGCAGTTTCGACATAAGGACCGGCGCGGCCTGCGCCGCCCCCTGCTCGATCGCGCTCAAAACCTACACTGTGGAGATTATCGACGGCGCGGTGCATATCGCGGGCTGAGAGAGTCTGTTTGGAAATGCGCCGTCCGGCGCATAGCCGTACCAGCCCTCTCCCCCACCCGGTCAGCCCTTCAGTTGCCGCAGGGTGGCTGAAGGGCGTTCGCCAAAGCGCTCCGCATAGTCGCGGGCGAATTTGCTGAGGTGGCTGAAACCGCAGGTCAGGGCGACATCGGTGACGCTATGCCCCTCCTCGACGCCGCCCAGCAACATCTTGCGCGCGAGGTCGAGCCGGACATTTTTGAGATAGACCATCGGCGTGACCCCGCGGAAACGGCGGAAACCGGCGTGCAGGGAGCGCGCGCTGACGCCCGAAATCTCGATCATGTCAATCAGCGAAATCGCCTCGCACGCATGGCCCCGGACGAAATCCTCGACGCGCCGGACATAATAGGGCGCAGGGCCGGATGGGACGGAATCGAACAGGTCGGAATGGTTGTGCGGCACCGCGGCGAGCAGCAGGCGCTTGAGCGCATCCTCCACCGCTCCGCTGGCGCGGGGATGGGTATAGCCGGTCAGGCCATAGTCGATGTCGTCGCAGATGGTGCGGACGAGATGGGCGAACGCCTGGGCGGCGCCGACCAGCGGCACGGGCCGGGTCGAAAAGACCAGATCGTCCGGCCGGAAGCCCAGCTCGTTCGCCAGCACCAGTTCCAGGTCGGCCTTCGGGATCTTGATGGTGAAATGCTTGTAACCCGCGTCGAACGTCTGCCGGAAATGCGAATTGGGGGCGAGCACGCACATCTGGCCGGGCGCAAGGCTGAAACTGTCCTTGTCATGGGTGATGAAGGAGGTGCCCGTCAGCGAAAATTGCACAAGATAGCTCTCGCCCATCTGGGGCACGTCGATGGAGATGCGGCCGAAGGGATTGCCATAATCCTGCGCATTGAACGTCAGCGCCTTGAGCTGGGCCTGATTGTGGCGAAAGTCGATCGGCGGGCGCCCGCCCTGGACATCCAGCCGATGGGGGCAGAACATCCGGCTCATATGCGCTTCGACATCGCCGGCGTCGGTGCTGCTGAACCTGTTCCACTGCACGAGCGGAAGCGCCTCTCCATTCCAGAAGCGGTTCGGCGTGGCCATTTGAGTCAGCATGCTCGTCCCTCCCGGCGCGTTTCCGGCGCAGATGCGGACATATTCCCCCTGATGCGACGGATCATTGACGCAGCCCTCCCTTCGCCTTTTCATGATGACACTCCGATTACAAGGCCGGGTCAAGCCTGGCGCGCCAAAAGGCCGCATTATGGGGGCAGCGCCTGCGGTAACGGGATAGTTGCCGGACAGATTATCGCCCAGATTCCCCGAAACGCCATGAAAGACGGCGCGGCGTGTCCCCCGGTCACGCATTTGGGAGAATCGAGTTGAACGATCAAATCGCCGTGGACGTCCTCATCATCGGCGGCGGGCATGCGGGCGCGCATCTGGCCATTTCGCTGCGGCAGAAGGGCTTTGCCGGAAGCATCGCGATCGTCAGCGACGAACACAGCTTGCCCTATGACCGCCCTCCCCTGTCCAAAGCCTATCTGATCGGCAGCATGCAGATCGACCGGCTGCTGCTGCGGGACAGCGATTATTGGGCCGAGCAGCAGGTGCGCTTCGAACTGGGGTGCAGGGTGAGGTCGCTCGATCCCGCCGGCAAGCGGGTCGAACTGGACGATGGCCGGATCATCCGGTTCGGGTGGTGCGCGCTGGCGACCGGCGGGAAAGTGCGGCACCTTCGCTGCCCCGGTTCGGAGCTTGCGGGCCTCTATTATCTGCGCACCGTCGCGGATGTGGATGCGATCCGCGAGGGGCTTCGCAATGGCGGGCGCATCGGCATCATCGGAGCGGGATATGTGGGGCTGGAGGTCGCGGCGGCGGCGCGCGAGATGGGGCATGAGGTCGTCGTCATCGAAGCGCAACCCCGCGTCCTCCAGCGCGTCACCTCACCTGCAGTGTCCGACTTTTTCGAACGCCAGCATCGCAACCGGGGCGTCGAGCTGCGCCTGGGCGAGCAAGTCGCGGGCTTTTCCGGCGAGGATCGCGTGTCGGCCGTCAGATTGGGATCGGGCGAGGAAATTCCCGTCGATCTCGCGATCATCGGCATCGGCATCGATGCCGACACGGCGCTGGCGGAAGAGGCGGGCATCGCCTGCGACGGCGGCGTGCTGGTCGATGAATATTGCCGGACGTCGGCGGAGGGCGTTCTGGCCATAGGCGACTGCGCCCGGCATCCCAATCCGTTCGCCGGGGGCTTGTGGCGGCTGGAATCCGTGCAGCATGCGATGGACTCCGCGGCCATCGCCGCCGACACCATCATGGAGGCGCCGACCGAATATCGGGCGCTGCCGACATTCTGGTCCGATCAGTTCGACCTGACGCTGCAATCCGCCGGGCTCAACAAGGATGCCGACGACATCGTCCTGCGCGGCGACCGGGAAAATGGCCCGTTCACCGTCATCTACTTGCGGCAAGGCCGCGTGGTGGCGGTCGATGCGATCAATAATGCGAAGGATTTCATGGGCGCCCGCGCGCTGATCCTGAAGGGGGTTGCGGTCGACCGGGCGAAGCTGGCGGATATTTCCGTCCCCCTGAAGATGGCGGCGCAGACGGATCGGGTCGCGTCATGAACGCCCTCTGGAACGCAGCAGCCACCAGAGAATAGCTGCCCAGAAGGACCAGCATTCGCAGTCGGCCCGATATCGCAGGCCGCAAGCATGGGGTTGGCCTACCTCCTTCGCCCGCTCACCGGTACGGGGCTGTGGCCTCTCGCTGGCGGCTGGTCCGGATCGGCGCATCAGGGGCAAGGACCGTCTAAGCAGCATGACGGCGGCCCGGCGCGAGGCGCTGATAGGCGGAAAACAGCCTGCCGAAATGATCGTCCATGGTCATGACCGACGGCGCCAGGGCAGAGGCGCGGCGGCGCTGTTCGGCGGGGCCGCCATTCACGAAATCGACGATGGCGGCGGCCAGGCTGTCGGCCTGAGCGGCGCGATAGAGCAGGCCACCACCGCTGCGGGCCTGGTCCGAAGCGCCCCCTTCGTCGGGCACGATGACCGGCAGGCCGCTGGCCCGCGCTTCCGCCGCGACCATGCAGAAAGTCTCCGCCTCGCAGCCATGGACGAGCGCGTCGGCGCTGGCGAGCAGTTCGGCCAGCGCGGGCCGGTCGTGCATCGGCGCCAGAAGCTGGATATGCGGATTATTGGCGGCAGCGCGGCGGACCCGCGCCCGTTCCCGCCCGTCACCCACCAGCACCAGCCCGACCGGCGTGGCAAAGCCCGCCGACGTGACCGCCTCTATCACCATCGGCCAGCGCTTTTCGGGCGCATGGCGGCCGACCCCCAGCAGCAGCGTCGCATCGGGGCCGAGGCCACAGCGCTCCAGCAGCCGGGCGCGCAGCCGTTCGTTGCGCCGCGTGGGGCTGAAATGGCCGGGCTCCACGCCCATGGGCAGGGTCACGACGCGCTTCAGGCGCCCCGCCTCCAGCCGTTGGGACAGGCTGTTGCTGGCGCTGACGACCATGTCGAAACTCTCGTCCAGCCGCCGCAAATGCCGCCAGAACCAGTCGAAGCCCCGGTCAATCCGCTCCCGGCTCAGCACTTGGCCGAACCAGCGATAGGCATAGGCGGACAGCGGATCGGCATGCATGATGAGGGCGCGGGGCGCATCCCCCCGCCAACGCGCCACCATCGCGGCGCTGCCCCAGGGCGAGGACGCCTCGACCAGATCGGGTTGCAGCCGGTCGAGCATGGCGTGGAGCGACTGTTCATCATCGAAATAGGAATAGCGCCGGTCCAGCGGGAAACGCCGCGCGGGCAGCATGACGATCTTGCCGCCGCCCGCCTCCACCACCCGGTCGCTGTCGGACGGGGCCAGGATGATGATCTCATGCCCCGCCTGCGCCCCGGCGCGCAGCTTGCGTTCCACATAGGTCTTCACCCCGCCGCCGCTGGGCGCGTAGAAGGCGCAGACATCGACGATGCGCATCGGATTATTTCTCCGCTGGGCCGAAGGAAAAAAGTCCCCGGCGATAATTGACGGTGATTGTGATGCGCGTGGGGCCGCTGCCCACGGGCGCGCTGGCAGCGGCGGCATGGGGCTTGGACCAGCCGATCTTCGGATTGCCCGCAAAGCCGATGCCGTCGATCGACAGGGAAAAGCGGCGATTGGCGTCGCGGTCATGCAGCAGGCTGAGCGCATAGCTGCCGGGGCCGGGTGCGCGAATGCACAGCTCCACCGGGCCGGATGGCGGCACCGGCTCCTCAACGCGGCGGAACGGCTTGCCCGCGGCGATCAGAATATTGTCGTCCGCCAGGAAATCCGCGTCGTTCGCGGGATAAAGTTCCAGCTTCAACCGCCCCTTGCGGTCCTTGAGGCCCGCCACCTCGACCAGATAGGCGGAGCCTTTTTCGTCCGGGCGGCATTGCCCCTCGGCCTTGCCCAGATCAGGCGTGGAGGGGATCGCCACGCTGGCGAGGAAGAGGGTTGCGATCATTGCGCCCGGCTTTCCCGCAGCAATCCGGTCGCCCCCAGCGTGATGCCGACCAACAGATGCGCCGCCAGGATCAGCGACGCCATCAGCGCCATGGCCGACACGATCTCGCTGTCGCGCCCGATCAGAAATGCGGCCATGCCTGCGAACACCACATCCTTGTTCGGCAGGAAGGGCAGGCGCGAGACCAACTGCCGCAGCGTGCCGAGTAAAATCCACCAGCTAAGCGCGATGTCAGGCAGCAGCATGTGCCACATCATCGCCGCCAGCACCGTCGTCGCGACGATGCGCAGCAGATGGATCGCCGCGACCATCCACAGCGCCTTGCGCGGCAGGGTGAACAGCCGCTTGCGCAGCAGCATGGCGACCAGCGACGTCGCCAGCACGAAGAGTATCGACCCGCCCACTTCCCATGTGTTGAGCCGCGCATCGACCGCGCCCAGCAGCGGCACGGCGAACGCCACCATCACCAATGTCACGCCATTGCCCACCAGCGCGGACAGGATCGTCACATCCTTGATCGCGCCGAAGGGGGCGGTGGTGATCTTCGCATGGCGCCGGGCCCAGGCGTAGAAATAAACCTCCCCCAGATAGCCGAGCAGGATTTCATTGCTGACCAGCTTGCGCAGCAGCGCGGCGAAGCCGTCCGGCGGGATCGACCAGAGGCGGCGGAAGATCACCCATTCGGACAGCGGCCCGGCCAGATAATAGAGCGCGAAGGCGGCCCAGAAGGCGATGCCGCCCGGCACCAGCGCCCAGAGGCTGGCGGGGTCCAGCCCACGGAACTGGTGCAGCGCGACCACGAGGATCAGCACCGAAACCAGCGGCCCGGCCCAGCGGGTCCAGTTGCGGCCCGACTGGATCAGCGGCCGGGGATCGAGCAGAGCCGGGTCGATCGGTGCGGTAGGCGGCGGCATAAGGCCTGTGGAACTGTTGCCGGTCATGAAAGGCTCGTCATCATTGGCGGGATGGGGTCGCGGCGCGGCTGACCAAGCGCCTCAGTCGGGCATGAGGCGCTTTTGGCGCTTGTCATCGCCGCGAAGCTGTCGAGATAGGCGGCGGAGGCGGCCTCCAGGGTGAAGCGGCGCGCTTGGGCGAGGCTGGCGGCGCTGTCCTGCGGCAGGGGCGCATCGGCCAGAGCGGCGGCAAAGACGTGGGCGTCGCCCACCGGGAGGAGGCGGCCGAGCGCGCCGTCGCCAAGCAGCGACCGCATCGCCGCGCTGCATTGCGTGGCGATGACGGGAAGGCCGACGGCCAGCGCCTCCAGCAGCGCGGCAGGCACGCCTTCATAATCGGAGGACAGCAGGAAGGCGTCCGCCTGCCCGATCTGCAGGGCCGGATCAGGAACATGACCCATGAAACCGACGCGATCAGCGATGCCGAGGCGTTGCGCCCGGCTTTGCAGCGCCTTGCGTTCCGGGCCGTCTCCGAAGATCAGCAGGCGGTCATCGGGCCGCGCCGCCTGGGCGAAGGCTTCGAGCATCAGCGGAAAATTCTTCTGCCGCGCCAGACGGCCGATGGCGACGAACAGACGTCCTTTGCGCCCCTCATCCGGCTGGCGGGCGGCGCGCAGCCGGTCGATCTGCGCCCGCGACAGGGCGGGATCGGGGACGATGCTGATCGCCTGTTTCACCGGGCGCACAAGTTCGGCTATTTCGCACTCCAGACCCGGTGCCATGGCGACGAAATGATCGATGAACCGGCCCTGGATGCGCAGCCATAGCCGGTAGGCCATGCGCGCCGGCCAGATCATGTCGCGCCGTTCGAGATCGTTGCTGATCTTGGCCAGGACCGGCGGGCAGGCGCGGCCCAGCAGCAGCTTCATCGCCACGGCGACCACGGCATAGCTGTTGCCCGCGCAGAACAGGGCGTCGGGCCGCGTCCGGCGGATGAAGGCGGGCAGCGTCGCGATCATCCAGAGCGTTTCGAGGCCCGCAACGGAGAAAGACGGCTGGCGCGGGACATGATGGTCGAGGCCGTCGCCCAGCTCCGCCCGCATGGCGCCGTCGATGCGGCCCAGAAACAGCGGCGCGTCGACGCCCTGCTCCCGCCAGCGCCGTACCAGCCGCAGCGCCACGCGCTCGACCCCGCCCGGCTCGAAACTGTGGAGGAAGGTCAGGATGCGCATGGATCAGCTCGCCAACAGGTCGCCATAGCGGGCGGGCCGGTGGGTGCGCCCCAGCCGCCACAGCACGCGATCGATGCTGGCGAGCAGCGCGGGGACATGCGCGTCGCCCGGATGCACGGCTACTCGCGCCACGGGCGCATGGCGCAGCACCGGCGGCAACACCCGCGCCGCCAGCAGAGAGGATGCGATGCGCGCCCGGCTGCGGCTGGCCCAGGTGATGACCGGGCCACGCGCCAGCACCTTGCCCGATGGCGGATGCCAGACCTTCATATGATCCTCCGCCAGCGCGAAACCGCATTGCCCCAGCGCATCGAGCGCAGGCGCGCCATAAAGCCAGGCGGGCGCGACGAACCCCGCCACCGGACGGCCAGTGATCTGTTCGATAAGGTCGCGTCCATCGATCATGCGCCGCGCCGCGGTCTCGCCGTCCAGGCCCAGAAATTCGCCCTCTCCGGCGGTCATGTGGCGCGCCTTGAACCGCGCGACGGGCTGATCGTGAACGGTCCTATCCTGGTGGAACCAGCCATGGGCGAACATGCTGATCCCCGCATCCGCCCATGCGCGCAGCCGCACCGCGAAAGGGGAACCCACCGCCAGAGGATGCCGTCCCCAATGGTCGGGCACGACCAGCATCGCCAGTTCGGCGGGACCGGCATGGCGCGTCATCCGATCCAGCAGCAGGTCCACTTCCGTTTCGAAACGGGGACCAACATCATGAATGGAAAGAAGAAGCCGCTTCATGACAGGTCAACGCCCCCCCGGAACCCTGTGCATTACCAGCGGCCCTATGATTGTCGGGGATGACGGCATTATTACAAAGTCGATCACAAGCGCTCTTTCACTCTCGCAATGGAGACGCCATGGCCGGAAAGTAACGCAGTTCCTTGCCCGAATATTTTTTTCGACTTGCGACAACTGAGGTAAGAACCCCGTCCCGTCGTCTTCCCGCCATCGCGGCAGGAGAAGAAGCGTGCGCATTTTCGGATATGCCCTGCGGACGCTCGCTGTCGCGGCGCTGATCGCGGCGGCGCCGTCGGCCGATACCCGCGATCCGCCGGCCCCCGCCGGCCCGGCCCGCTTCGACGGCGACCTGTCGGTGATGACCTATAATATCCACGGCCTGCCCTGGCCGATGGCTTGGGACCGTCCCGCCGATTTCGCCCGGATCGCCGCGACATTGCGGACGCTGCGTTCAGAGGGGCGCAACCCGCAGATCGTGCTGCTGCAGGAGGCCTTCACCAGCGACGCCCAGGCGATCGGCCGCGCGGCGGGCTATCGCTACATCGTCGATGGTCCGGGGGAGGACGCCGCCAGCCCGCAACCGCCAGCCCCTGCCGACTTGCGATTCGCGGCGGCGCAAAGCTGGTCCCATGGCGAGGGGATCGGCAAATGGGTCGGCAGCGGCCTTCAGATCCTGTCCGATTTCCCCATCTCCGGCGTGCATGCGATGGTCTATCCCGGCTATGCCTGCGCGGGGTTCGATTGCCTCGCGAACAAGGGCGCGCTGCTGGTGCGGATCAGGCTGCCCGGCGGGGGCGATCCGGTGGACATCGTCACCACCCATCTCAACAGCCGGCGCGCTTCCGATGTGCCGGACGAACGGTCGAACCATGCCCATGACCGGCAACTCGCCTGCCTGACCGCCTTCATCCGCCGCTTTCACAACCCCCGCGATGCGCTGATCGTGGCGGGCGATTTCAATGCCGGGCAGACCCAGGCGCGGCGCAGCGACCTGATCGAACAGGCAAGAGGCTGGAGCAGGAGCACGCCCGTGAACAATGCCTATGCGGCGGCGGAAAGGCTTCGCCTGCCGCTGTCCGCCGATGCGCGGCTGTCGGAATGGCGCGGCCGCGACTGGGAATTTTTCGCGCCGGGCCGGAGCACAAATGTCGCGCTGCGCCGGATCGAGGTGCCATTCGGCCATGCCGCCGACGGCAGCATGCTGTCGGACCATGTCGGCTATGCCGCCGTCTTCGCGCTCCAGCGGCGGCCTGTCACCACGACCTTGTGAAACCCACCGTCCATTGCCGGGGGCGCAACGGCGTATATTGCGGCCCCTTGCCCAACGAAAAGGGATTGCCGAAGGCGAAGCTGTCCGCCCTGCAATCGAACAGGTTGCTGCCCGCCATGCGGATGCCCCACGTCCCCTTGCGCAGCAGCAGATCCACATCGGCCAGCGCATAATCGCCCATCTGGCGGTCCAGCCCCGGATCGAAGCTGAGCCGGGAGCGGCTGAGATAGTTGAGGCGCACCCCGGCGCTGCCGTTCCAGCCCCCAAGCTCGAAGGACCGGCTCAATCCCCATCTTGCCGTCCAGCGCGGAATGACGGGAAGATGCCGGTCCTCAATCTCCGTCCCGTCGCTCGTCTTTGTCAGCAGGGCGCTTTGCACCACCAGCCCGGCGCTGAGCGCCCAGTCGCGCGCGGGCGCCCAGTCGACCGACAATTCCGCCCCATGGATGCGCGCATCCCCGACATTGCGGGTGCCGATCAGCCCGTCCGACAGCAGATAGTCGGATTGCAAATGCGACCATGTCGTCAGAAAAGCGTCGGCATTGATCGTCAGTCCCGCTGGATTGCTGTGACGCCAGCCCGCTTCGAAGGTCTGCAATTCGTCGGAATCGAAACGCTCCGCCGATCCCGTGCCGGTTTGCGAAAGCCCGCCCGGACGCAGCGCCCCGGCATAGCGCAGATAGAGGAAATCCCTGCCCCCAGCCTGCCACGACAAGGCGAGCGATGGGGTAAATCCGCTGCGCGACACCGAAACCTCGACCCGCGCCCTTTTCGCGCCCCGTTCCTCCTCGGTCCGCGAATGGAACAGGCGGCCGCCGATATCGAGCGACAATGTGCGGGACAGCGGCACGCGAATGTCACCGAAGGCCGACAGTTCGCGCACCCCCTGAGTGCCCGTCGCGACCGTGACGTCGCCCGCCTCGTTGCTGATCGTGCCCAGCAGATGGTTGCGCACGTCCATGAAGGACAGGCCCGCCAACCACGACAGGCCGCCGCTGCCGGTATGGGACAGGCGGATTTCCTGATCGAACAGGCGGTTCCGTCGCTGCTCGACATAAAGCGCCGGAGCCGGAACGCCGAAGGCCGACGCCGACAGCGCGCTCGCATCCAGCGTGCTCGACACGTCATGGTCGACCCAGTTGCCCGCATAGACAAAATCCGCATCGCCCAGCTTCCCCGCCACGCGCAGGGCGGCCATGGCGAAGTCATTGTCATGCGGCTCGGCAGGCTGCGCGGGCCGCTCCAGCCGGTGCCGGGCATAGACATATTGGCTGTCCGCGACATCCTGCATCTGCACCATGCCGTTCAGGTCGACGGTCCAGTCCCCCGGCAGCGCGCGCAGGGCGAGGCGAAGGCCGCTGACCTCCCCCCGGTTCGCATCGCCGCGCCCGGCGGTGTCGATCCAGCCCGGCTCGCGCGCCGCATAGGCGACGCCGCGCAGTGCCAGCCGGTCCGCGACCAGCGGCAGGTTGACCATCGCCTCCACATCGCCGCCGGCATCGCCATGCGCCGCGATGGAGCCGCCCGCGCCCGCCATGGCAGCGAACCGCCCGGCATCAGGCGGACGGGTCACGATATGGAACACCCCGCCCAATGTGCCCGTGCCGTACAGCGACCCCTGCGGCCCCTTGAGCAATTCCACCCGCTCGACATCGACCAGCCGCAGGTCGGGATCGGGCGCATTATAGGTGGCGCGGGCGTCGTTCACCAATATGGCGACGGTCGACTGGCTGCTGCCGTTGAACGGGCTGTCCGCCACGCCCCGGATGAACTGCCGGTTGCGCCCCGGCCCCAAATTGGTGAGCGTCAGCCCGTCTAGCTGCCGCGCCACATCGGCGGTGCCGGGCAGCGGCGTTCCGGTCCGCTCACCCGGCGCCTCCGCAATGGCGACCGATATGGGCAGGCTTGAAAGCGGCTCATCCCGCTTGGTGCCGGTGACGATGATGTCCACATTGCCGCCAGGCTGCGGCGGAAGCCGATCCGCCGGACGCCGGGGCAGCGGCCGTTCGGCGCGGACCAGACGAAATGTCGTAGGCGTCAGGCGCTGCGCCTTCAGCCCCGTGCCCTCCAGCATCGTCGCCAAGGCCTGCCGCGCCGTCAGCCGTCCGCTGACCGGCCGGGACCGGACGTCCGGCAAGCGCCCTTCGAAGCCGACCGCTATGCCCGTTTGCCGCGACAATTCCGCCAGCGCGGCGGACAACGGCGCGGCGTCGATGCTGATCTGCCGGGACTGCGCCCAGGCGCTGCCCGGCGCGGCGAGTTCAGCCGCCGCCAGCGCGCAGCAGGACAGCGCCGTCCTGCCGCCCAGCTTCGCGCACGATCCGAAGGTCCATAAGCTGCGCCACTTCACCGACAAGACCCGATCCGTCCCCCACGATCAACACGCCGGAAAAGCGCCGGCCGGCGACGTCCGCCCCGGCCCTGACAGGCACCCCTGCATAGCGGCTGATGTCGGACGCGACCAGAGACAGCGGCACGCCTTCATAAACCAGCCGTCCCTGCCGCCAACTGCCGATGGCGGCGGGCGCGACCGCGCTGATCTCGCCTTGGTGCGTGGTCCGGTCGATGACCATCTGCCGTCCGGCGGAGAGGCGGACCGCAGCATTGTCCGCACCGGCCGGCTTGAGCGCGATCACGCCCTCCGCCACCGCGACGCGCATCGTCCGGGTGTCGGCCAAAATGTCGAACCGCGTGCCGATGTCGCTGATTTCCTGCCCGCCCGCCCGGATCGTCATCGTCCGGCCGGGACGATGGGGAATGTCGAACAGCGCGCCGCCCTCCAGCGCCAGCTTGTCCTGCCCCTCCCCCTCCACCCGCAAATGGCTGGAGGCAGCAAGGGTGATCCGCGATCCGTCCTTCAGCGCGATGGTGCGGCTCTGCCCGGCGCCGGTGCGATAGTCGGCCGCCGACGGCGCAGGCGACAGGGACAGGAAAGTCGGAACGGCGACCGCCAACGCCATGGCCGCCGCGATCCCGCCACCGGCCCAGAGGCTCCAGCGGCGCGGCGACGCGACCGGGTCTTCCATGGCGGGAAACGCCACCGGCACAACCTCAATGGGCGGCAACAGCGCGGCCAGGGTAGGACGATGATCGGCAATCCGGTCATCCAGCAGCGCGATCTCATCGAAGGCAAGGCGATGCGCGGGATCGGCCTCCAGCCACAGCGTAAAGCCGTCCCAGTCGAAATCCGCATCGTCCTGCGCACTGTGCCAGGCAATCGCCCGGTCGATGATCGTCTCCGTCATGGTTCCGTCCCGTTACGGTCCCTTGGCCGGGCATAGCCGCCCGTCCACGCCGTTCTGTCTCCTCTGTGACGTTACCATTACAGCATTGCCTCAGTCCTCGCTCAACGCGCGGCGCAAATATTTCATCGCGACCGCCATATGCTTTTCGACGCCGCTTTTGCTGATGCCCAGGCGGGCCGCGACCTCGCCATGGGGCAACCCCTCGACCTTGTGCAACTGAAAGGCGCGCCGCGCGCCCGGCGGCAGATTGGCGATGGCGGATGCAAGCCGGGCCGCCTCCTCCCGCGCGGTCATCTGTTCCAGCGCATCGGCATGGGGATCGACGGGATCGGCGTGCCGCATGTCAGCGCCGGATGCCAGTTCCATCCAGGCCCGGTCGCGCACTTCGCGCCGTTTCGTCTCGCGCAGTCGGTCGAGCACCAGATTCTGCGCGATGCGATAAAGATAGGCCCGGGGATTGGCGATGGGACCACTGCCCCCCTCCCCGATGCGCAGCCACATGTCGTGCAGCACATCCTCCGCTTCGGCGGCATTGCCGGTGCGCGCGATCAGGAACCGCAACAGCTCGCCGCGAAGCGCGTGATAGACAGTTTCCAGCCCGCCTTCCATTCTGGCGCCCTTCCGATCGACACACCCTCATTCTCCCAACCGGCGGGCTTTGCAATTTAATTGCCTGTAATGTTGCGGTAAGAAGTGCCGCATGCTCCTGCGAAGGCAGGAGCATGCGGCACTTCACATAAAACAACCTCCTTACAACCGCTCCCGCACCGTCCGCGTCACTTCCTCCAGGAAATCGGCTGCCGCCCGCACCCGCGGCAGCCTTTGCAGATCGGCATGCATGACCAGCCAATAGCTGCGCCATACCTCCATCGACTCGGGGAAAAGCTGGACCAGCCGGTCATCCTCCGCCGCCGCGAAGACGTGCAGCACGCCCAGGCCCATGCCCGCCGCCACCGCCGCATGCTGCGCCGCGCTGGAACTCGCCCGGAAGACGATGGCCGCGCCGGGCAGCAACTGGTCAAGGGCGATCATCTCCGCAAATCCGGCCAGTTCCTCGATATAGGACACGAAGACATGGCGGTTGAGATCGGCCCGCGCCGCCGGTTCACCCTGCCGTTCCAGATAGGCCTTGGAGGCATAAAGGCCGAGGCGATAATCGGTCAGCTTGCGCGTCACGAACCGGCCCTTGGGCGGGGGTTTCAGCATCACGGCGATCTCCGCCTCCCGCCGGGACAGGCTGGCCGCCTTACTTTCGGAGGCCAGTTCCAGCGTCAGGCGCGGATGTCGCTCGCGCAACTCCGCCACACGCGGCGCGATCAGATGGCTGGCGAAGGCCTCCGGCGTGGCGAGGCGCACCGTCCCCTCCACCTCCCGGTCGCGCCCGGCGACGCTGCTCATCGCGGCGAGCAATTCGCTCTCGATCCGCTCGGCATGGGGCGCCAGCGCGAAGGCGGCGGGCGTCGGCGTGACGCCACGCGGGCTGCGGTCGAACAGGCGGGCGCCCAGCGTCGTCTCCATATTGGTCAGGCGCCGGGCGACCGTGCTATGATCCACGCCCACCCGGCGCGCGGCGGCCAGCATATTGCCCTCCCGCATCACGGCCAGGAACAGGCGCAGTTCGTCGGAATTCAGCATGGGCAAATCCGCACAACCAATGTGTCCACATACCCGTATATCTGCAAAGCTGACCCGTCTATACCAAAGCCATCCCACCGGCAGGAGAGGAACCGGAAAAATGCGTTCAATTACTCATTTCATTCATGGGCAATCCGCCCCGCTGGCGGGCGCGCGTCTGGCCGACGTGCTTAACCCCTCGACCGGCGCGGTGCAGGCGCAGGTTGAACTGGCCACCGCCGCCCATCTCCAGAAGGCGGTCGATTCCGCGCTTGCCGCCCAGCCCGAATGGGCCGCGACCAACCCGCAGCGCCGCGCCCGCGTGATGTTCCGCTTCAAGGAACTGATCGAGCAGAATATGGACGAACTCGCCGTCCTGCTCTCCTCCGAACATGGCAAGGTGGTGGCCGACGCCAAGGGCGACATTCAGCGCGGCCTGGAAGTCGTGGAATTCGCCTGCGGCATCCCCCATCTGCTGAAGGGCGAATATACCCAGGGCGCAGGTCCGGGCATCGACGTCTATTCGATGCGCCAGCCGCTGGGCATCGCAGCGGGCATTACGCCCTTCAACTTCCCCGCGATGATCCCGCTGTGGATGAGCGCGATGGCGATCGCCTGCGGCAATGCCTTCATCCTGAAGCCCTCGGAGCGTGACCCGTCCGTGCCGGTGCGTCTAGCTGAACTGGCGATCGAAGCGGGCATGCCGGCGGGCATCCTGAACGTCGTCCATGGCGACAAGGAAATGGTCGACGCCATTCTCGACCATCCAGCCATCAAGGCGGTCAGCTTCGTCGGATCGTCCGACATCGCCAATTATGTCTATGCCCGCGGCGCCCAGAACGGCAAGCGCGTGCAGGCGATGGGCGGCGCGAAGAATCACGGCATCATCCTGCCCGACGCCGACATGGATCAGGCGGTGGCCGATATCGTCGGCGCTGCCTATGGCTCGGCGGGCGAGCGCTGCATGGCGCTGCCGGTGGTCGTGCCGGTGGGCGAGGCGACGGCGGACGCCTTCCGCACCAAGCTGATAAGCGCCATCGAGACGCTGCGCCCCGGCATCCCGACCGATCCCGACGCGCAATATGGCCCGCTCGTCACCAGCGTGCACAAGGCGCGGGTGGAAAGCTATATCCAGATGGCCGCCGATGAAGGCGCGGAAATCGTAGTCGACGGGCGCGGCTTCTCGCTCCAGGGCTATGAGGAGGGCTTCTACCTCGCCCCGACGCTGATCGACCGGGTCACGCCGGAAATGAAGAGCTATCAGGACGAGATTTTCGGTCCGGTGCTCCAGATCCTGCGCGCCCAGACCTTCGAGGAAGCGCTGAGCTATCCGTCGAAGCATCAATATGGCAATGGCGTCGCCATCTTCACCCGCAATGGCGACTATGCCCGCAAGTTCGCCGCCGATGTCGAAGTCGGCATGGTCGGCATCAACGTGCCGATCCCGGTGCCGGTCGCCTATCACAGCTTCGGCGGCTGGAAGCGTTCGGGCTTCGGGGATCTCGACCAATATGGCATGGATGGCGTGCGCTTCTACACCCGCACCAAGAAGATCACCCAGCGCTGGCCCGACGGCGGCGCGGTGATCGACCAGAGCTTCGTCATCCCGACGATGAAATAAGCCTCAAAGGAGGGAAGGGCGTGCGCGCCCTTCCCGTCGCCTTACGTCATGGCGGGGCGGACCGGCGGTTTCCGGACGGCCCGTGCGGAGCGCCTGAACCAGAAGGTCCAGACCGTCAGCGTCCCGAGCAGCGTCATCGCCAATCCGGACAGGGTCATGATCAGCTTGAACGCCAAGCCACCGACCTTCGCCGTGTGAAGCGGGTAGAGCAGATTATAGCCCTGCACCGCCATCGGCAGCGCGGCCGCATCGCGCGCGGCGACCAGCGCGCCGCTGTCGGCCGCGAACCATAAAGTGGTGCGGCCATTGGGCAGCCATTCCTGCGGCCGCCGCATGCGGATGGTGATCAGCCCGCTATTCTTGCGCGGCAGGGTCAGGCCGCGCAGCTCCGCGTCGGGGAAGCGCGCCTTCGCCGCCATGACCATCCCCGCCCAATCCAGTTGCGCGGCAAGCTTGGCGTCACGCGGCGGCAGCGGTGCCAGAGCCTTTTCGATCTGGGCAGGCGCCCCCGGTCCGAACAACAGCGCCGCCATCGGGCGGAACACCAGCACCGCCCCCGTCACCAGCGACAGCAGCAGCAGCGGCGCGACGATCACGCCCAAATCGCGATGATGCCGCACGATCGCCGGTCGGCTCATCCGCGCAGGCCACAGCCGCCACTCAAAGGTCCGCCGCGTGCGCCACCAGAGGATGAGGCCGGTCACGACGAAAAACAGCCCGCAAAGCGCGGCAATGCCGATCGCCCAATCGCCCGCCTCGCCGGAGAAAAGATGGTGGTGGAAATCAAACAGCCACAGTTCGGGCCGTTCCCACTGGCTGCCCCACCGCGTCACCACGGCGCCGCGCTGATCCGCATAGGCGCCGCCACCACCCTCGAACAGCAGCTTCAGCAGCCCAAAATCGTCGGACGCATAGCTGATCGACAAAGGCCGCGCCGCCGGATCAGCCATGATGCGCTGCGTCACCTGGGCCAGTTGGCGGACATCCTCCACCCGCGGATCACCCGCATGGGGCGCCAGCGTCCAGGCATTTTTATGCACCAGCAGCGCGCCGCTGAGGCCCAGCAGGGCCAGCAGCAGCCCGATCAGTCCGCCGGTCCAGCGGTGCAAAGTGTCAATCAGCTTCACTTGAGTCGATAGTCCCAGGAAAGGGTGAAATTGCGTCCGCGCCCCGCGAAATAATGGGCATTGTCGTTGGGCCGGACGGTCGGCTGTAATAGTCGATATAAAAACTGTCGAAGATATTTTGCACGGCCAGCGTCAGTGCCCCCGAACCGGGTCTGGTAACGCAACGACAGGTCGCGATCAGTCGCTGTTCGGTCAGGTCATAGGGTGCGTCGAAGCCCGGCATGGCGCGCTCATGGCTAATCTTGCAGCCATATTTGCGATGCGGTTCTATGAGATCACTGTCGGTCATATGTGTAGAGGCGATGCTTAGCCTGCCTAGCTTGACCAACAAAGAGAGATCGGCCACCACTCAAGCGTCTCGTTGATGATATGAAAAAAAATCCTAATTCCCGCCGCGAAACCTGGTGCAACATGATTATGTGCGACGGATGAATTGTTGCCTTGCCCGGCGCGCCATCGCCGCGCGAGCATGCAGGCACGACAAGGAATGAAAATGACGGCTCACCTGAATTACCCTGCGCTTGAACTGCCGGCGATTGGTAACGGCAGCGCGACTGGAATTGCAGACGGAGTCCTTTGGCTGCGGATGCCGATGGGCGGCAGCTTGGAAGCGATTAATCTTTGGGCGCTGGCTGACGGCGATGGCTGGACCATCATCGACACGGGCCTGCGAACCACCGAAACCACTGCGGCGTGGCGCCAGGCGTTCGCTTCGACCTTGGCGGACCGGCCGGTGCGGCGCATCATCGTCACCCATCTCCATCCCGACCATAGCGGCATGGCAGGCTGGCTGGCGCAGAAACAGCCCGCTCGGCTCTGGATGACGCGGCTGGAATATCTGACTCTTCGCGTTCTTGCCTCCTATACGGGTCAAGAAGCGCCTGAGGAGGCGATCCGATTCTACCAGACCGTTGGCTGGGAAGAAGATGCTCTCGATCACTATCGGGCGCGGTTCGGAGATTTCGGTAAGATGCTCTATCCCTTGCCCGACAGTTTCCGTGCGCTGGAGGATGGCCAACGGCTCATCATCGGGGGCCGTGAATGGGTGATCGTCGTCGGCAAAGGGCATTCGCCCGAACATGCCATGCTCCATTGCCCCGAGATGAAGTTGCTGATTTCGGGAGATCAGGTGCTGCCTGAAATCTCATCCAATGTTTCGGTTCAGCCTTTGGAACCGGAAGCCGATCCCCTCACCGATTGGTTGGAGACGCTCAAGGCGATCCGTCAAAGAGTGCCGGATGACGTGCTCGTCCTTCCCGCCCACGGCAAGCCGTTCCATGGACTGCACGCCCGCATCGGCGCCTTGATCGCCGGGCATGAAGCGGGCCTTGCTCGTCTGCTCACACTGGTTGAAACGCCGAAACGGGCAATCGACGTCTTTCCGGCTTTGTTCAAACGCCAGATCGATCGGTCTGTTCTGGGCCTTGCTACAGGGGAAAGCCTGGCCCATCTCGCCTGCCTTCGAAGCCGAAGGCTTGTGACCGAAGAGGTCGATGCTGCCGGTATCAGATGGTGGCGCGCCCTGGGCACAGTCTAATGGGATCGCGGTCGATCCTTATCGACAACTGGTCGCCTTTTCGAACAAGTTGACCTGAAACGAAGGAACAGCCGGTTCCCCCGGTAGGCGACGCCTCGCTTGTGCCCGGCTCAAATAGCCATAGAGGTAGAGCTTGAGCAGCATGGGAATGAGACGCAGTTTTCCCGGCGGTTCAGGTATCAGTTCCCTTTAACTCCGCGCTTACCCTTGCAATCTCATGGCTGAACTGGTCGGGGCCGTGCGCCGGCACGAATGCGCCAAGTCGATCGTCAATCTCCGGCCAGCGGGCCAGGATCGCATCGGCAGCATCGGCTCCGTCCACCACCAGCCCTTGCGTCAACAATATCCTCGCGCTCTCATAGCTGCCTGCGCCCGCGCACAGGATCGCGCCATTGGGCGCATCGGCCGCCGAGAGAGCTACGACGGCGGGCGCGACTAGCGCCGGGTCGAGCTGCAGCAGCTCGCTTGCCTCATATAATCCATCGGTCATGCGCGTTGCCGCGGATGGCGAGAGGCAATTGACGCGGATGCCATATTTCTCACCTTCCAGGCGAAGGGTTTGCATGAGGCCTACCAGCGCCATCTTCGCGGCGGCATAATTGGCCTGCCCGAAATTGCCGAACAGGCCCGATGAGGAGGTGGTGAAGATGATCCGTCCATGCCGGCGCTCGCGCATGCCGTCCCAGACCGCCTTGGCGCAATGGACCGATCCCATCAGATGGACCTCGATCACCGCGCGGAAATCATCCATCCCCATCTTGGCAAAACTTCTATCGCGCAGGATCCCGGCATTGTTGACGAGGATATCCACGCCTCCCCATTGATGCTCCACATTGGCCACCATCGCGCGCACGGAAGCAAGATCCGTGATGTCCGTTCCATCGACGATCGCCTCGCCACCGCGCGCGGCGATCTCGTCGGCCACCGCGCGTGCGCCTCCAACATCGCCGCCAAGGTCATTCACCACCACCCTTGCGCCATGTGCTGCCAGCGCCATTGCGTGGGCACGGCCAAGCCCTCCTCCTGCGCCGGTCACGATCGCGATCCTGCCCGTAAGGTCGATCATCGCCATGTCTGTCCCATCCTGCTTCGTCATTGCCTAACAGCGCTTACTCACGCAGAACCGGAGCCGGAAATCGCTTCGCCCTATGTCGATCATAAGTCCAAAAGATAGGCAATCCTCCGCCGGATTTGCCATGTAGGATGAAGGAAAGCGGCAGTTGCATTGAAATGATCCAGCAGAGGATGGACTTGAGGCACAATGGCTAATCTCAACCGTTTCGACTTCAATCTGCTTCTCGCGCTCGACACGCTCCTGTCCGAGCGGAGCGTCACGCGGGCGGCCGATCGGCTGTGCGTGACCCAGCCGGCGCTCAGCGGTTCGCTGCAACGGTTGCGCCAGCATTTTGACGACCCGCTCCTCCTGCGCGTCGGGCGCGAGATGGAACTGACGCCCAAGGCGCGCGCCCTCATCGAGCCGGTTCGCACCGCCCTGTTGCATATCAACGCCGCCCTGGAAACGCAGGCGATCTTCGATCCCGGAACATCGGAACGGACCTTTCGCGTCGCGATGTCAGACTATTGCGTCCACGTTTACCTGCCAAAGGTCGTACGCATCCTCGCGGCCCGCGCGCCGCAACTCAGGCTCATGATCGAGAATGTGTTCGGGCCAAGCTTTTCGAGACTCGAGGGCGGGGATATCGACATGGTGATCACCCATGGCGACCGCAGCCTGTTCGGTCGCGAGGGGCGCGACGTCGACCTTCTGACCGCTGACCTGTTCACGGACAGCTTCGTATGCGTCGTCGCGCGCGATCATCCCATCGGGGAGACGATGACGAAGGACGACTATCTGTCCTATCCGCACGCCCTTGCCTTCTTCGGCGCCAATGTGCGCACGGTCGAGGAAGCCGAGATCGAGCGGCGCGGGATTGTGATCAAGGAACTGCTGCACGTCCCGACTTTTGCAGGATTATTGCAGATGCTGCCCGGCACGGAGATGATTGCCACGGTGCAGAGCAAGCTGGCGGAGCAGTTGGCCGACACGGATAAGGTCCGCGTATTGCGGCCGCCGATCAACCTTGGCACCCTTCAGGAGACACTCATCTGGCATAATCGCAGCGATGATGATCCAGGTCATATCTGGCTTCGCAAAGTGTTGAAGGAGGCAGCGGCGGAACTGGGCTGAACCATTGGCGCCGCGCCTCCTTTCCTCGATCAGAGGAAGACCGCCAGGTTCGGGGTCTGGAGAATCGTCTCAGCCAGAATGATCGTGCGCCGCACCAGACGGCATTTTCCCTCGGCATCGATGCGGATGCGATCGATCCGGCGTGCGGGAATCCATTCATAGGCCCGGTCGATGGCGCGCTGGCGATAGAGGGAGAGCGCGCTGTGGACCCGATAGAGACCATTGCCCTTATCCTCCTCGACGAAGATCGATCCCACCGTCCGCACAGTCCGCGAGGCAGGGTCTTCCGCCCAGTTCTCGCTCGTGCCCATGCGTTCCAGGCGCTTGCGGATCATCGCCATGTCCTCATGCATGCGGAAGGCGCCCTTGGGGAACTCGTCCTCCCGCTTGCGCGCGCTGATGCGCAAGGGAATCTCGTAAAGTATCTCCTCGGCGAGGAGGCCGACCCAGTCCTCGAGCCGGCCATTATCGAGGAGCATGGCCTCATGGCCCAGGAACTGGCGGATGGCGAATTCCACATCAGGCGTGATCGCGCTCATTTGCCGGTCTCCACCATCTGGCTCAGCCAATGCTGGTAAAAGGCGCGCTGGCTCGGCTCGCCGGGTCCCGGACGCCAGGCTTCTCCCGGTCCTTCCCAGCTCTCGTCCAGCGTCTGCTGCCCCATGCCATCCATGCCCATCTGCATGTTGAACGATATGTTCTCCTTGCGCGCCCAGACACTGCGGGCTGCTTCGGGGGCTCCTTCCCATACTACAGTATCGTCCTGTTCGAAGATACCTGCCGAACTGAAACCGAACTGGCCTGCGGCATAGCTGTCGGCGGCCTGTTGCTCGTCCATGAAGTTCCACTTGAGCTGCCAGGACCACAGTTCCATTTCCCCCGGCCCCGAGGGTTGCCACTGACGCCAGGATGTGTAGACCGCAGGCGGCTTGCCCGGCGAGGGCGGGCCGAAGAAGCGCAGGAAGGACAGGTTCGGGAAGATGGTGCCCACGATCGGCGGGTTCTTCTTCACCACGTCCTGCAGCAGCGGATCGATGCGATCGAGATCGAAGTGCTGCTGGATGTCGGGCGGATAGTACCAGACATGGCCATCCGGACCGAACATGCTGTCGAAATCATGCCCAAGGAAGCTGTGTCCGCCCGGGATCACATAGTGCGTCGAATAATTATTGAGGACGTCGAACCCCTGCGCGAGCTGGATCGTCTGGACCGAGCCATGTGCGACGCCGACATGATAGCCGTCGCCGCCGAAATTTTCCGAGCCAGTTTTCCAGTCGCCGCGTACCTTGTAGCGGTCCGGCGGCCCCATCGGACTCATGCCGCCCGGATGCAGGTCCATCAACCCGCGCATGAACCATGCGGCGCCACCCAGATAGTCCATGAGCGTAGGGGCATCGGGATCGAGCGAGGCGAAGATCATCCCAAGGAAGCTCTCGACATGGGGAGCCTTGAGCAGCCCCCAATCCTTTGGGTCGAGTCCCTTATAGGCCTTGCTCTTGTCGGGCGCGCCGATCCAGTCGCCATTATTCTTGAAGACCCAGCCGTGATAGGGGCAGCGGAAATGGCTCTGGTTGCCGACATCGGTCTGACAGAGTTTGGTCCCGCGATGGCGGCAAAAATTCGCCAAAACGTGGATTTCATTCTTTGCGTCGCGCGTCACGATCACGCTGTCGCGCCCGATCCGGCGCTGCATGAAATCGCCCTTGTCGGGGATTTCGGACTCGAAGCCGAGGAACACCCAGCTTTTCGCGAAGATGCGTTCCATCTCGGCGTCGAAGATGTCGGCATTGGCGAAGATGTTGACGGGGACCAGACCCCGATCCAGTTCGCCGCGGGTCCGGGCGAGGATGTCGTCCAGACGCTCGCTGATACCGGGGCGCGATTGCGCTGCGTGCATGACCATGATCGCGTCCTTCCTCAGCGGGCAGAGATGATCGGGCGATTGGCGAGACCCTGATCGGCCATGATGATCTCGCCCGTCAGGATGCGTTGCCTGGGATCGGCGAGGAGCGCGTAGGCCGGGCCATATTCCGCGCCGGTGGGCAAGTGATCGAGCAGCGTGACCTTGCGGATCATCGCCATGAAACTGTCCTTGGGGATGTCGTTCTGGCTTTCGCCCTCCAACCCCAGAGCGCCGGGGCCGCGCAGGTCGGAGTCCGCGATGCCGCAGGGCGAAACCGCATTGACCCGGATGTCGGGCGCAAATTCGAAGGCCAATTGGCGCACGACGCCCAGCACCGAATGTTTGGACGCGGTATAGAGCAGTCCGCCGCCGTCTGCGCAGTAGGAGGCATTGGAAGAGGCCGTCAGCGTGATCGATCCGTTGCGCCTTGCCAGTTCTTCGCGGAACACCACGGCGGACAGGATATAGCCCAATACATTGATCCGCATCACTTCGTCGAAGGCGGCGGGAATCTTCTCCAAAGGCAGCTCCGAAATCGGCCGATTGCCGTCGAAGATACCCTGGGCGCCGACGAGGCAGTCGACCCCGCCGAACCTGGCGACTGTGGCGTCACGAAACCTCTTCAGAGCCTCAATGTCACGCACGTCGCCTTCCATGACGAGCGTATCGTCGCCAAAGGCCTGCTGGAGCGCGGCAACCTTCTCGGACGAGATATCCAGCAGGGCCAGCTTCGCGCCCAAGGTCCGGAAATGTTGGGCCAGCCCGAGCCCTAGGCCAGAGCCGCTGCCGGTCAGCGCAACGACGGCGCCTGTAAGATCGGTCATGTTGTTCCCTACTCCCATTATATTCTCACGCGACTGTCGCGTAATCAGATCATTTCGGCAAATCTGTCATGGATCCAGTCCGCGATATAGCTGCGGACAGGTTCCATATTGTCGGCGCTGCAATGCTCGACACCACCTTCGCGGGCCGTGAAGACCTTGAGGTCCGCACGCGGGCTGCGCACGGCCTGATCGTGCGAGCGATAGGCATATTCGACCGGGATCTGCCGGTCATTTTCACCATGCACGATCAGGAAGGGCACATCGATATGCTCGACCACGCCAGTGAGCGTGATCCGCTCCGACATCGTCATGAAGTCGTCGAGGCGTTGCTGGCCCCAGACCCACATGACATGGGCCCAGTAATGCGGCACGGGATTCTCGCCTTCATTGCGCCGGCGGCGCTGCTGCACCAGACCCCATTCATGGTTGGCGCCCCAGGCGACGCACAGCTTGAACCGTTTCTCGAAGGCCGCGGCACGCGGGGCATAATAGCCACCCAGCGACCAGCCCATCATCCCGATCCTGTCGGAAGCGACATCCTTGCGTGTCTCCAACCAGTCGACCGCCCTGCCGGCCCAGACTTCGGTCTCGACAATTGCGGGCAGCTTGTTGCGGCGGAGCGCACCGCCGACGCCAGGCTGGTCGACGACGAGGCAGGAGATGCCGCGCGCGCGCAAAGCCGCGGGCAACCCCACCAGGAACACCATCTCCTTCACGCTGTCGAGGCCGTTGCAGAAGACCATGCAGGGCGGCGTGGGATTGTCCTGGGTGGCCGCCGAACAGAAGAGCGCGGGATAGTGGCTGCCGGCATAGGGAATCTCGACCATCTCGCAGGGCTCGCCGCTGCATTCGACATAGCGCGCGAAGGTCGAAAGCATGTCGGCATAGGCCTGCTGGCGCGGCGGATAGTCGCTCGCCTGCATGCGTTCGGCCGTGATGAGATAGGCACAGGCGCGACGATATTTCGCCGCTGCGCTCTCCAGATGCCCGGCAGCGTAATCCGCATCCGCCATGTCCTTCACCCGCGCCGCCATGGCGAGCCACGTATCGAAGAAGGCGTCGACCCCGTTGTCGCCAGCCGTCGCGGCCTGAGCGGTCGCGCGATTGGCGCTATCGATCTCACCGATCGATCCCCCCATTTCCAGCGCGAGATTGATGGACAGGTTCCAGACATAGTTGGTGGGAAAGGGCTCAAACATGATCGATCCCTTCGGCGACCTGCGCCTCGGTCAGATATTTGAAGCTCCATTCCGGCTCCGTCTCAAGGAAGGGCGGAACATTGTGGGTGAAGTGGCTATATCCAAAGAGCGGCACGTCGAATTCGCGCGGCACCCAATTGTCGTCCACATAGTCCGCGTCGGTGCCATATTCGGCTTCTCCGCCGGCAGGACAGGGAAGATAGTAGAAAAGCGCGGAGTCGATGCGATGCCGGCCAAGCCCGATGTCGGACGGCTGCCAGCCGCGGCGCACCATGTAGTTGGCCCCGACCATCAGCTCGTCAATATCCTCGACACCATAGTTGGCGTGATCGAAACGCAACTGGCCATCGCAGCCGGGAAAATGGGCGTTGGCGTTGAGGAAGAGCAGGTTGTGATGGTTGTTGCTGCCGCTTGCGCGCAGATAGTGGCCAAAGCCGGTCTGCACGTCGCTCAGCCGGAAGCCAAGCCGCGCGCGCATGAAGCGCCCCGCCTCGATATAGTCGGGAAGCCGAAACACGACATGGTTGATCACCTTGGGCCGCGCGCGGCGACGCCACTTGCGATGGGTATTGAGACGTCGCACCACGCCGGGCGCATTGACCGGGTCGGGCGCATTGGCGAACTGGCGGGGCGTCCACAGGACGAATGAGAATGGCACACCGAACAACAGAGCGCGAAACCCGCCCTCAATCGATTCCAAGGCATGGTCGCGGCCCAGATTGTCGGCAAGGGCACCAAGCGATACCTCGTCATCGATGCCCCAGGAAACTTCATGGACCCCATCGCCAACGATCTGCGAGGATGGAAGTGCCGGGTCGCCGGAAGGCAGGATTTCGACCTCCGATCCATTAGCGAGAGTGTAAAGGCCCGGCGCATCGCCGCCTGCCGGACTCAAACCGAAATCAGCGAAAAAGCGCCGCGCAGCCTCTGTGTCAGACACAGAGTAACGCAGCCGCTTGATCCCGATAATAGCCATTTCTCGATCCCTCCCGTGCCCGTCCCGGGCTGCTCGAGGCTGTCCGTCAGACCGGCCATGCCTTGTTGAGATCCGGGGTAATATGCCCTGGCCGTCCGCAAAAATCGTTTGTCGGTATGCGTGGCATAATCGCTGCCTATCCACGCCTCATGCCGATCAGATCGGCTTATCCGTCATATAGGGTAAAGTGATTTCCCGTGCGCTCGACGATCTGGAAGCTTGGCCATCAAACAAGTCGATGGAAGGGATGACGGATGCGCAAGGTGATCGTGACATGTGCGGTAACGGGCGGGATCCATACGCCCTCCATGTCGCCGCATCTGCCGGTAACGCCCGAGGAGATCGCCAGCTCTGCTATCGAGGCGGCCCGCGCCGGCGCGACGATCGTACACCTGCATGCCCGGGATCCCGAAAATGGCAGGCCGACGCAGGATCCGGATGTCTATGCCCGCTTCCTCCCGGTAATCGCGGACCGCTGCGACGCGATCATCAACATCACCACCGGAGGATCGCCGGTCCTGACGCTGGAGGAGCGACTGGGGCCCGCCCTGTCCTTCCAGCCCGAAATTGCTTCGCTCAACATGGGCTCGATGAACTTCGCCTTCTATGAGATGCTACAACGCTTCACCTGCTTTGAACATGCATGGGAAGAGCCCTATGTGCGCGGCAGCGACGACTATATCTTTCGCAACACTTTCCGCGACATCGCCTACATTCTCGAAAGCTGCTCGGCGCAGGGCACGCGGTTCGAGGTCGAATGCTATGATGTAGGGCATCTCTACTCGGCAGCCCATTTCGCCGATCGCGGCTTGTTGAAGCCGCCTTTCTTCATCCAGTCTGTGTTCGGCATCCGTGGCGGCATCGGCGTCCATCCCGAAGATGTCGCCATGATGCGCCGCACGGCGGACCGCCTGTTCGGTGACGATTATGTCTGGTCGGTGCTGGGCGCAGGGCGGCACCAGATGCCGATCGCAACCATGTCGGCGGCGATGGGCGGCAATGTGCGCGTTGGTCTGGAGGATTCGCTGTGGGGCGAACCGGGACGCCTTGCCAAGTCCAATGCCGAGCAAGTCGAGCGCATCATCACGGTCCTCCACGGCCTGTCGCTGGAGGTGGCGACCCCGCAGGACGCTCGCGAGATATTGCAGCTCAAGGGCGCCTCCGAAACGAGGATCGCGGCGTGACCCTTATCCTGCAGGGACGTGGTCCCAACCCCCTCAAGGGCTTTCGCGTGGAAGACCAGATGCTGCGCTTTATCGGTCGGGATCTGCAGCGCCCGGAATGCATATTGGCCGATCGCGAGGGCACCCTATGGTCAGCCGATGCGCGCGGCGGCGTAATGCGGATCGCGCCGGACGGCACCCAGAAGCTGATATGCCAGAACGCCGACGCTCATTTCGACCTCTCGGGCGATGCGGAGCAAAGCCTCGTGTCCGGCACGCTCCCCAACGGCCTTGCCTTCGGGCCGGACAACTCGATCCTGATCTCCAACTTCGGTACCGACCGGCTGGAGATCATGGATCGCGAAACCGGCGCAACCCGCGTGCTGCACGACCGGATCGACGGCAAGCCGATGGGCAAGGTCAATTTCGTGCTGCGCGACAGCAAGGGGCGTTTGTGGCTCACCATATCCACCATGGTCAATCCTTGGACCGACGCGATCACGCCATCGATCCGTGACGGCTATGTCGCGCTGGTCGACGATCGCGGCATTCGCGTGGTGGCGGACGGTTTTGCCTTCACCAATGAAGTCCGCCTCGATGCCGCCGAGGAATGGCTCTACGTCGCCGAAACCACCGGCAAATGCGTAACCCGCCTGCGCGTCGGCCCGGACGGTTCGCTGAGCGACCGCGAGGTCTATGGCCCCTCGACCCTGGGGCGCGGCGTGATCGACGGCATCTGCTTCGACGCCTATGGCAATTTATGGGCGACGATGATCTTCGCCGACCGGCTGGTCGCCATCACCCCCGATGGCGATTGCCTTGAACTGGCCGAATTCGGCAGCAGCCAAGCGACCGATCGGTTCGAGGAGGAGTTTGGGAGCGGCGCGCCGGTTTCCTTCGAGACCTTGGCGGCCTGCGGCGGGACGATCGCCCCCTGGCTGGCGAGCGTGACCTTTGCCGGGCCGGACCTGCGCACGGCCTGCCTGGGCTCGCTGCGGGGCACCAACATCCCCGCCTTCACCTCCCCTGTTCCGGGCTTGCCGATGGCGCATTGGTAGGAAGCGTGCCGCCGATATCCCGCCCTTATGTTTCACATCAGCAAGGACAATTGGATACGCCGGGCAGAGCGAAATAGGGATGAAGGCAAGGAAGGGCGCGACGAAACGACGCCTTCCAGACATGCAGAGGAGAAGGCATTGTCTACACGGGTTCACCATCGCAGTTACCCGCTTAATGCCTGGTACATGGCCTGTTGGGCCGATGACCTTGCAAGCAATCGCCTGTTGGCGCGAACCCTGCTCGATCGACCGGTCGTCCTCTTTCGCGATGCGAACGGCGCCCCTGCCGCGCTGGACGACATGTGTCCGCACCGGTTCGCTCCCCTCTCCAGGGGCCGCGTTCAGGACGGTATAGTCCAGTGCGGATATCATGGCCTGCGGTTCGACGCATCAGGCGCATGCCTGGGCAATGCCTCCGCCTACAGCAGCTTTCCGCCGGGCACGTGCGTGCAATCCCATCCCGTGGTCGAGCGGCACCGTGCGATCTGGATATGGCTGGGCGATGTCGAACGAGCCAATCCGGAGCTGATCCCCCTGCTTTCGCGGATGCCCGAGCCTGGAGGCCAAGAGAATATCGGCAACTATCTGCACGTCCATGGCAACTGGCTGCTGGAAACCGACAATATCATGGACCTGACGCACGTCCATTATCTGCACGACGGTTCGCTCGGCAATGAAAGCATGCGCACAGGTGAAATGACCGTGAGCGAGAAAGACGGCGTGATCCGCGCCGAATTATGGATGCCAGGTACGACCTGCCCCTTCGGACCGCTGGAAGGCAAGCTCTGCGACCAGTGGAACAATGTCGAATGGCACGCGCCTTCAGCCATGATCCTCGACTTTGGGGCAGTGCTTCCGGGCGAAGCTGCCGTGCAAGACGAGGGTGGTTATGCCTTCCACATCTTCACGCCCGAGACCGAGCGGACCACCCATTATTTCTTCGGCAGTTCCGGCTCTTATGCTGAAGAGGACGCCTCGCTGCCGCGCATGATCGGCGCGCTGCAGAACCGCATCTTCCTCGAAGAGGACAATCCGATGATCGAAGCGATCCAGGAAAGGATGGCCGGTCGCGACTTCTGGGAGATGCGCCCGGCGATCCTGTCGAGCGATGCCGCCGCCATCAGGGTGCGGCGCAAGATCGCCAAGCTTTGCAGGGAAGAGGTCAACGCCGCGGACTGAACCACGGTACTGGCTCCTCAAGAAACAATGAAAATGCGACAATTGGGAGGAAATATGACTTATCGACACTTGCGCAGCGCGGCTCTCTCGAGCGTAGCGGCAATCGCGGTCGCCGCATCTCCGGCTCTCGCCCAGGTGAATGCTCCACAGGGTGGCACAGCTACTGCCGCTGCCGACACAACCGGCATCGCCGACATTGTCGTGACCGCGCAAAAGCGTGCGGAATCCGTTCAGGATACCCCGATCGCGGTGTCCGCCATTGGCGGCGCGGCGCTGGCCCAGCGTGGGGCGACCGACCTGACAGCGATCGCCTCCACCGTCCCCGGGCTCAACGTTTCCGAACAGGTCGGACAGGCGCGGCTGACCCTGCGCGGGATCGGCGTCGACAATATTTCGACTGGCGCGGAAAGCAGCGTTGCCTTCAATCAGGACGGTGTGTTCTTCTCCCGCTCGGCAGCGGCTCTGGCGTCCTTCTATGATGTCGAACGGGTCGAAGTGCTGCGCGGACCACAGGGAACCCTCTATGGCCGCAACGCCACGGGCGGCAGCGTCAACATCATCACCAACCGCCCCACTTTCAACACCAAGGCGGGCGTCAGCCTGACATATGGCAATTATGACGCAATCAATGCAGAGGCCCACTATTCGACGGGCCTGAGCGACAAGGTGGCCATGCGGCTGGCGGGCCAGATCCAAAGTCATTCCGGCTATGGCGAAAATCGCGTCACGGGCGCCGACGTCGACAACAAGCATTCGCAAGCGGTCCGCGGACAGTTGCTGTTCCAGCCGACCGAACGCCTGACGATCCTGCTGGGTGCCGATTATTATCACCAGAAGGACAGGTCGAACATCTATCACTATTTCGGTCCGGCGGGTTTCACCGCATCGGGCGATCCGGTCACGCCGACCGGCCTGCTGCTCGGCGGTTTCGACCCTGGCCCGCGCAATGTGGCAAGTGTGCGTGATCCGTCCAATAAAGCGGAATTCTGGGGCGCGCGCGCAGACATTTCCTATGAACTTAGCGATACGCTCTCGCTGCGTTCGCTCACCGCCTATCGCAGCAGTTCGTTTCTGGTGAAATCGGACCTCAATCCGCTTGGTCTTGATCTTTTCCAGATCGATTTTGGCGAGACGTCGGACGAATATACGCAGGAACTACAACTCAACCTCGACACAGACCGAAACAAGCTGGTCGTCGGCGCCTTCTACATGCACGAGCAGATCGACGGGTTCATCAAGGGGCCGTTCAATCTCCTTGCCGTGGGCAGTCCGGACTTGTTCGTCCAGGGCTTTTACTCGGGCGGACGCCTGAAGACCGACGCTGCCGCCATCTTCGCGCAGGACAGCTATTCACTCACCGACGCCTTGCGCCTGACACTGGGCGCCCGCTACAGTTGGGAAAAGAAGAAGGTCGCCGACCAATCCGACTTCAACTTCGCTGATCTTTACGATCCAGCAGCCGGTCCCCGCTTTCCGGCAAACAGGGACAGCAAGACCTTCAAATCCTTCACGCCCAAGATCGGCCTTGATTTCGACATTGCACGCGACGTGATGGTCTATGCCTCCTATTCCAAGGGCTTCAAGGCGGGCACTTTCAACCTGGGTTCGACCGGCCCCGCGCTCGATCCGGAGAAAGTCGATGCTTATGAAATCGGCCTGAAATCGACGGTGCTCGACGGACATCTCCGGGCGAACCTGTCCGGCTTCTACTATGACTATTCCGACCTTCAGGTGGGCAAGGTCCAAGGGCAGCTTCTGGTTCTGGAAAACGCGGCGGCTGCCGAAATCTACGGCCTGGAAGGGGAGTTCACCCTCGAGCCGGTGCGCGACCTCATCGTCACGCTCAACGCCAGTTGGCTGCATTCGCGGTTCAAAAATTACGTGACGGCGGATCAGGCCCGGCCCGCCGGGGACGGCACGACGCTGGACGAGAACGGCGTGCCCGCCTTCGACCTTTCAGGCAACAGGCTGCCGCAGGCTCCCAGATATACGATCGACCTGTCGGCCCAATATAGCTTCGACGTGCCCGGCGGCTCGCTGACGGTCCGGGGGGAAAGCAATTGGTCGGATAGGATTTATTTCTCGCCCTTCAACCTCAATCATGTCTCGCAGCCCGCGTTCAACACCCAGAACGCCTTCGTCACCTACCGCACGGACAAGGGGCTGCGGATGACGGGTTTTGTGCGCAATATCGGCAATGAAACCATTCGCGCATCCGGGCAGGTCGCAACAACACTCCTTGGCTCGCCGGTCATCGGCTTTGTGAAGCCGCCGCGCACTTATGGACTGACAATCGCCTTCGATTATTGAGCCGATCTCGAACGGCAAAGCATAGCGGCCACATCTGTTGAGGATCGACATGGCAAGCAATCCAACATCTGCGCGACCCGTTTCCTCGCGTCGGCAATTCTTCTCAACGGCGGCCGGCGCGACCGTCGGCGGAGCGCTGGGCCTTGCTGCGGGCGCGACCATGTCGCGCCCGTCGGGAGACGCGTTCGACTGGGCGCAAGAGACCGACATACTGATTGTAGGAACGGGAGCCGCCGCGCTTTCGGCAGCCGTTGCGGCCGTGAACCAGGGCGCTTCGGTCATCATGGTGGAGAAAGGCCCCACCTATGGCGGGACATCGACCAAGTCGGAAGGGGGCATGTGGGTTCCGAACAACCGCTTCCTGCGTGCCAAGGGCAAGGTCGACAACCGTGATGACGCCTTGCGCTACATGGCGCGCTGCGCCCGGCCGCATCTCTATCGCAGCGGCGCGCCCTTTTTTGGCATGCCGGAGCCCGAATATCGGCTGATGGAGGCATTTTACGATAATGCATCCAAGGCGTTCGAATATATGGAAAGCATCGACGCGCTCAAAACCACGCAGATATTGCAACTGCCCGATTATTATGAGGGGCCTGAGAACAAGGTGCCGCTCGGGCGTCAGATCATGACGCAAAAACCTGATGGAAGCTATGGCCTCGGCGTCGAACTCGTGCGGCAGCTCAAGGCCTGGCTAGACGCGCGGAAGGTTGTGTTTCTCCTCAAGCACCGCGCGCAGACGATCCTGCGTAATGGAAAAGGGGAAGTGGTGGGTTTGGAACTGGCCGCGCCGGATAAGACGACCGTGCGGCTGAGGGCGCGCAAGGCCGTGATCTTCGCCACCGGCGGTTTTGCGCATAACAAGGATATGATGCGCAATTTCCAGCCGGCGCCGATCTATGGAACCTGCTCGGTCCCCACCAGCGAAGGCGATTTCGTCACGATGGCGCAAGCCATCGACGCGAAGCTCGGCAACCTCAACAATGCATGGCGCATGCAGGTCGTGATGGAACACACGCTAGATCTGCCGAGCGTCCCCAGAGGAATTTGGCAACCACCGGGCGATAGCATGGTTATTGTCAATAAATATGGCGAGCGCGTGGTCAATGAAAAGCATAATTATCATGACCGGGCGAAGGTTCATTTCACATGGGATACAAATAGGGAAGAATATCCCAACCAGTTTCTGTTCATGATCTACGACCGGCGCGTCACCCAATTGTTCTCCGACAATTTTCCTCTGCCGCCCGCCGGCGCACAGGCCTCTTACATCATTGAAGCCGACAACCTGGCCGCCTTGGCCCCGGCGATCCAGGCGCGCCTGGACCGTCATGGCGACCGTTGGGGAGAGGTTCGCATCGACGGCGGCTTCTCGGCGAGCCTCGCCAAGACGGTCGCCCTGTTCAATCAATCTGCCGAGACCGGCACCGACGCGCAGTTTCGTCGCGGCGCGTTCCAGTGGGACAGGGACTGGCTCAGCTACACCTCGATTCCGCGTGAAGGAACTCCCTGGAAGACTGGGGAGATGCCCAACGCCACCATGCATCCGTTCCAGGCGCAAGGCCCCTATTACGCGATCATCCTGGGATCAGGCGTGCTCGACACCAATGGCGGGCCGGTCATCAATCCCAAGGCGCAGATACTGGATACGTCTGATGCTCCGATTCCCGGTCTGTATGGCGCCGGCAACTGCATTTCGTCCCCGGCTGGGCAGAGCTATTGGGGCGGCGGCTGCACTCTCGGTCTGGCCATGACCTATGGCCATCTGGCTGGGATGAACGCGGTCCAGGAACCCGTGAAAGACGCCGCTGATGTAAAACTGCCTGCGGCTGCCTGAGGGTAATGAAATGACAGATATGCGATGGGCGGCCGCCCGGCGGCGCGCACGGATTTTGATCTGCCTTTCGATGTTGATGATCTGCGCCTGCTCTCAAGATGGGAAGCGGGAGGCCGACAAGGTGCAGGAGCCATCCAGCGGCCCAAGCTTCAACCAGGAAATTCAGCCGATCTTCGACGGCAATTGCGTAGCTTGCCATCAGGCCCAAGGCGCTTCGGGCAATCTCAATCTTGAGATTGGTACGGCTTACGGGGCAATCGTGGCAGTTAAAAGCGGCGAGAGTCCCCTTTCCTACATCGCGCCGGGAAAACCGGAACAAAGCTACCTCATCCGCAAGGTGGAGGGGACGCATGTCCAAGCCGGTGGCTCGGGCGAACGCATGCCCCTGACGGGACCCTTGGATGCTCCATCGATCGCCAAGTTGCGCGACTGGGTGAAGGCTGGGGCCAAGGCGGACTGACGATGGAAAGGGGATGTCGGCCCGTTTACGTTCCGACACATCCAAGCATCGCCGCATAAGCAAGGACAAATGATGAACGAGGAATCGACATTCGATCTGGTGGTGGTCGGTTCAGGGGCAGCCGGTCTCACGGCCGCGGTCGTGGCGGCGCATCGGAGCCTTTCCGTGCTCGTGATCGAGAAGGCGGAGACGTTCGGCGGCACGACGGCGCGTTCGGGCGCGGTGGCCTGGATACCGAACAATCCGCATATGGCATCCGCTGGCTTGTCCGATAGTCCGGAGCAGGCTGACCACTATCTTCGCGACCTGATGGGCAATTTCTATGACGAGGGAAAGGTCGGCGCCTTTCTGCGGCATGGCCCGGAAATGGTCGGCATGATGGAGGCGAACAGCGTAGTGCGCTTCGACAACTGGCACAGCCTCGATTATGAGCCGTGGCGCAAGGGCGCAGCGCGCGGGCGCAGCATCGGTGCGGCCGAATTTGATGGCCGGCGGCTCGGCAAGGATCTCGCGCGGATCAGCCCCGGCCTCCCCAATCTCTCCATATTGGGCGGCATGCAGGTCGCCTATGCAGATGTCGCGCATTTTGGGGCGGCGTTTCGAAATCGCGCTGCTTTCCTGTACACCGCGCGAAAGATTGGCCGCTATGTCCGGGATCTGCTGCTGCACGGCCGTCCGACCCGCCTGGTCGGGGGTAATGCGTTAATCGGCGCGCTGCTGCTCACGGCGCGGGAAAAGGGCGTCACTCTGTGGCCGTCAACGCCGATGATGCGGCTACAGTTCGACCAAGGCGCGGTGCGCGGCGTGATCGTGCGTCGTGACGGCAGGGAACAGGTGGTTGTCTCGCGACGCGGGGTCGTGCTGGCAAGCGGCGGCTATGGCGGCAATGATGCGATGCGGCACGCCTATCTGCCGCTCGCGGGCGCGGGTTGCTCTTTGCAGCCGGAAACGAATGTCGGCGATGGTCTCCATGCCGGCGGGCAAGCAGGCGGACATGTTGTCACCGACAATGTCGCCAATGGCATATGGGCGGCATTGTCGACTAGGGTCGATCGCAGCGGCAGGCGTCTCCATCATCCACACATCTTCCGCGATCGGGCGTTCCCAGGCTTCCTGTTGGTGGATCGGCATGGACGGCGTTTCGTCAATGAAGGCGCTTCCTATCAGGAATTGGGCAATGTGATGATCCGTAAGGACATCCAGTCCGCCTGGCTGATCTGCTGCCATGCCGCCTTGCGCACCTACGGCATGGGACATGTCAGACCTGGCCCGCTCCCCTACAAAAACCATATCCGGAACGGCTACCTCAAAACGGCGGCGACTATTCCTGCCCTTGCCCAACGGCTGGGGATCGATCCGGCTGTTCTGGATGCGACAGTGGATCGCTTCAATGGCTTCGCCCGCGATGGCCACGACTCTGATTTCAACAAAGGCGAAGACGCCTATACCGCTGAACAGGGCGATCCCCAGCACCAGCCTAATCCCACGCTAGGGCCGGTGGACCCAGGTCCCTTCTACGCCGTGGAGATCAGGCCAGGCGAATTCAGTACGATCAACGGTCTGGAAACCGATGCGTCAGCCCGCGTGCTGAATGCAACGGGCGAGACCATAGCGGGGCTATATGCCATCGGCGTAGACGCCAATTCAGTTTTCCGCGGCGCCTATCCAGGAGGCGGTGCCAGCATCGGCCCCGGTATGACATTTGGCTATATCGCGGCCATGCACGCAGCAAGTAATTGAAGAGCCTTTTCAAGATCGCGACAATCGAAGAAGCGATGATATGGGAGCGGTCTCCGGCTTCGCGAGCGTCTTTGAAAGACACGTAACGCTCGACCGTCCAGAATTTCGAGACCACGTCAAGGGAAGTAAATTCAAGTACGGCGATGCGGTCTACGTCCAGGTCGCCTTCCAACCGATGAGGCTCTCTTCCTCCAGCGATGACCCGCCGCCATATTTGGCGATCAACGCCGGCACGGTTTGGAAACAGCCGGTAATCCAAGGAGGATCGTCGATCTTCATGTAGACGACCATGATCGCGGCCATTTCCAATCCTTCCCGTTCAGAAGCCGAAAAATGGGGATGGCGCAGCGTACAAGTGCGACATCCCCAAGGGAGAGTTAGTAACGGTAGCTTACCGAAAGCCCGTAGGTTCTGGGCTTGCCGGTCTGGCGATAGGTGTATTCCGCAAGATAGTTGGCGTTGGTCCAATAATATTTGTCCGTCAGGTTGCGGACCCAGAGCTGGCCGCGCCACCTGTCATCGCGATCCCGAATGCCGACCCGCAGATCGATCAGCGTGTAGGGATCGATCGCGAACAGCGGATCTCCCCCGTAACCGCCGTGCTGACGGCTCTGATAGTTTACGTCGACGCCGGCAAACGCATTCACTTTGTCGCTCACCGGAGTGTCGTAGGCGATCGTTCCGCTGGCTGCCCACTTAGGCGTGAGCTCGAAAGACTCGCCCTTCAGATTGATGGGCGCGCCAGTCGGCGTAAGACCCGGATAATCCGATTGGACCTTGGAGTCCGCATAGGTCACGTTCACCTCGAAGGTGAGGCCGGGAGCAGGCGCTGTGAGAATCTGCAGCTCAGCACCCTGAACGCGCGATTTGGGAATGTTGATCAGGGCTTCGCCTGTACCCAGGACTGGATAGATGAACTTTCCGCGCAGTTGCTTGTCGCTATAGTCGTAATAGAAGGCCGAAGCGTTAAGTTGCAGCTTGCGGTCCAAGAGCGAGAGCTTCGTCCCGATCTCATAGGCGAGAAGGCTTTCCTGGCGCGCCGGGATATATTGCGTGCTTAGACTCGCACCCAGGGTTGGAAAGCTGCCTTGCTTGTAACCCCGGCTGACGCTCGCATAGATGAGAGCGCCATCGGCCGGCTTGTAGTTGATGGCTCCGCGCCAGGAAATATTGTCTTCGTTTAGATCGTCGCCCTGAAGGCCGATGACGCCCGTCGCGGGATTGATCGTCGTGCACTGCCCGACGCCCAGTGTAGTGCCGTAAAGGTACGAGAACAGAGCCGCCCAGCGACCCTCGCCAATCGGGCCCGGGTCGCCCAGGCAGCCAGTGAAGCTACGGTCCTGCTTCGTATAGCGGATGCCACCCTGAAGGTTGACGCCTCGGGATAGTTCATAGTCGATGTTCGCAAAGCCCGCATAGCAGGCCGTTGACGAAGTCGGCGGTGGCTGATTCAGTGCGGCAGTGGGATTGTCTGGCGGGTTAGCGGCGATGGCGATGGGGCGTGATAGCGAGGTCCAGTCCGATTTGATCGTGACGTGGGCGGAGATACCGCGTTCACCGGGGCATGTTTTCTACGACAAGCTCCAGAAGCTGCTGGCCGAGGCGGGCTTCGATGGCTTTGTCGAGAAGACGTGCAAGCCCTATTATGCGCCGCGGATGGGAGCCCCGTCGCTGCCGCCGGGCCGCTATTTCCGCATGCTGCTGATCGGCTATTTCGAGGGCATCGACAGCGAACGCGGGATTGTCTGGCGCTGTTCGGATTCGCTGTCGCTGCGGGAGTTCCTGCGACTGTCGAGCCGCGACAAGGTCCCTGATCATAGCTGGTTGTCGAAGACGCGGAGCCGCCTGCCGCACGAGGTACATGACCAGATCTTCGGCTGGGTACTGGCCCTCGTCGCCGGGCACGATCTGGTGAAAGGCGAGCGGATCGGCGTCGATGGCTCGACCATGGAGGCGAACGCCGCGCTGCGTACCATCGTGCGGCGTGACAATGGCGAGACCTACCGCGAGATGCTGGTGCGCATGGCGCAAGAGAGCGGCATCGACACGCCGACGATCGACGACCTTGTCCGGCTCGATCGCAAACGCAAGGGCAAGAAGCTGTCGAATGCGGACTGGGCGAGCAAGACCGATCCCGACGCGAAGGTCGCGCGGATGAAGAACGGCTCGACGCGTCTGGCCTACAAGCCCGAACACGCGGTCGATCTCGACACGGGTGTTATCGTGGCAGCGCCGATCCACCCGGCCGACAAGGGCGACACGACAACGCTCGACGCCACGCTGGAGACGGCAGCACGCAACCTCGCCGACATTGGCCTGGCGCCGACGTCCGGGGATCCCTGCGATCTTGTGACCGATAAAGGCTATCATTCGCGCGAGCTCCTCAAGGGTCTCGACGGCGACATCTGGAAGACGCGCATCGCCGAGCCGGCACCGCCGAATGGATATCTGCGCTGGCACGGCGACGAGGCTGCCCAGAAGGCCGTCTACGCCAATCGGTCTCGCCTGAAATCCGCCGTCGGACGCAAGGCGATGCGCAAGCGTGGTGAGATGGTCGAGCGTAGCTTTGCCCACGTCCTGGATCGCGGCGGCATGCGCCGCGCGTGGCTGCGCGGGCGCGAGAATGTTCACAAGCGTTATTTGATCCACGTCGCCGGGTTCAATCTTGGCATTCTCATGCGCGCCCTGTTCGGTTGCGGCACTCCGAGGGGCGCCAGGGGCGCATCCAAGGCATTCTTGTTCGTAGTTCAGACCGATGTTGCGCTCGTCATCGCCCTCGTCGCCGAGTTCGACGGAGAAAGGGCCATGCTCCTCATCGTTTTTACCCCTGAAGGCGCTGACAGACCCGGCTGAAAACCGACTTCGTCACCGCGCTGATAGGTATCGGCCTTCTGCTTCGTGTACGTCCGCGCATAGCGGAAATTCAATCCCTGCGCTCGCAATCCGTTGGCCTGCGATCCATCGGCCACGATGTAGAGCGTGTCGTCGAAGATTGTATCGTGGGAGTAATTCGCCCCCACGACATATTTGATCGGGCCCGCTTCGCCCTGCAAACGCAATTCTTGGGAAAATGACTTGATATAGCCGGACTGGTTGCTGTCGGCCGCTTCGGCATTCGTGCCGTCCGCATCCGTGGTCTGATCCTGCTTGAAGTGCTGATAGGCGGTGATCGCGATCAAATCCGCGCCGCCGAGCGAATAGGTCGTTTTCAGCGCAGCCTGATAATACCAGTTGTTTCGGCGATATTCGCGGTTGGCACCCCAATCGGCCAGACGGTTGCTGCCCGGCGATGTAAGAACGGCCGCAAGCTCCGCTGGCTGTACCGACGTTGGATCGTTCGGCGAAAAACTTGCCGCGGCCAGCGCCTGGGTGTCCGACCTGTCGATAAAGCCGTTCAGGTTGAGCTCGAAGGTCAACGCGTCGCTTGCATCCACGTCGAGGAGGAAACGTCCCATCGTGACACGGGTCGCACCCATGGTGTCTTCCCTCGAGACGCTCTTCTGCCAATCACCGCTCTGATGCGTTCGAAGGGCAAGGCGAGCCCGAGCGGAGTCGCCCAACGGCCCGCTGACGAAGCCCTGGACATCGGTATCCATGAAGCGCCCGAGGCTCGCGTCGAAGCCAGCCTTGATCTCATCCGTAGGCTTGTTTGCGATGAAGTTGATGGCGCCGCCGGTCGAATTCTGGCCATAGAGCGTACCCTGCGGCCCCTTGAGCACTTCGATGCGCTGGATATCCAGCGAGGTGCCGGCCGCCATTCGAGTGTAGGGAAGCGGAATTTCATCGACATAGGCTGCCACGGGGGAGCTGCCAGCGAGGCTGGACTCGTAGAAGCCGACGCCGCGCAACGTCAGAACGGGCGTGCCGTAAGGCGTTTCAGTTGCGGTCAAGCCGGGAACGAGCTTCGCAAGATCCGCGGTGCTGCTTACGCCTTTCGCCAGCAGAGCGTCACCGCTGGCAGCGACGACCGAGATGCCGACGTCGTTGAGTTTTTCGGAGCGTCGCTGCGCCGTGACGACGATGTCGCCTATACCTGCGGATTCTCGCACCTGCGAGGCCGGATCCGCACCGGCCGTCTGTCCGATTGCGGGAATGACTTTCATCAAGGCCGCCAGGGAAAGCCCAGCAAGCAGGATGCGCTTCGTGTGTTGACTGCAAACGGCCATAAGAATCCCCTCCGGATCTCCATATTCCATGCTTCCGCGTCTCTCCGCACGGTTCTGAATGAATATTCAGTCTTATTGCTTTAGGATTGCATAGCCCTTCCTGTCAAGAGATTTTGAGGAAATCCTCAATAATGCTGCAATTGGTGAAAATCCGGGGATTCTTTCCATCGGCGTCGTGGTGGCGACTCGCCAATATGAAGTGCTAACGTTCGCAAAGGAATGGCATGAAGAAAGCTGGAAGTTGCTTGGCACATAACCCAATGGGTGAAGTGCGCCGAATATGACCCGCTCCTCCAGACTAGGAAAGCACTTATGCGACGGGAAACGTTGCGCTGCCGCTCTGGACGTTTATAGATATCTGACGAATCGATCAGAAACCGACTATCACCCCCGCGCCCCGGGCCGATCGCAACGGCAAAGGCCAACCGGCTACGGTCGCTCGCCTTCCGGCTGCACCGGCGCGCGGCATTCTCAAGGACAGGATATGACCCACACCAAGATTTTAATCGTCTTTTATTCGCGCGCCGGGTCGACCGAAGCGCTCGCTTTGGCGGTCGCCGCGGGCGCTTCGGCTGCCGGCGCCGAAGTCAGAATTCGGCGAGCGCGCGAAATCGTAGCGCCGGAAATCATGCAGGCCGTTCCGGGGTGGACCGAGCAGGCCGAGCGCATGAACGCCAATTACGAAAGCCCGAGCCTCAATGACGCCGAGTGGGCAGACGCGATCATTTTCGGAACGCCGACCCGCTTCGGCTCCGTCGCATCGGAAGTCAAAGCCTATATCGACGGACTCGGCGGATTGTGGGCAAAGGGGCGCCTGGACGGAAAGGCTGGCTCCGTATTTGGTGCGACCTCCTCAACGCACGGCGGCAATGAGTCCACGCTTCTCTCGCTATACAATCCGTTGGCGCATCTGGGGATGGTGATAGTGCCGCTCGGCTATGGAGATCCGGTGATGTTCGCGGCGGGAACCCCTTATGGCGCGACCCACGCCTCCATGGGAGACAGCATTCTCCCCGACGAAGCTCATCTTGCGGTCGCCCGCTATCAGGGGCGGCGCGTAACCGAGGTAGCCCGCGCTCTTCGCTGCTCGCCACTCTCGGCTGTTGAATCTGTTTCCACGAATTAGAAGGGAAGACACATGCTGATACGATCGGGAACATGGGAAGGGCAAGCCCAGCCTGGTACAGAGAGCAAATTGCGCGCAGGAATTTAGAGCGGGTTGCTGCGCGCCAGCTGCCCGGCGTCGAAAGCGCACAGCTCTTGTGGCCAGTCGGCCGGGAAGGCCGACATGCCGACTCATTCTACCTGATCCCGATAATCTGACGAGATGCGGCCGGGATGGACGCAATGATGGCAGCCCCGGGACGCGCGCTGGTACGTAAGGAAATGAAGCGCCTTCCGGCACTTTTCGATGGCGGCATCGGTCATGTGGCGGTCGAAGCATAGATCGCTAGGCAAAATCAGCCAACGCCTGCATCCGTGTGGCAACGTCGTGTACCGGCATTCGGGACTGGTGTCGACAGCAATGGGGAAGTAGACAGGCAGGCGCTTGCAAGCACCCGCCTGCCATCCCGGCAAGGCAAAGGTTCCCCGGAAATTAGGCGGTTTCGGTCTCCGCTTTCTTCAGAAGCGGGGAATCGGCATAGTCGACCTGAACATGCTCGACGACGTTGTTGATGCCGTACATCCCGCCGTCGACGATGATGTCCTGAGCGTTGATGTAATGCGATTGCGGCGAGGCGAGGAACAGGGCCACGTTGGCGATTTCGTCGGCCTGTCCCATCCGGCCCATCGGGATTTTCGAGACGAGCAGGTCGCCGACGACCTTGTCTTCCTTCTCATAGCTCTGCGAAACCGGCGTCAGGATCAGACCGGGGCTGATGGCATTCGACCGGATGTTGTCATTGCGGCCTTCCGCAGCGAACATTCTTGCAAGGGCCGACACGCCAGCCTTGCACGGACCGTGCGCGGCGGAACGGAACGGCGGCAGCTCGACATGGCCGCATAGCGACGCTGTGCTGATGATCACCCCGCCTCCACGTGCGACGAGATAGGGCCAGACCGCTTTGGTGGATACGTAGACGATCGTAAGCTCATACCGTAGCGTGTCGTTCCATTGTTCCAGCGTCGAGTCGATGAACGGCCCGAACGCACGCAGCGATGCGCCGTTATTGTAGAGGATGTCGATGCCGCCGAACGTGTCGACAGCGAACTTCGCCCAGCGCTCAGCATGCTCAGGATTGGAAGCGTCGATAGGCGCAACCGATTCCATGATGCCACCCGCTTCCCGGACCATCCGTACCGTTTCCGCATCATTTTCGGCATTGACATCGCAGCCGACGACTTTCGCACCCGCCTGCGCAAAAAGGAGAGCGGCAGATCGCCCCATACCGCCGCCCGTCCCCGAAATCAGGGCGACTTTTCCTTCAAGAACCTTCATGCTCTTTCTCCTAGTGAATCATCTTTGGCGTGAGGAATCGGGCGAACGCCTTGCGGCCGACAACCGCAGCGCGGGCTGGAAAAGGCCACGGCACCATGGTCCACCGAGGTCATCCTTATCGCTGGAGAGCATTGAGCCGGGAGCTTCATACATTCTCTCGCGACCGCCGCTGACTCCCCAGCGATTCGCTTGCTTAAACTGAGGGAATAATCAGTCAATAAAAATTTTACAAGAAACTAAAATCTTTCGAAATGCTTGCAACAAGGCATTTCCATTTGACCTCGTCCCGCATCCATGTTCATATATTTGAGGATATCGTCAGATAATTTATAGGCGATATGCCCACCCCATTCTGAACATAGGAGACAGGATATGAGCCTGGAGGGCAACAAGAAGGTCGCGCTCGAATTCTTTGACGCTGTTGCAAGCGGCGACACAGCCCGGATGGGCGCACTCATGACAGACGATGCGACTTGGTGGGTGATCCCGTCGACGGTATTTTCCGGCCTGCATCAGAAGAACGATTTCTTGGCGATCGTGCCGCAGCTCTTTGCCGAAGCGGACGGCCCCTTCACCTTTCGCTTCGACGACATCACGGCTGAAAACAATCGCGTCGCGATCACCGCCAAGGGACATATTCTCATGAAGAGCGGCAAGGCCTATTCGAGCGACTATCATTTCCTGCTGTTTTTCCGCGACGGGAAGATATCCGCCGGCAAGGAATATATGGATTCCGCTCATGTGGGCGAGGTGTTCGGCTTCCCCGAAGCCACCGTCGCGGCCTAATCGGAACGGCTTGAGGACGCGAATTCAGCATTCGAGCGCGGCTTGTCGCCTTTGAGAGCGCAATCCCGTGCGCCCCGAGTCCGCTTGTCCGGCCATCTCCTGCTCAACCTCCAGAAAGCACAGGATTGAGGACGAGCCTCCCCATGAAAGCGAACAGTCGCCGTATAATTTGAGTAATTATTCACTTTTTTTGGCTTTTATCAAGCCATAACAGGCCAGGAAGAAGGGAATTCCGGCTCCCATCCTCCAATGAAAGCAAGGCTTCCAAATAGCCCATCCTTCATTGATTGGCCGTATCCGGCAATCGATTCGTGGGAGAAATTTATTTATATATTTTTGAAATTTCAACATAATTTATCTATTTTCATTACTTCGCAGAAGAACGGACCCGACTGAAATCGCTCCGGACGCGCCGGCACTTGACATCATACCGCAGAAATTCGATATAAAAGACTGAGGATTCATTCAGTTTTCTATTCCACCCTTAGGAGAGATATCATGGTCAACGACGGCATCGTACTCGATATCAAAAAACCGGTCAGTCGCGACCGCGCCAAATTGCAGGAAATCCGCGACACCCGTCGGGCGAAAACGACGGTAGCGCGCTTGCATCACCATGCGTTGCGGACCAACAAGATGGAAGAAACCCGGCACTTCTACGAGGATATTCTCGAGATGCCGATGGTGACCGCTTTTAAGGAAATGATCGATCCGACGCGCGGCCTTCCCACTCCCTATCTCCATTGTTTCTTCGAGATGAAGGACGGCAGCTGCCTGGCCTTCTTCGAGTTCGCGAACAATGCGCGCGGCGAGGCGCCTAAGACACCCCAGGATGCGTTCGATCATCACGTCGCGGTGTCCGTTCCGGATTTCAGGGACATTGACCGCTTCATGAAGAAGCTCGAAGGGGAAGGTTATCCGATTGCGGGCATCGACCATGGATTCTGCTACTCGGTTTATGTCCGGGATCCGAACGGCATGCTGATCGAGCTTGTCACCGATCCTGAAAACGAGATCGAGATCAACGAGGAATATGCACGGGTCGCCCATGAGGAACTCGAGCGCTGGAACCGCGGTGATTACTCGGCGAACAACGAAGAGCGCAATAGCGGTGTATACCCCCTTCCCACCTCCTCGTTCGACGATCTTATGAAGGTTCTTCCCGACGATCGCCCGCAATAAGCCGACGGAGCGCAGCGAAGGCCGGGACCGCCGATCAATCCCGGCCTTCTTGGAACGATGAGAATTAAGCGCAGATTCCGTTGCCGGACAATATTCGCGCCGCCTCGTTCGCGGTAACGACATCTATGGCGGCCGAGCGCTCGGCATATTCCAGTATCTCGCGCAGAGCTTGACTTCTCTCCTCCGTTTCGCAGGAGACGAAGGCGTGGAAGATAAAGGTTTGAAACCCGCCATCCTCCTCGAGCTTGCGCAGCTTTCCGAGAAAATTTTCCTTCATCTGCGCAGGAGACTGCGGACCAGCCGGATGCATGGCATAATGGAAATAGTCGATGGACGACCATTGCCAGGGCAGGTTCGGAAAATCGCCCTCCAATATGTGCGGTGCTGGCGCCAGAGCGTCTTGCGGATCATCGAACCCATGTTCGACGCTGCTGTCATACAAAAGGCCGAGACGACGCAGGATGGGCAAAACATGAGGCCCGCGCCATCCCCCAGGAGCTCGGAATCCGAGGGGCGTAATGCCGATGCGCCTGAACGCCGCATACGCATCCAGGAGAACCCGCTCGACGTCAACCTGTTCCAGGGAGCCGATCGCCTCATGGACCCACCCGTGCATGGCGACCTCGTGCCCTGCCTCGACCAGCCGCCGCACGGCTTGCGGGTTGTGCAGGGCGTTCCAACCTTCGATGAAGAAGGTTGCCTTGAGGCCAGTCTCCGACAGAAGGGCGATGGCCTCGGGATATCCGGCCGGTCCGAGGTCGTCGGAGCCGGGGCCCGCGGCCTCCCTTTTGCCGACGGCCTGGGCGCTGCCCATATTGTCGAAGGTGAGGCAGAGGATAGCCTTGGTCATCGCCCGTACCTCACGATGAAAGGCGCGTGGTGAGGATCCCAAGGCCTGCGATCTCGGCCCTCACTTCATCACCTGGTTTGAGATAAGTCCCGGATATGAGGCCGACCCCGGCCGGCGAGCCGGTGAACAGCATGTCGCCGGGTTCGATCGTCATGTGCCGGCTTATCCATTCGATGAGTTCGGGAATCGACCAGATCATCTGATCGGAGTTGGAGTCCTGCTTGAGTTCTCCGTTCACCCAAAGTTTCATGCCTAGGTTCGAGGAGTCCACGAACTGGGCCGGCACGAAAAGCGGACCCACCGGGCTCGCTCCGTCGAAAGCCTTGCCTGCGAAGAGATCGAACTCACGCATGTGGCGCTTGCTGTTCTGCCAATCGCGTGCTGACAGGTCGACACCGACGGCATAACCGGCAATGTAGTTCATCGCTTCTGCGCGAGGAATGGCGCGGCCGGATTTACCGAATATCACGACAAGCTCGACCTCCCAATCGAGCTGCTGGGTTTGGATCGGGAACGCCAGTTCCTGCCCGGATGCGGCCTGGGCACCCTGATGCTTGAGAAATAGAAGAGGATCGAGCGACTCTTTGTCGAAATCGGTAATCCCCAGATCGATGCGCAGATGGTCGTAATAGTTCAGACCCGCGAAGATGAGCTTCGAGGGGTGGGTGACGAGGCGCTGGAACGCCCCGTCGTCCGGTTTGGGCAAGGCAGCCTGATCGCAACCCGCCAGCGAAGCTGCTATGTCATCGAGGATGGTGGTCGACCTGTCCCAGTTCTGGAGCAATGACAGAATGCCGCCAGATGCGTCGACCTGAAGGTCGGGCGCCGCTTTGGACAGATCGTAGAATGCGCCGCCGGTCTCCAGCGCAACCACCGGCCGACCGCCGCTCTCGACCACCGACAATGCATAATTGGTCATGATGCTTTCCTTGTCCTTATTAGGCCGCGACCTTGGGCCGGATGCCGGCCAAGGTCTCACGTCCTGCAAACGGTAGCTCCGCTGCCGCTTCGATGCGAAGCAGCTGATTATATTTCGAAAGGCGCTCGGAGTTGCGGGTGGACCCGATCTTGATCTGACCGGCTCCCGATCCCACGGCCAGATCGGAAATGAAGGCATCGTCGGTCTCGCCCGAGCGGGCAGAGACGATCGTGGAATAGCCAGCGGCCCACGCTGCCCGCATCGCCGCGAAAGTCCCGCTCAGCGTGCCGTTCTGATTGACCTTGATGAGGGCCGCATTGGCGACGTTTTCGACAGCGCCGCGCGTGATCCGTTCAGGATTGGTGGCGAAAAGATCGTCACCCAGCAGTTGGATGTTACCCAGTTTCGAGGTGATCTGCGCCCAGTGGATCCAGTCGTCCTGATCGAGCGGATCTTCGATCGAAACGATCGGATAGTTGTGGGCGAGCTTGACGATATAGTCGACCATCTGGACACCGGAATAAGTTTCACCCTGGCGGGCGAGATTGTATAGACCTTCCTGACACAGTTCGCTCGATGCTACATCGAGTGCGATGGCGATATCAACGCCCGGTTCATATCCAGCCGCCTTGAAGGATTCGACCATGAGGTCGAGAGCTTTCTCGGCCGTTTCCAGGCCCGGGCTCAAGCCGCCCTCGTCGGCGAGAAGAACCGGCAGGCCATGACGGGCGGAGAGTTGTGCCGCGGTCGCGCGCACCTCGTTGACCATCGTCAGTGCTTGCGCATAGTTGTTCGCGCCGATGGGGATCGCGAGGAAGTCCTGGATATCCATGCCGCGGCCCGCGTGCGCGCCACCGCTAAGGATATTCGTCATCGGTATGGGCATCGACAGCGGGCGATCGCCGAGCAGGTCGTTGATGTAGAGATGAAGCGGTCGGCCGGCGGCGATGGCGCCCGCTCGACATATGGCGAGCGATGTGGCCAGTACGGCATTGCCGCCCAAGCGGCTGAAATTCGATGTTCCGTCAAGATCGGTCATCGTGGCGTCGATGCCGGCCTGGTCGTTCACGGCGAAACCCTTGAGGGCCGGAGCGATCTCGTTGGCGACATTCGTTACCGCCTTCGCGACGCCGAGCCCGGCGAACTGGAGAGGATCGCCGTCGCGCAATTCTACCGCTTCGTGGCGGCCTGTTGACGCGCCCGACGGTGCGCACGCCCGTCCGACCGTGCCGTCGCTCAGAATGACATCGGCTTCGATAGTTGGACGACCACGCGAATCGAGTATCTGACGGGCGACCACCTGTTCGATGAGGCGGGAAGAATCAGGCATCAACATTCTCCAGATTTGCAAAGAAGGGGAGAGAGCGGGCGTTCGCATTTCCCCGCACCAGTTCCTTCGCCAGCATAGCCGTCGCGAGGACGTCGATCTGATCGAGATAGTCGATCGGAGACGGACCGAAGAGGCGAGTGGTCATGAGGCAACCCACGAGAGTGACGAGATCGCGGTCCCACGGTCCCGGATTTTCGGATCGATAGGCATCGGCGAACGCACTGGCTGCCTCGATGAACGCGTCGTGGTCGGCGCCCTGGCGGTGCGCCTTCAAAATCAGGTGCGAAAGGCAAAAGGCGATATCGAAGCGGGGATCGCCCCAATGGGCCACCTCCCAATCCAGGACTACGATATCCTGGCCGTCGGTTAGCAGATTCTTAGGGCTATAGTCGCCATGCACCAGCGCTTCGCGACGCTTGCGCATGCCCTCTGCGGCCGAAACTATGTCGTCGGCGATTTCGGGGCAACTTGCGGCGGTGCGCGCGAAGAAGGGCTCGATCCGAAGTTCTTCGAAATTCGTGACATCGTCAAACCTGCCGCGAATATCGTCGCGACCGGCAGAGTTCCTATGCATCCGCGCAAGGATGCGACCGGCCTGGGCGGCAACGGCGGGACAGACGTTTCCTGAGAGCAACTCCCCTTTCCAGTTCGTGAAGGGCGGGCCTACGAATTCCATCGCGAAGCTGTTATGCTCGGCATCGCTCCAGAGGATCTTCGGAACGGCGGCAGCTCCCATCAGCTCGGCGGCCGCTTCGAGGGCGGCGACTTCCGTATTCGACCGGTTCGGATCTGAGAACCAATCCGCTTTGACACGCAGCTTCGAGAGCGCATGTTTGATGACGATGGGGCCATATCCCTCGTCGATAACACGAATATCGCTTGCCACACCCCCTTCGAGGGCCGTCCCCGGTTCATTGCAGGGATGAGCTGGCTTCTCGCCTTGCAGGGCGCGAACGACATCCTCGCAGGCCCGTCTGCGCAACTCGACGAGCGATGCCGTCGACGAGAACGCGACATGGGGCGTCGCGATGATGCGAGGATCCTTGAGCAGTTCCGACGGGGGCGACGGCTCTCCTTCGATGACGTCCAATGCCGCCCCCGAAATCCAGCCCTCCGCCAGAGCGGCCAGAAGAGCGTCGTTATCGACCAGGCTGCCCCGACTGACATTGATAATAAGCGGCGTCCGCCGACAGGCCTTCAGGAAATCCCGATCGACAAGGTGATGCGTTTCGGCCGTCAAAGGCGCGTGAATGACGATCGCGTCGCACTCGGCCTGAATACGCTCGTGCGTCGCGGCCTGAGCGAACTCGTCTCCCTGGAAACTGCGCGATTGCCCCAGCACGGTGCAACCGAACGACGCCAGCTTGCGAGCAGTTTCGCGGGCGATCCTGCCATAGCCGATGAGCCCGACGATCAGATCGGCGGTGCGACGCAGATCCGCCTTGTCCGGCGACCATTCGCCCGCTTTCGTCGCGCGATCGAAAACCGAGATCCCCCGCGAATATGCCAGGAGCAGGGCGATCGCATGGTCGGACACTTCGCCCACGCAATAGTCCGGAACATTCGAGACCCACGCCCCGCGATCCGTTGCGGCCTGAACTGCGATGTTGTCGAGCCCAATACCGAGCCTCGTCACGATAGTGAGCCGTGTGGGATTGCTGATGGCCTGAGCCGACACCTGCGCCCAGCAAGTCATGATTGCCTGGGGATTGGCATCAGCGATCATGCGCTCGACCTCTTCCGGCGCCGGAGCTGTGACCGGCCCGGCGACGAGATCGATGTTCGCTTGGGCGAAAATCTCGGTTTCGATCGCCACGTCGGGCCACGGGTGATCGGTCAGCACAACCGTAGGCCGGCTATCGGACTTTGCAGGCACGTCTTCTCTCCAAAAATTTGCGCTATCGATAGCTCGATGTCTATGCCAAGTTTCTGAGTGAAGTGTCAATCAAATATAGACCGAACGAAGGCAGTCTTCGGATCCGAGGAACATGGGGAAGGAACCGGGCATGGTGGGCGCGAAGGAAATTGCAGCGATGCTCGGACTGTCGATCTCGACGATCGGACGCGCGCTTGCGGACGACCCCAGAATCAGTGCGGAAACGAAAGCGCGAGTACGCAAGGCCTGCGACCAGATGGGCTATGTCGGCAACCTGCCGGCACGGATGATGCGCGGCGGATCGAGCAACTTCATCGGCTTGGTTCTTCCGGACATCCGTAACGACTTCTACGCCTCAATCGCCCAAACTCTCTCCGAATGTTGCGATCGTAACGGGTTCCATGTCGCGCTTTCGATCACCAGCGACAATCGCGAAACCGAATATCGCCATCTTCGCGATCTGGTGGGCGCTCGAGTCGCAGGTACGATCATCGTACCTACCGCCGCCCCGCGACGCGATAGCGTGGCGCTGCTGAAACGGGCTCCTCATGTCCAGATGTTGCGGAAACTGCCCGGCGTGGGCGGCGCGTGGTTCGGGATCGATGACGAAGCGGCGCTTTACGACGCGGCAGATCATCTTCTCAGGCTGGGGCACCGGCGAATCGCCTACATAGGCGTGTCCGACCGGCGATCGACATCAATGGACCGACTGCGCGGGGTTAGGCGCGCTTATGCGGCGCATCGGGCGGACGCGGAGCTGCTGAGCGTATATCTGGGTCCGTCGAACGCAGAGGCAGGCGAGCAGGCTTTCGAACAGATCTTGAACGCTTCGCCCCGTACCTCAGCGATACTCTCAGCTTCCGTTCATGTTACGCACGGCGTGCTTCGGGCCATTCGGTCGCGCAACATAGACATCCCCGGCGAGATGTCATTCGTGGGTTTCGGCGATCCTGAATGGTATTCTTGGTGGGGTCCGGGTCTGACCACCGTGCAGTTGCCCGTACAATCCCTCGCAACCAGTTGCGGACTTTGGTTTCTGGACACGCTGCGGGAGGGTTCGGAACAAGCCTTACAGGCCGATCACCAGTCGACCAGCGCCGCCCAACTCGTAGTCCGCGGATCGACAGGCCGACGCTAGCTCGCCGGCCCATCCCCGCGGTCGTCCAGTTCGTTTCCGTTCAGCAATGCCACGTGAAGCATGTTCGTGGAACCGGGAATGCCGAACGGAACCCCGGCCACGATCACGATACGGTCGCCCCCCTTCGCCATCCCGCAGCGCAAAGCCATGCGTTTGGCCTTGGCGATCATGCTTTCGAAATTTTCGACGTCGTTCGTCTGGACGGCATGAACGCCCCACAACAACCCCGCCCGGCGGGCCGTATCTCTCTTGGGGGTGAGGACCAGCAAGGGTACTGGCGGCCGCTCCCGAGAAATGCGCCGAGCTGTCGAACCGGAAAGGGTGAAACATACGATGAGCGAGGCATTGACGGTGCCGGCGATCTGCGATGCACCCGCGGCGAGCGCGTCCGCGGTGGTCGCATTGGGCAGGGTCCGGATAAAGTGAAGCCTTCCGGCATAGCCATGGTCGCGCTCGACGGCCTGGGCGATGCTATCCATCATTCCGACGGCCTCGCGCGGCCATTGCCCAGCCGCCGACTCGGCCGACAGCATGACAACGTCAGCGCCGTCGTAGATTGCGGTGGCCACGTCCGAGACTTCCGCCCGCGTGGGCGTGGGTGCAACGATCATCGATTCGAGCATCTGCGTCGCGACGACCACCGGTCGTCCCAATATGCGTGCCGTTTCGACGATCTTTTTCTGCATGCCGGGAACAAGGTGGGGCGGCACTTCGACCCCTAGATCGCCCCGCGCCACCATGACGGCGTCGGAGAGCTCCAATATCTCTTCGGCGCGCTCGACGGCCGCCGGCTTTTCGATTTTCGCCATGAGGGAAGCCCGGCCCGCAATGAGCTTTCTCGCTTCGGCGATATCCTCGGGCCGCTGCACGAAGGAAAGCGCGATCCAGTCGGCCCCCTGTTCGCATGCGAATTCCAGATCGCGACGGTCTTTGTCCGTAAGAGCCGTCATAGGAATGACGACGTCAGGAACGTTGAGACCTTTGCAGTTGGAAAGGCGGCCGCCGGTTTCCACGACGGTGTCGGCGCGCGTCGCATCGCAGGCCTCTACCCGAAGGGCCAGCTTTCCATCATCCAGGAGGAGCCGCGCACCAGGAACAAGCGCCTGAAGTATCTCGCGATGGGGTAGGTGCACCCGCGTTTCGTTCCCCGATGCCGGGTCACTGTCGAGGACGAACTTGGCACCTTTTTCGAGGAGGATCGCGCCATCCTGGAAATTGCCGATCCGCAATTTGGGGCCCTGAAGGTCGAACAGGATCGTCGTCGCACGCCCGTGCGTCTTCTCAATGCCTCGGATCGCCGCAACGATCGCGACTTTATCCTCTTGCGTACCATGGCTCATATTGATCCGGAATGCGTCCGCACCCGCTTCGAACAGTTCCGTAATTATTTCCGGAGTCGCGCTCGCCGGACCGAGGGTTGCCAGCACTCTCACATTGCGAAACCGGGGATTGGCTCGATGTTCCATCATCATTCTCCATCGGGCGTAGCCCGCCGCCCCGCACCGATCCCGGCGGAGGCGAGCGCCTCGCTTGCGGCAGACCGGATCAGCTGCTCGAGGCTGAGCGCGTCATGCTTTCCGAACTTGGCATGACCCCATCCGACGATAACTGGTTCCATTTCTGCATTCCTCTCTGCCCCTCGGGGTCAGCATAGGTTTGAAACGATTTGCCCCGTCGGATCGGTGTGCAGCCCGAACCCGACGAGACCCCGCATGCGCAGCGGGTTTCCGGGATCGGTCAGCCCTCCGGCACGACTCGATGTTTCTGCTTTCCAAGATCGTCCACGCCTAACGCAACTATGTCCCCGGGCCGAAGATACATGCGCGGATCCATGCCAAAGCCCACACCCGCCGGCGTTCCGGTGAGGATAACGTCGCCAGGAAGCAAGGTCTGGAACTTGCTTATATGTGCGATGCATTCAGCGACGCTGAAGATCATCTCGCTCGTCGAGGCATCCTGGCGAATGTCCTGATTGACCGTAAGCCAGATGTGAAGCGACTGCGGATCGACTACATCTTGCGGCGTCACCAGCCATGGTCCAAGGGGGGTAAAGCTGTCGTAGCTCTTCCCTTTATTGTGCAGCCCACCATGACTGAACTGCCAATCCCTTTCGGAGATGTCGGCGGCCACCATGTACCCGCCAATATAATCGTAGGCGTCTTCGAGGGCGATGTGACGGCCACGCTTCCGTACGACTACGGCAAGTTCCGCTTCCCAGTCTAGCGCTTCGGCCCCTTGGCCCAGAAGAATGTCATCATATGGACCCGATATGGAGCCTAGAGCCTTTTGGAACAGCATCGGGAAATCGGGAATGGCCATATTTGCCTCGGCTGCATGATCCCGGTAGTTGAGTCCTATACCCAGAAGCTGGGATATTCCGGATATCGGTGCGGCAATTCGAATGTCTCCGTCCACTTTGGGCAGCTTTGCCGGGTCGAGGGCAGCGAGAATATGCTGCCATTCGTCCGACAGATGCTCGACGGTCCAGTCGGTGACCAAGGGCGAGATAGCGCGAAGATTGCCTTCGCCGTCAACAATGCCGGCCTTCTCTCGTCCCGGCTCTCCATACCGCACCAACCGCATATCCGTCTCCATATTTCTGAATTAATCCTCAGTATTACCTCGATCGCATTTTGTCCAGAGCCAGCCGCCCTCTTCGTGTCGTGTTCTGATTGAACCTTCATTCCGATCTTGCTAGGGAACATCGGAACACGGAACCGAGGGGGCGTATGGCCAAGGCAAAACCGATTGCAGCAGTGTCCGCAGAGCCGACGAACGAACCACGCCGAGCGAAGGGTGGCAGGAAGCTGACGGCGAGGCGCAAACTCATCGACGCCGCATATCGCGTCATGCGCACAAAGGGTCTTGAAAGCTCGACCATTGCGGAAATCGTCGAGGAAGCGGATGTCGGAGTCGGATCTTTCTACAACCATTTCACCTCGAAGGAAGAGCTTGCGCAGGCGGTCTTTTCGACGGTCGTCGAAGAATTCGGAGCGGCCCTCGAACAGGTCACTCGGAAACAGCCGAATGCGGCAATATCGACATGTTTCGCAATCCGGCGCCTTATCGAACAGGCAGAACGTGACCGCGCCTGGGCCGCATTCATCATTCAGCTCGAACCATCGTTGCAGATGCTCGACCGTTTGCTGCGCGATCATGCTCGCGTCGGCGTTCAGATGGGTGTCGATTCCGGAATGTTCCGCGTAGACGACGTCGAGTTCGCGATCACGGCGATCCACGCCGTCACCATCGCGATCGTGAAGGCGACGCTCGAAGGACAGATCACACACAAAGCAGCCCATCGCGCATCCGCTTTGCCGTTGCGTATGGTCGGCGTGTCGGAGGAAGAGGCCAACCGTCTTGCCGCGCTTTCGATGACGGCGCTGCGCAAAGAGGCGAGAACTACGGGCGGGAAGGATAGCCAGCCAAAGGAAGACAAGGCTCGCTGACTATCTTCTTGGTCACATCGGCTGGTGGGCTTCCTGTCCGCGATGCTATCGAGCGACGCCAAGGAGGTGCCCGCCGGTCGCCGTCAGCCGCGCTTCGTCGCTCATTGCTGGTCGGCATCGGGCTGGACGGAAGGATGCGCCGCCGTAAAGGCATCCAGCGCCCGCGCTTTTTCCCCCGCCGCGACCAGCGCGGGAAAGGGCGAGAGATCGACCTTGAACCGCTCCGCCGAATAAAGCTGCGGCACCAGATAGCAGTCCGCCAGCCCCGGGCGGTCGCCAAAGGCAAAGCCCCGGCCATGCCGCGCCACCAATATTTCCAGCGCGGCGAAACCATCCTCGATCCAGCGAGCTATCCATTTGTCCAGCGCAGCCTGATCCGCGCCGAAATCACCTTTCAGCGCCTGCAACACGCGCAGATTGTTGAGCGGATGGATGTCGCAGCCGATCAGCGCGGCCATCGAGCGTGCAATCGCCCGCCCTTCCGCATCCGGCGGCAACAGTGGCGGTTGCGGCCAGCGTTCCTCGATCCACTCCAAGATCGCCGGGCTTTGCGTAAGCGCAAAATCGTCCGTCTCCACTGCCGGAACCAACCCTTGCGGCGCCAAGGCACGATAGCCCGCCTCGCGTTGCGCGCCGGTGCGCAGATCATGCGTCACCTGTTCATAGGCCACGCCCTTCAGGTTCAGCGCGATCCGCACGCGATAGGCGGCGCTCGACCGCCAATAGCCATGGAGTGTCAGCGCGCTCATCGGGCCGGCTCGATCACGGCCCGGCATTCCCCGAAGCCGATGGACACATAGCCGTCCGCCCGCGCCACCGCCTTGAGTGCCAGTTCGTCGCCATCCTCCAGAAAGGCCCGTTCCTCGCCGGTCGGCAGGACGATCTTCGTCTTGCCGCCCTCGGTCAGTTCCATGAGACTGCCATAGCTGTCCGGCGTCGGTCCGGAGAGCGTGCCCGTCCCCAGCAGATCGCCGGGATTGAGGTTGCAGCCATTGGAGGCATGATGGGTGACGATCTGCTGCGCGGTCCAGTACATGGACGAAGCTGGCCCGCGGGAAAGCCGCATCGGCGCCAGCCCCTGCGCTCGCATGCGCGCACTCGACAGATGGACCTCCAGTTCGATAGCCAGCGCGCCATGGGCCTGATCCCCCTCATCCCACAAATAGGGCAAGGGTTGCGGATCGCCCTCAGGCCGCTCTGGCTGGGCGATGCGGAAGGGCGCCATGGCCTCCGCCGTCACCACCCAGGGCGAGATGGTCGACTGGAAATTCTTGGCGAGAAACGGTCCCAAAGGCACATATTCCCACGCCTGAAAGTCCCGCGCCGACCAGTCGTTGAGCAGGCAGAAGCCCGCAATATGATCCGCCGCTTCGGCAATCGGCACGCGTTCGGCCAGCGCATTGCCCGCGCCAATCCAGATGCCCAGCTCCAGCTCATAATCCAGCCTTTGGCTTGGCCCCACAATGGGCACATCAGCATCGGGCGCCTTGCGCTGACCCTGCGGCCGCACCACCGGCACCCCTGAAGGACGGATCGAGGACGCCCGTCCATGATAGCCGATCGGCACATATTTATAATTGGGCAGTAATGGATTGTCGGGCCGGAACAGCTTGCCGATATTGGTCGCATGGTGAATGCCGACGTAGAAATCGGTATAATCGCCAATCGCGGCGGGCAGATGCAGCGCACAATCCGCCGTCCGGTGCAACAGGGGTTCAACCGCGTCCCGCTGCCCCGCATCGCTGAACAGCGCACTCAACCAGCGGCGCAGCGCCACACGGTCAGCCACCGGGAGCGCCATCAGCGCGTTCAGCGTCGTTCCGCCCAATGCGGACACCGCACCAGCGGGCAGCAATCCGGCCTCCGCAGCGGCGCGCAGATCGAATATCCGATCCCCGATCGCCACGCCGGCCCGCGCATCCCCGCCGGGCGGCGAGAAAATCCCGTAGGGCAGGTTCTGCACGGGAAAATCGGGATGCCCATCGGCCCCTTCCACCCAGCTCGACCGGGCCGGATCATGGGTTTCGTCGATCTGCGGAAAACTCATGCCCCCTCCTCGTCTCTTGAACCGGCCCCTTGCGGCAGTTGCGCCTTTGTGAAGCCCGACCAGCAATCATCATAGTCCAACTGGCAAAGCGGCGTTTCCATCGCGAAGCGGGTCGGATGGAAAGCGAAGCGGCTTTCGAACATGAAGGCCATGGTGTCGCTGATCCGATGCGGCCTCAACTCGGCGGCCACCGCGCCCTCATAGCTCGCCCGGTCCGGCCCATGTCCCGCCATGCAATTGTGCAGCGAAGCGCCACCCGGCGCAAACCCGCCCGCCTTGGCATCATAGACGCCGTGGATCAGTCCCATGAACTCGCTCATCACATTGCGGTGAAACCATGGCGGGCGGAATGTATCCTCCGCCACCATCCAGCGCGGCGGAAAGATCACGAAGTCGCAATTAGCCGTGCCCGCCCGGTCGCTGGGGGATGTCAGCACGGTGAAGATCGACGGATCGGGATGGTCGTAACTGACCGTGTTCATCGTGTTGAACCGCCGCAGATCATAGCGGCACGGCGCCAGATTGCCATGCCATGCCACCACGTCGAAGGGCGAATGGTCCTGCGTCGTCACCCATAGCCGTCCGGCGAATTTCTGGACGATCTCATGGGGCGTATCGTCATCCTCATACCAGGCGACGGGCGTTTCGAAATCGCGGGCATTGCCGAGCCCATTGGCGCCGATCGGTCCGAGTTCAGGCAGGCGGAACAAGGCGCCGTAATTTTCGCAGACATAGCCCCGCGCCGCGCCATCGGGCAGGTCCACCCGGAAACGCAGGCCACGTGGAATGAGCGCGATCTGTTCCGGCGCGACATCCATCACGCCCATTTCGGTGACGATGCGCAGCGTGCCCTGCTGCGGCACGATCAGCATCTCGCCATCGGCATTATAAAAGGCCCGCTTTTCCATCGAGCGGTTCGCGACATAGAGATGGACGGCCAGGCCTTCGCCACCCGCTGCATCGCCCGCGCCGCAATAGCTGGTCAGCCCGTCAATGAAATCCAATGGCCGCTCGGGCAGCGGCAGCGGATCCCAGCGCAGGCGGTTGGGCGTCGGCGGGACTTCATCAAACGGCCCGCTGCGCAACAGGCTCTCATATTCATAAGGGCGATAGGGCGGATGATTGGCCGCCGGGCGCAGGCGATAGAGCCAGCTCCGCCGATTCTCGCCGCGCGGCGCGGTGAAGGCGGTGCCGGACAATTGTTCGGCGTAAAGCCCATAGGGCGCATGTTGCGGCGAATTGCGGCCGACCGGCAGCGCGCCCGCCACCGCCTCCGTCGCGAAATGATTGCCGAAGCCCGCCATCATGGCTGCGTCGGGACGCCCGTGCTCCTCCATCCTTCACGACTCCAATGGTATCAATTGTTACCATCATAGCGCTTTGCCGATGAAGTATCAAATGTTACCATTTGGGCATGACCGCCAAGACGCTGCGCCTCGACCAATTCCTTCCCTACCGCCTCTCCTTCACGGCGGCGCTGCTAAGCGACACGATCGCGCAAAGCTATGAAACGCTGTTCGGCATCACCATAGCCGAATGGCGCGTCATCGCCTGGGTTGCGGAAAGGGGCAGCATCACCCAGCAACAGATTTGCGCCCAAAGCCGCATGGACAAGGTGACGGTCAGCCGCGCCGCCATCGCCCTGACGGAGCGAGACCTGCTCCATCGGCTGCCCAATCCGGAGGACCGCCGATCCCATCTGTTGGCACTCACGGCGGAGGGGCAGCGGCTTCACGCAGCCATCGCCCCCAAGGCGCTGGAACTGGAAAGCGGAGTCTTCTCCCATTTCAGCGCGGAAGAAATCGACGCCTTTACCACCATGCTCCGCCGAATCGATGCTATCGTGCTTGGCGAGCGGGAGGGAGAATGATTGGGGATTTACCCCTCGCTCCGTCCTGAAATATCCCGCGCCACGGTCAACACCGCCTGCGCCAGCGGGCCCAGCGGCGCCCGATCGGAGACGATCACGCCGATCCGGCTCCCTTCCTCCGCATCGGGCAGCGCGAAGGTCCGCACCCAATCCAGCCCGTCCAGCAGCATCGCATGGCTATCCGGCACGATCGAACAGAGCCGCCCCTGGCGCACCAATGCAAACAGCGCGACATAGCTGTCCGCCGTCACCACCGGCCGCAACGCCAGCCCGCGCTCCCCCAGCCGCGCATCCAATATCCGCCGGTTCTGCATCCCCTGATGCAGCAGGCACAGCGGCAATCCAGCCACATCCTCCCAGTCCAACACCCGCTTTTCATCCAGCACGCCCTGCGCCGCCGCCAGCATGTAACGCTCGACATAAAGCGGCACCGCGAGCATGTGCGACGGCGGCTCGAAATCCAGATAAGTGAGGCCCGCATCCAGTTCGAATGCGGTCAATTCCCGCTCGATCTGGCGCGACGTCAGCGCCCGTACGGATATGTTCAGCCCCGGATGCCGCTCCAGCAGCGCCCCGACCAGCGGGCCGACGGCCGGCATCGCCGCCGGGATCGCCCCCAGTCGCAATTCGCCCTGCAACGGCCCCTTGGCGACCGCCGCCGCCTGCATCAGATTGTCCGCCGCCGCGACCAGTTGCTGCGCCCAGGGCAGGATCGCCAGCCCCTCCTCGGTAAGCCCGGCATAGCGGCGGTTACGCAGGATCAACCGCTTGCCAAGCTGCGCCTCCAGCGCGGAGATGCCCGCCGACAGCGTCGGCTGCGACACATGGCACGCCGCCGCCGCCCGCGCGAAATGCCCTTCCCTCTCCAGGGCCAGGAAATATTGAAGAAGACGGGTCTGCATGCGCTTCGCTCTCTTTTCCCGGCTGATAGGATAAAGTGATGCCCCATGTAACCCGGCTCTGGACGCTGGGCGCAAGCTTCACTATATACCGCTCGGTATGGAAACACAGACGCAGACAGCAAGGGGACGCCCGCGAGAGTTCGATCCCGAAGAAGCGCTCAGCGCCGCGCTCACCGTCTTCTGGCGGCGTGGCTATGAGGGTGCGTCCATGGCCGAGCTGACCGAGGCGATGGGAATCACCAAGCCCAGCCTCTATGCCTGTTTCGGCAACAAGGAATCGCTGTTCCGCAAGGCGCTCGACCTCTATGAGCGCGACAAGCTTTGCTACATGAAATCCGCGCTGGACGCGCCGACGGCGAAGGGCGTGGCCGAACGGCTGCTGCGCGGTTCGCTGGCGATCCAGACCGGCACGACCGATCCCCATGGCTGCCTGGGCGTCATCAGCGCCGTGGCCTGCACCACCCATGCGGATTCGATCCGCGACGATGTCATCGCCCGCCGCGCCTCTTCGGACGCGGCGCTCCTGGCGCGGATGGAACGCGCGCGGGATGAGGGCGACTTCCCCGACACGATCGAGCCGCAGGCGCTGGCCACCTATCTGACGACGGTGATGCAGGGCATGGCCGTGCATGCGAGCGCCGGAATGCCGCGGGAACGGCTGGAGCAACTGGTGGAGACCACGCTGGCCGTCTGGCCAGGCAAGTGACGGAAATCAGACATTTCCTGTATTAAATACCAAAAAATTACCAATCGGTACAAAAAGATTCTTGACCCCACTGCTGCACCGCATTATATACCAATCAGTATTGAATAGACCTGCTATCCAAAAGGGGTCATATGATGCGGACATTTCTTAAACTCTGTCGTCACTGACGACCTGAAGCGGCCAGCCCAACAGGGCGCCGCGACCTGACCATCATCCTATCGCTTGACGCGCGGCCATGGGTTGCGCGGCGGAGAGGTTTTTTCACGTTCGGCCGGGATGGCTCGCGGCGGACGGCATCATGTCGGCCCGAACCCCCGGCTGTGCATCGTTGACAGGGGAATAGCCATGGCATTTCTGCAACTTGCCACGCTTGCCGAAGATGGCGGGGCGATTGGCGCCACAAGGGCAGCAAGCTCCAGCTTCGCGCCCATCGAATGGCAGATCATCCAGTTGGCGCGCCGGGACGGACTGTCGTCCTTGCGCGCGCCGGACCGCTGGGACCGGCTGAAAAGCTGGATATTCGGGGAGCGCGCCAATCCGCGCCTCGCCAACAAGCGGCTGGAAAGCCTGCGCCGCCTGGCGGTCGACGCCTGGCATCGCGGATACACCGTCCGTCCCTCCTTCCTGAAGGCCTTCCTCCAGGCCGGTTTCAATGAAGGCCAGCTTGAAACGCTGCTGGCCAGCATCAGCGCGCAAAGGCGCTTTCAAGGTTCCCGGAGCTGACACTCATGAACATGCATACACCCATCGACGTCGACACCCGGTCGGCCACGCCCCTCGCCCGCTGGCGCAAGCGCCATGTTTCGCTGGGCGTGATCGCGCTGGCCATCGTCGGCGGCGTGACCTGGAAGATCGTCGACAGGCCCGAAGCGCAAGCCGCCGCCACCCCGCTGGTCACCGTGGGCGTCTCCGTCCCGCTGACCCGCACGGTGACGCAGTGGGACGAATATGTCGGCCGCTTCGCCCCCAGCCAGACGGTCGAAATCCGTCCCCGCGTGTCGGGTTCGGTGACCGCGATCCACTTCAGGGACGGCGATTATGTGCGGCAGGGGCAGTTGCTCTTTACCATCGACCAGCGGCCCTTCCTGGCGGCCCTGGCCGAAGCCCGCGCCAGTACCGCCAGCGCCCGCAGCGCATTATTGCTCGCGCAGAACGATTATAGCCGCGTCCAGCGCCTGACCGGCGATGAAGCCGTTTCCGCGAGCGAGGTAGACTCGCTCCGGTCCCGCCTGCAGGCCGCTCAGGCAGCCCTGGCGGGGGCGCAGGCCCGCGAGAGGCAGCGCGCGCTCGACATGGAGTTCACGCAAGTCCGCGCACCGATTTCGGGCCGCGTTTCCGACCGTCGCGTCGATATCGGCAATCTCGTCTCCGCAGGCGAGGGTGCGGGCGCGACGCTGCTGACCACGGTCAACAAGCTCGACCCCATTTATTTCAACTTCGACGCGTCCGAAGCGCTGTACCTGAAATCGCAGCGCGACAAGGGCAATGGCGGGGCAGTCGAGGTTCGGTTGCAGGACGAAGCGGATTACCAGCACAAGGGTCGTCTGGACTTCACCGATAACGGGCTCGACCCGCGTTCGGGCACGATCCGGGTGCGCGCTGTGTTCGACAATCCGGAGATGTTCCTGACGCCGGGATTGTTCGGAAACATGCGCCTCGCCAATGGCGGCAAGGTCAATGCCCTGCTGGTTCCGGATGAGGCCATCCAGTCCGATCAGGCGCGCAAAACCGTGCTGGTGGTCGGAAAGGACGACAGCGTTACAGCAAAGCCAGTCGAACTGGGGCCGGTGGTGGACGGGCTGCGCATCATCCGCGCGGGGCTGGCGCCCGGCGACCGGGTGATCGTGTCGAACATCCAGGCCGCCATGCCCGGCGCCAAGGTCGCTACGCGGCCAGCGGCGATCGAGGCGAGCCCGGCGCCGGTCAAGCCGACGGATGCGGCGGCGCCGACGGCGGCGCAGGCGACCTTCGCTCGCTGACCCAACCCCTTGGGACAGCACGGAGAATTATCCTGCGATCCGGCACTCCCCACCGGATCGCGTACCCCTTTTCACGCCATCGAGGAATTCGTCCGATGCGCCTCTCCCGTTTCTTCATCGACCGGCCGATCTTTGCCGCCGTGATCGCGGTGATCATCACCGTGGTCGGCGCGATCGCCTTCGTCGGTCTGCCCGTCTCGCAATATCCCGACATCGTGCCGCCCACGGTCACGGTCTCCGCCCAATATCCCGGCGCCTCGGCCGAAACCGTCGCGTCCACCGTCGCCGCACCGATCGAGCAGGAAATCAACGGCGTCGACGACATGCTCTATCAAAGCAGCCAGTCGACCGGCGACGGCAAGGTTACGATCACCGTCACCTTCAAGGTCGGCACCGATCTCGATGCCGCACAGGTGCTCGTTCAGAACCGCGTCGCCGTGGCCATTCCGCGCCTGCCCGAAGAGGTGCAGCGCCTGGGCGTCGTCACGCGCAAGACGACCCCGGAATTCCTGATGGTCGTCAACCTCCAGTCGCCCGACGGCACGTTCGACCGCAACTATATCTCCAACTATGCCCTCACCCAGGTCCGCGACCGGCTCGCCCGTCTCGACGGCGTGGGCGACGTGCAGCTTTTCGGCTCGCGCGACTATGCGATGCGCATCTGGATCGATCCCGACCGCGCCGCGGCGCTCAACCTGACGGCGGGCGAGATCGTCCAGGCTCTGCGCGCCCAGAATGTGCAGGTGTCCGCCGGTTCCATCGGCCAGCCGCCTTATGATAGGGGCGAAGCCTTCCAGCTCGGCGTCGAGATGCAGGGCCGCCTGACCGAACCTCAGCAGTTCGCAGACGTCGTCATCCGCACCGACGCCGATGGCCGCCAGGTGCGCGTGGGCGACGTCGCCCGCGTCGAACTGGGCGCGCAGGACTATGGCGTCAACACCTATCTGTCGAACAAGCCCACCGTCGTCATCGCAACGATGCAGCGCCCCGGCTCCAACGCGCTCGACGCGGCGGAGAAGGTGAAGGCGGAGATGGAACAACTGTCCAAGCGCTTCCCCAAGGGGCTGGAATATAGCGTCATCTACAATCCGACCGAATTCATCAGCCAGTCGATCGACGCCGTCTATCACACGCTGTTCGAAGCGGTGATCCTCGTCGTCCTGGTCATTCTGGTCTTCCTCCAGAACTGGCGCGCCGCCGTTATCCCGATCATCGCCATCCCGGTCTCGCTGATCGGCACGGCGGCGATCCTGGCGGGCCTTGGCTATTCGCTCAACAACCTGTCGCTCTTCGGGCTAGTGCTGGCCATCGGCATCGTCGTCGACGACGCCATCGTCGTGGTCGAGAATGTCGAGCGCAATATCGAGCATGGCATGTCCCCGCTGGAGGCCGCCCGCGTCTCCATGGACGAAGTCTCCACCGCCCTTATCGCCATCGTCCTCGTCCTGTGCGCGGTGTTCGTGCCGACCCTGTTCATCACCGGCATTTCGGGCGCCTTCTACCAGCAGTTCGCCGTCACCATCTCGACCGCGACGATCATCTCGCTGATCCTCTCGCTCACTCTGTCTCCGGCTGCGGCGGCGCTGTTGCTGAAGTCCAAGCATGGCGCGCATGATCTGGACAACGCCCCGCGCTGGCGCCGGATCGCGGCGCAGGCCGCCGACCGCTTCAATCGCGGTTTCGACCGGCTGAGCGCAGGCTATGCCCGCCTCACCCGCTTCCTCGTCGCGCGGCCCAGGAAGATGCTGCTGACCTATTCGGGCCTGATCGCCGCCACCATCGCCCTGTTCTGGGTGACGCCCGGCGGCTTCATCCCCGCGCAGGACCAGGGCTATTTCCTTGCCGTGGTGCAGCTTCCCTCCGGCGCATCGCTGGAACGCACCGACAAGGTGACGCGGGAGGTCGCGGCGAAGATCCTGCCCATCAGGGGGCTGCGCGGCGCGGTGATGTTCGCCGGTTTCCACGGCCCCTCGCAGACGCAGGCGCCCAACAGCGCCGCCATCTACTTCCCGTTCAAGACCTTCGCGGAACGTCGGCAAGAAGGCGCCACCTATGCCGGGATCATGGAGCAGGCTAACAAAGCCGTCGCCGGTTATGACAAGGCGCGCATCCTGCTCGTGCCGCCGCCGCTCATCCAGGGCATCGGTTCGGCGGGCGGCTATCGCCTGATGGTGCAGGACCGCGAGGATCATGGTTATGCCGAACTGAACAAGGTCGCGCAGGATTTCATCGCCAAGGCCAACAAGATGCCCGGCCTCAACATGGTCTACACCCTGTTCGACGTCGGCACCCCCCGCGTTTACGCGGATGTGGACCGCCGCAAGGCCGACCTGCTCGGTGTGCCGCCGGAACGCGTGTTCGAAGCGATGCAGGTCTATCTGGGCTCCGCCTTCGTCAACGACTTCAACCTGCTCGGCCGCACCTATCGCGTGACCGCGCAGGCCGATGCCGACCATCGCGGAACGGTGGCGGATATCGCCAATCTCAAGACCCGTTCGAACAGCGGGCAGATGGTCCCCATCGGTTCCGTCTCGACCTTCAAGGACAAGACCGGCCCCTATCGCGTGGTGCGCTACAATCTGCTCCCCGCAGTGGAGATCGACGGCGACACGGCGCCGGGCACCAGTTCCGGCCAGGCGCTGATGACCATGGAAAAGCTGGCCGACTCCACCCTCCCCGACGGCTATGGCAAGGAATGGACCGGCGTCGCCTATCAGCAGGTGATGGCAGGCAATACCGCAGGCATCGTCTTCGCCATGGCGGTCTTCTTCGTCTTCCTGGTGCTGGCGGCGCAATATGAAAGCCTGACGCTGCCACTCTCGATCATCCTGATCGTGCCGATGTGCCTGTTCGCGGCCATGCTGGGCGTGAACCTGCGGGGCATGGACAACAATATCCTGACGCAGATCGGCCTTGTCGTGCTGATCGCGCTGGCGGCGAAGAATGCCATCCTCGTGGTCGAATTCGCCAAGCAGGCCGAGGAAGAACAAGGCCTCTCGCCGGTCGACGCCGCCGTTCAGGCTGCCCAGACCCGCTTGCGTCCGATCCTGATGACCAGCTTCGCCTTCATCCTGGGCGCGGTGCCTCTGGTGATCGCGAGCGGTGCGGGCGCCGAACTACGGCAGGCGCTGGGTACGGCCGTCTTCTTCGGGATGACCGGCGTGACGGCGTTCGGCCTGCTCTTCACCCCCACCTTCTATGTCGTGTGCCGCGCATTGGGCGACCGCCTTTCCCACAAGGGGAAGGGTCAAGCTTCCGCCGCGCTGCAACCCGCCGAATAAGGAACGGCAAGATGATAAAGACCCTCCTCCCCCTTCTGCTGGGCGCATCGGCCTTGACCGCCTGCGCCGCAGGGCCGGACTATAAGGCTCCGGCCACCCCCACCACCGCTGCCGGAGCCTTCATCGGCACCGCCAGCCCGGCGGTCAGCGCCGCTGAGGCCGACGATCATTGGTGGCGGCTCTATAACGACGCGATGCTGGACGGGCTGGTGCAGGATGCGCTGAAGGCCAATACCGACATCCGCGTGGCTGTCGCCCGGCTCGAAAAGGCCCGCGCCCAGTTGCGCGGCGCCCGTTCCGACAAGCTGCCGCAGACGAGTTTGAGCGGTTCGCCCAGCTATGGCCGGGCCTCCGCAGCCCAGACCCTGCCGGGAGCCGACCGCGAGAACTGGACCGTCGATGCGGGCCTGAACGTCGCCTATGAGATCGACCTGTTCGGCCGCGTCAAGCGCAGCATCGAAGCCGCCAAGGGCGATCTCAGCGCGGCGGCGGGCGATGCCGACGCGGTGCGCGTGGCGGTGGCGGCGGACACGGTGCGCGCCTATGTCGACGCGACCAGCTCGGCCGAACGCCTCGCGGTCGCGCAGCAGACGGTGGCGCTGCTCGACAACAGCATCCGCATCACCAACGCCCGGTTCGAGGTGGGCCGATCCGACCGGCTGGACGTGATCCGGGTGACGGCGCTGCGCGACCAGCAGGCGGCGATCATCCCCAGTCTGATCGCGGACCGGGATGGTGCGCTCTTCCGCCTTGCGACCCTCACCGGCCGCACGCCGCAGGAGCTGCCCGCCACCATCCGCGACCAGAAGACGACGCCCGGCCTCAGCCAGCCCATTCCGGTGGGGGACGGGCGCGCCCTGCTCGCCCGCCGTCCAGACGTGCGCGCCGCCGAGCAGCGGCTCGCTGCCGATACCGCGCGCATCGGCGTGGCGACGGCGGACCTCTATCCACGCATCACGCTGGGCGGATCGATCGGCACGACGGCGATCGGCGGCGGCGATATATTCGGCGGCGGCCCGTTCCGCTGGCTGCTGGGGCCGCTCATCAACTGGGCCTTCCCCAATCAAGAAGCCAATCGCGCCCGTATCGCCGCCGCCAGGGCCGATGCAGACGGCTCGCTCGCGACCTTCGACGGCACGGTGCTGCGGGCGTTGGAGGAAACGGAGACGGCGCTGTCGGTCTATGCCCATGCGCTGGAGCGCCGCGATACGCTCAAGGCCGCCCGAGAAGCCGCCGACCGGGCGGCGCGCATCAGCCTTGCCCGCCAGCGAGAAGGGCAGATCGACTTCCTGACGGTGCTGGATGCGCAGCGGACGCTGGCGGCGGCGGAGAGCGATCTGGCGACGGCGAACCGCGCGGTAGCCTTCGCGCAGGTCGATCTGTTCAAGGCGCTTGGGGGCGGGTGGACGATAAGCTAGGCCGTAAACTCATTAATGTCGCGTTCGAGGTTTGAGGCAAAAAGGCCCAGCACAAGGAGAGAGGGCGCAGGAATATGTCGATATTTCAAGCCCTCTCGACGCCGGGATGGGCCTTTTTGGTCAAATCCGCAGGACGCCAAAATGGCTTCCATCTCGAACCGAAATGCGCTTGCAAAGGTGTCCAACCTTCGCCGCGCGCATTTCGGCCCGATATGTTCGCCGTTTTGGCGCCTCGAGCGCGCCATTTATGAGTTTACGGCCTAGAAACGTGCCGACACCCGTCCATAATAGAAACCGCCGCTGAGCCCGAACGGCGCGAAATTGCCGTACGCGCCCGAACCGTCATAAGCGATTACGCCGTTGCGGTCCGGATAGGTGTCGAACAGGTTATTGGCGCCGACCGACAATGTCAGCCGATCGCTGATGTCATAGCCGACGTCCAGATCCGCAATCCATTTCGCGCCGAATTTACGGTCGCCGCTCGCGACATTGCTCGATTCCACATAGCCGCCGAAGCGGGTCAACCGCGCCAGTGCATGCAGCGGCCCCAGCGACCAGTCGTTCGTCAGCACCAGCTTCGTACGCGGCGTCGCGGCGACCAGATCGCGCTGCGCCTGACGGCCGAACAGGGTGACCTTGAGCGCGGCGAGTTGCTGTGGCGTGTCGATGACCTGGGTAATCTTCGTGCGATTATAGCTGTAGGCGGCATTCAGGCGGAAACTGCCGAGCCCGCCGGTGCGCAGCGTATATTCGGCCACGACATCGACGCCGCGCGTCCGGGTGTCGATGGCGTTGGCGAAGAATTGCGCGCTGTCGACATCATCGATGCCGTTGGCGACCAGGATCGCGCGGATGGTCGACCCGCCATTGGACGCCGTGCCGAGGAATTCGGTCTTGACGATGCGGTCGTCCACCTTGATCTGATAGGCGTCGACCGTCAGGCGGAACGGCCCGCGCTCGAAGGAAAGGCCCGCCGTGTAGTTGAGCGACTTTTCGGGCTTGAGCGGACTGGCGCCCAGCGCTTGGGCGGCGACGCTGCCGACCGGCAGGAATTTCGAGGTGGTGCTGACCCGCTCATTGCCGATGATCGTCGCCGTGTTCTGCGTGGTCGAAAAGCCGCCCTGCGCCAGCGAGGGTGCGCGGAAGCCGGTGTTGACGCCGCCGCGAAGGGCCAGGCCGGGCGCGAATTCATAGCGGGTGGAGAATTTGCCCGATACCGTGTCGCCCGCGCTGTCGTCATAATGTTCGAAGCGCCCGGCGACGCCGACGAACCAGCCCGGCGTCACGTCCGCCGACAGGTCGACATAGGCGGCCAGATTGTTGCGGCTGAGCGTCGCCTCGTCCGCGGGGGAGGTTCCGGTGAAGGACACCAGTCCCGGCGAAGGCGACCGGCCGCCATAGGCGTTGCCGAATGGCGTTCCATCGGCGGGGATCACATAGCCGCCGTCGCGATAGCTGTCCGGTTCCCCGGCGCGGTTGCGGAATTTTTCCCAGCGATGCTCGAACCCGATCGCCACGTCCAGCGGCTGGGCGGTGCCGATGTCGTAGCTGCGGGTGAATTCCAGATTGTTGACCCAAAGATCCTGTATCTGCTTGCCCATGAAGAAACTTGTCGGGCTGGCAGGGCCGAGCGAGGGATTGAGCGTGCCTACCGCCCCCAGCTTCACATGGTCGCGGCCATAGCTGGTGGAAAGATCGAACGACCATCCCGCCGTCAGATCGCCGCGCAGCCCGACGGCTGACTGCCAATCCCATTCCCGGATGCGCCGCCGCGCCTGAAAGCCCGAAGGGTAAATGCCCGGCAGGGACGTCTGTCCCTGACCATTGGTCTGTCCCCCATAGCCGGTCTTTGCCGGGACAATGGCCCCGCGCTTGTCGTCGATGTCGCGGTAGCTGAGGGTGGAGAAGCTGTAGGCGGTCAGCGCCGCGCCAACGGGCAGTTCGGCATTCAACGATCCGTTGACGATCTTGTCGCGGTTGGAGCGGCCATAACCGCCCGCGATCAGATGATCGGCATTGGCCTCGCGCGGGTCGGGCGCGCCGTTCACCAAGGGATAGACATAGGGCACAGGTTCGGCCGAACTGTCGGCGCGGTCATGATATTTCCCCTCCACCGCAAGGCGGATGAACCCATCGCCGCCGATGCGCGTGCCATAGCTCAGCCCCTGCTGCACCAGCGCGCCGCCCTTTTCATAAAGCTGCCCGGCGGTGGCGGAGAAGGAACCGCCCTCCGGCGCGTCGTCCAGCAGGATGTTGATGACGCCGGAAATCGCGTCCGACCCATATTGGGCGGCGGCGCCGTCGCGCAGCACCTCGATCCGGCCCACGGCGTTGGTGGGGATCAGGTCGATGTCGACCGGCGTCGAGCCGCCCGATATGCGCGAAAGGTTATTGATAAGCGCCGTCGTGTGCCGCCGCTTGCCGTTGACCAGCACCAGCAGATAGTCGCCCGACAGACCCCGAATGGAAATGGGGCGCACGCTGGCCGATGTGCCGCCGCCGCCCAGCGCCGGCATGGTGAGCGAGGGGATGATGTTGCCCAGCACTTCCTTAAGGCCGGTGCGGCCGGTGGCCTGCAATTCCTGGGGGCTGATGACGTCGATCGGCACCGGGCTGTCGGCCACCGTCCGTCCCCCGCCCCGGCGCGTACCGGTGACGACGATCGCTGATCCCGCCTCCGCATCGTCGGCAGCGGCGGGCGGCACCGCGCCAGGCTCCTGCGCGAAGGCATAGGACGGAAGGGCGGCGCCGGACAGGGCGGCACCCGCGAGCAGCAGGCTTTTCATCGGGATTCCTTCGAAATGGTAAAAGGGGGTTCAGTCCCGCCGGGCCAGGGTCGTGGCGTTGAAGGAGGGATCATAGGCGCCGCGAATGTCGGGCAGCGCGGGGATGATGCCGGCGCGGCGGTATCGGGCGAAGATTTCGGTTTGTTCGCGGACCAGCGCATCGTCGATCGGCTCTGCCGTGCCGATATAGGCGGAGATGGAAAAGCGGGCGACCTTGAAGGGCAGGCCCGTCTCCCGCGCCAGCGTCCGGGCAAAGGCGTCGGGATGCGCCGCGGCCCAGCGCCGCGCCCGATTGAGCCGCGCGAGGAAATCGCCCAGCACTGCCCTCTTACCCTGGATCGCTGCATCCGATGCCGCGAAGAAACCGGCCTGGGTGGGCAGGCTGCTGGCGTCCCCCAGCGCCCGGTCGCCATTTTCCATGACCGCGATGCCGACATAGCTGCCCCAGGTCGACCAGGCGTCGATCGCGCCGCTTTCCAGCGCAGCCTTAGCGGCGCCGTTGTCGAGATAGGTCCAGCGGATATCGGACGGCGCGAGTCCCGCCTTCTCGATCAGGCGAAGCGCCAGATCCTGCCCGACGGACCCCCGGACGGTGGCAAGCCGACGCCCCTTGAGCTGCGCCAGGGACCGGATCGGAGAGTCCTTCGGCACGACGATGGCGGAAGCGCGACCGACATGCGCGCCCTGAGGGCGATAGGCGAAGACCGCCTTGATCTTCGCGCCGCCCGCATAGGCAAAGGCAAAGGGCGGTCCCCCCACGCCGCCGACATCGATCGCCCCTGCCCCCAGCGCCTCCAGCAAGGGAGAGGCGGCCGGAAACTGCGCCCATTCGATCCGATAGGGCACATCGTCCAGTTCCCCGGCCGCGCGCATCAGCGCCTGCGCGCCGCCGCGCTGGTCTCCGATCTTCAGGACCGGCCGAACCTGATCGGCCCCGCCGTGCTGACGAAACGAGACGAGGCCGATCGCCACCGCCGCGATCAGGGCGGCTAGGGCAATCCAGGGAAGAACCCTGCGCCGGGAGGAGGGATTGCGAGTCATGGCGTCTCCGCGACCGGCCAGTCAGGGATCAGAGGTTCGCGTAGAGCGGCTCGTCCGCAATCAGGATGCGTTCAAGAACACGCGGGAAATCGCCATAGTTGCGCACAGCATAATGGACCGCAGCGCGATTGTCCCAGAAGGCGACCGAATTGGGACGCCAGGAGAAGCGCACCTGATATTCGGGCCGCTTATACTGGCGGACGATCTCGTCGAGCAATTCGCGGCTCTCGGCAAGCTCCACGCCCAATATCTGGGGCCGCTGGGTATAGTTAACCCAGAGAATTTTCTGGCCGGTTTCGCGATGGGTGCGCACGACAGGATGCGCGACGATCGGATAGTCGTGACCCGCGCCGGTCAATGCTTCCCGGAAGTCATGGGTGACATGCAGCCCCGCCAGCCGGGCCTTCACATCGTCGGACAGGCCTTCATAGGCGAGATGGGCGTCGACCCAGATGGTGTCCCCGCCAACCTCAGGCAATGTGACGGCGCGCAGCACCGCGCCCCAGGTCGGCACCAGCCGCCAGCTCGTGTCGCTGTGATAGCCGTCGCCCGGCTTCACGTCGCGATGGATGCGCTTTTCATATTTGGCCGCATCGGCTGCGGCGATCTTGTGGATCGGCGCGATCTTGGGATCGGCGGTGTTGCTCGGGTGGGTATAGAGCGGACCGAAAGCACCCGCGAAGGCAGCATGCTGATCGTTGGTGAGCGGCTGGTCGCGGAAGAATAGCACCTTGTAGCGCAACAGCGCGGCGCGGATGGCGTCGCGCTGTTCCGGGGAAAGCGGCCTGCTGAGATCGACGCCGTCGATTTCGGCGCCGATGGTCGGTTGCAGGGGGCGGATGCCGATGATCCCGTCGGCACGGTCCAGAATATCTGCTGCTGCTGAGGACATATCATCACCTCTCAAGTCGCCGGACAATTCCGCGACGGACTATTGCTAAGGGAGGATTGCGCCGCGCGGTTATGACGATTGGGCGGCGATGCTTTGAATATCCGAATATTATTGGCAATGCTCATCCATGGAGAAGATTGGATCACCCGATAGCAATCCATGTTCAGGATCGATTTCCATTCTTCCTATTCCAATCCTTCATAATCCTCACAGTAGAGACAATAATTATTCGGTGGCCAGACCATGTACATAGACCGGGAGGGGTGTCGCCGCGCGCCGATCGGGAGCGCGGAAACTGCCGGGAAACCGGAGAGTGGAGATGGCGCTGATGGATTATGTCACGATCGATTTCGAAGCGAGCTGCCTGCCGCATCACGGCCGGTCCTTTCCCATCGAAGTGGGAATTGCCGACGCGCAAGGAGCGCGAGCCTGGCTGATCCGTCCCATCGCTGAATGGCGCAAATGGGACTGGACGCAGGAGGCGTTGGAACTGCACGGCATCGGCCCCGAGCGGCTCGAACGGGAGGGAATGCCGCCGCATCAAGTATTTGCCGAACTCAACCGGGCCATCGGGAGCCGGCGCATCATCGCGGACAGCAGGATCGACGGCTATTGGTGGCGCCTGCTGGCCGGCGCCGCGGGCGAGGTCCGCGCCCGTCCGATCGAACATGTCGCGAGCGTCTTGGACGCGCTTGCCGTGGCGAGCGAAGATATATTTTCGGCGCAGAAACATGCCGATCGCCTCTGCCCTGCGCGGCATCGCGCGGCGGACGATGCGCGGTGGCTCTGGACGTTGCTGGCGGAGTTGGAGCGGCGCGTGGATGCCATGTCCTACCCGGCCCATTTGCCGTCCGATCCGGCGCGCGAGTCACGCTCGATGGTTTTGCAAAATCCATAAATGACCGATCATTACGCATTGGTCGGCGCGCATCCCGGCGCTTAAATCCTGTTTTGCAACTCATTCAGCGAGACATCGATCATGCCCCAACAGCGTCATATCAAGCTCGGCTTCATCCTGCACGGCGTCGGCCGCACCTGGAACGACTGGCGGCATCCCGGCCGCGACGTGAACGCCAGCACCAGCCTGGCCTATTATCAGAAGCAGGCCGCGACGGCCGAACGCGGCAAGTTCGATTTCCTTTTCGTCGCGGACAGCCTGTCGATCACGGAAAAATCCAGCCCGCATTATCTCAATCGCTTCGAGCCCATCACCATCCTCTCGGCGCTGGCGGCGACGACATCGCGCATCGGGCTGGTCGGGACGCTGACGGTCAGCTACTCCGAGCCGTTCAACGTCGCGCGCCAGTTCGCCTCGCTCGACCATCTGAGCGGCGGCCGGGCGGGATGGAACATCGTGACGTCCTGGCTGGGCGACACGGCGGCCAATTTCAGCAAGACCGAACATCCGCCCCATGCCGTGCGCTATCGCATCGCCGGGGAATATCTCGACGTAGTCCAGGGCTTGTGGGATAGCTGGGAGGAGGACGCCCATGTCGCGGACAAGAAGAGCGGCCAGTTCGTCGATCCCGATCGGCTCCACCGGCTGGACCATAAGGGCGAATTCTTCCAGGTGCGCGGTCCGCTCAACATCAAGCGGACACCGCAGGGCCAGCCGGTCATCTTCCAGGCGGGCGCATCGGACGACGGACGCAATTTCGCGGCGAAGCGGGCGGAGGTCATTTTCACCCATGCCGAAGACGAGGAAGCCGGTCAGGCCTATTATGCCGACGTGAAAGCGCGGGCCAAAGGCTTCGGTCGCGATCCGCACCAGCTTTTCATCCTGCCGGGCATCGCCCCGATCGTCGGGGAAACGGATGAGGATGCGGAGGCGCGCTATCGCGAGCTGGCGGCGCTGGAATCGATTGACACGGGGCTCGGCTTCCTGTCGCGGACCTTCAACGATCATGATTTCCGCCAATATGATCTGGATGCGCCCTTTCCCGATGTCGAACATATCGGGCTCAACAGCCAGCAGAGCGGAACGCTGCGCATATTGGCACAGGTGCGCGCCGAAAATCTGACCTTGCGGCAAGTGGCGGAGCGGCTGGCGACGCCACGCGGTGTCTTCGTCGGCTCGCCCGAAACCGTGGCGGATCGCTTGCAGCAATGGTTCGAAAACGGCGCCGCCGACGGTTTCGTGGTGTTCGAGCCGCTTCCCGGGCAGCTCGACCTGTTCGTCGACAAGGTGGTCCCGATCCTTCAGGCGCGCGGTCTGTTCCGTACCGATTATGAGGGCGCCACCTTCCGCGAGCATCTGGGCCTCGCCCAGCCGGACAATCGCTACAGCAGCAAAGCTGCCGAAAAGAGCGCGGCGTAATTAGTCGACAAAACCAGTGGGATATATTCCGCACCGGCCCATCCATGACGAAACTGGATCGTCACAATAATCTACCGATTTTAGCAGATAAATGGCCACCGGAGTGGGATAAAGCCATATCCCGCCGGGTGGACCTGCGACAATCATCAGCGGCCGATTTCGGTCCTGAACGACGGCAAAGGGTGTGCGCCGTGCAAAGGCGGCACTTTCTAGCGGGTGAGAGGCCCGCCCGGCGATGCTCCAGCCGGAAGCAACCGGGGCAGGCATGGAGGTGACAAAATGTCTGAAGCCCCCGGATAACGGTCACGTAGGTGATCGTGCGAGCGTGCAGGCCGTAATGTGAGTGAACGCTGAGCAATCCTCGAAAATGTCGATGTGCAGGCCGACCCGTTAACCCTTACGGGGAAGGTTGATATGGACGGGCGAGTTTGAGCGACGTTGGAGCCCGTCTGCTGCACCGGGGTAGTGGCGACAGCATGTACGCAAGGAAAGTGCACGCAACACGGGAAGCCCCATCACGTGCCGAGGGATCGGCAACCGGACGCCCGCGAGGGATGGGAAGGGCGCGATGGGGTGGCGGAGAGGCCCGTAGTACCGAGGAAACCGGGTAATGCCGGTGGAGGGAAGGAGCCTCAGTTCAAGACGAACGCAACAAGTGGTGAGGGGCAGGAGATTGGGAAACCTATCAACTCCGAAAAGCGTCCAGAAACTGCAGAAGGCGTTGCACGCGAAAGCGAAGGCAGAAGTCGGCTATCGTTTCTACGCGCTGTACGACAAGATCAGCCGCGATGACATTCTGGCCCATGCCTATGCCCAGTGTCGCTCCAACAAGGGCGCGCCGGGTGTGGATGGACAGGACTTTGCGGACATCGAGGAATATGGCGTCGAGCGGTGGCTGGCGGAACTGGCGCTTGCGCTCAGGGAGGAGACGTACCGGCCGGAACCGATCAGACGTGTCTACATACCAAAAGCCAACGGCAAACTCAGGCCGCTGGGCATTTCCACCGTGCGGGATCGGGTCTGCATGACAGCAGCGATGCTGGTGCTTGAGCCGATCTTCGAAGCCGACCTTCCACCGGAACTCTACGCCTATCGAGCTGGGCGAAATGCCCAGCAGGCCGTGGTCGAGGTGGAGGAGCAGCTGTTCCGTGGCCGTCCGGATGTCGTAGACGCCGACCTTGCCGACTATTTCGGCACCATCCCACACTTGGAGCTGATGAAATCAGTATCGCGCCGGATCGTCGATCCACGCGTGCTGCATCTGATCAAATCCTGGCTGGAATGCGCTGTCGAGGAAACGGACGACAAGGGCCGGAAGAAGCGAACGACGCAGGCGCGTGATCAGCGATGCGGCATTATGCAGGGGTCACCCATCTCACCGCTACTGGCGAATGTTTACATGCGCCGGTTCGTGCTGGGATGGCGGAAGCTCGGCCTTGGGAAACGCCTCGGCTCGCGACTCATCACCTACGCCGATGATCTCGTGATCCTGTGTCAGAAGGGCAAGGCGGAAGCCGCGCTCGATCAGATGCGCGGGCTCATGGAGAAGCTGAAGCTGACGGTGAACGAGGAAAAGACACGCATCTGCAAGGTGCCGGACGAGACGTTCGACTTTCTGGGATACACGTTCGGTCGGATGTACTCCGCGACAACCGGCAAGGCCCGTATAGGCTACCGGCCATCAAAGAAGAGCATCCAGAGGCTGGTCGACACGATCCACACTCTCACAGACCGGGCAGGTACTTGGCAGGATACCACATATCTGGTGGCCAAGATGAACCGGGTGCTACGCGGATGGGCCAACTACTTCTCGGTTGGAACTACGAGCAGGGCATACCGTGCCGTCGACAGCTACACAGCGGTGCGGTTGCGTCGGTGGCTGCGCGCCAAATACAAAACCAGACGACGGCGAGAGGGAGCCTATCACACCCCCGAGCTATACGAGCGCTTTGGCCTCGTGCGTCTGGCGGACTTGGCCGCAGCCCGCCGTGGGTGAAGGCGTGATGTCTTGTCCGAGAGCCGGATGCGGGAGATCTGCATGTCCGGTTCGATGAGCAGGGAGTGGAAACGGACCGTCTGGCAAGCCCCACAGGCGCGCCGCACGACACCGCGCCACTTCCTGACTCTACCGAACTCAGCAGACTACGCCTCCGCGAGCGCTTCCATTACTGCTTTGAGGTCGCCCTTGACGACGATGTAATGTCCCTTTTCGAAATTAATGGCGCTGGCTTGATCAGTTCCCCTGTACCGCCGAACGAAACTGACACGGTCCGCATTGATGGCAAGGACATCGCCATCGGGCGTTTCGAATTTCACATACCCGTTCATGGAATTTTCGCCTGGGAGCCGGATGGGTCAGATGCGGCGCCTTTCTTGGCTTTATGCTTCGCGAGCAATTCGTCCAATTCCGCTATTCGGATGCGCTCCGGAGTATCCTTTGCAAGACCTTTCAACCTGCATTCGGCCCACAGGCTTCGGCGTTCCGACTCCAATGCTTTCTGATACAAATCGGCCATGCGTTCTCCAGAATTGGGATGCTCAAAGGTTCGGCTGTGGATCAGCAGCCGACTTGGGCAATGCGCTCTTAGGGCGCTGGGGCGTGTTGACCATGATAAAGCCGTGGCACGCCAGCATTAGCTATTTATTTGCGAGCTTTGCGCGCAGCGTAGCGAGCATCCCGCGCAGCCTTCATTTCAGCGGCGCTGGCGGGGGTCAGCCTGGCGGCCTTGAGTGCCGCCGCGGCGGCGGCGGCGGCTTGTTTTTCGGCTTCCGCCGCCTGCTCGGCCGCTTTGCGTTCCGCCTTTTGAGCCTTGGCCAAAGCAACCGCCTCAGCCTTGGCCGCCCGCTCGATCGCAATTGCCTGATCCCGCGCTTCGCGCGCCTGGCGTCGTTCCGCCATAAGAGCCTCGTCGACGGGTGGCTTGGCTCTCAGCGCATCCAGAGCCTTCTGTTTGGCCAATCCTGCAGCGGCAATACGATCTTGGAAGGAGGGAGCTTTATAGGAAGGCAATGTTTATCCTTGAACGTTCAATATCGATGACGCGGTGTGGTGCAACTGCAACGCTCGTTTAGCGTTGAGGCCGCAGCCATTAACAAAGAATCTTCCTGATCTCAAGGTCGCCCGATTGCGCGGTACGAACGTCATCCTTGCGGTCAGTCCGCACGGGCGCTTCATGACCTCCCATCCTCCACCGTCTCAGGTCCGCGGACAGCGGCCGATTATTCACCACATCCATTGCTTTTGCGCAGCTTCGCCCGGTTGGGAGAAGGTGAGGCTCCGGTCGCGCATGTAAAAGATCATGCGCTGTCCGACGGATCGGCGGCCGGAATGCCCATCCGGAATTTCGTTAGGCGCGGATCATAAAATGCGCGCGAAACTGGCGACGCCCTGTCTTTTCCTCGACGGGAAAGACGATGTCTCAACAGGCGTCGGCTGCGGAGTTCCCATCCCTGCGAAAATGGCTTCGATATTGCGGACGCACAAAGCGACGCTTTCATCGGCCAGCATATACCAGACCTGCTTGGCTTCCTTGCGGGTCTGAACGAGCCCGGAGCGGCGCAGTTCACCCAGTTGCTGGCTGAGCGCGGGCTGCACAAGTCCAGTGATCTCTGCGATCTCGCCGACATTGCGTTCACCGCGCAGCAGGCAGGACAGGATCATCAGCCGTTGCGATTGCGCAAAGACCTTGATCTTTTCCGCCGCGACTCCCGCAGCATCGCGATCCTCATAGAGCGCCTTCATGCGCGATCCTCGAAACGGCAGAACCAATCCCGATCGCCGTCCGCCTGCTCCGCCACGGGAAGCAGCAACCGCTGGCCATCGTCCCAGCCTTCCGGCGTCAGCACATCTGCGCCGTCGACGCACTGCAACGCGCGCAGCAGACGCAGCATCTCCTCGACGGAGCGGCCGACATTGTGCGGATAGCAGGTCGTCGCGCGAATGATTCCTTGGGGATCGATGAAGAAGGTGTAGCGCATGGTCATGCTGTCGGAAGCCGCATCGTCGATCATGCCATAGGCGCGGCCCACCACCATGCTCGGATCCTCGATGATCGGGAAGCCGATGTCGACGCCGAACAGATCCTTGAGGGCACGCACCCAGGCGAGATGGGCATAGAGGCTATCCACCGAGAGGCCCACCAGCTTGCAGTTCAACGAATCGAAAGCCGCCTGACGACGGGCCAGTTCGGCAAATTCCGTACTGCACACCGGCGTGAAATCCGCCGGATGGGAAAAGAAGATCACCCACTGTCCGCGCAAGGTCGAAAGCCGGAAATCCCCCTTCGTGGAACGGGCCTGAAAATCGGGCGCCTGATTGCCGATCCGCACCGAACCGGCTGTCTTCATCATCTCAACGTCCATGCCGCATTCCCTGCGATCGCTCGCCGCATATGGCAAGCCCTTGACGATTTCAAAATATATAAATACATAGTTTTTGTAAATATGAAATTGAAAGAGAGTCGCATGTCCGACGACGCACTCGCCAAGGCTGCCGTGCAAATTGCTGCCGCACGGAAGGGCGCACCCATCATCAAGGCGTTCTTCGATGTGCCGACCTTCACGATCACCTATGTCGTGCATGATCCGGAAACGCGCCGTGCGGCGGTCATCGATAGCGTGCTGAGCTATGATCCAGCGTCCGGCCGGACGACATTCGAGGCCGCCGGTCCGATCATCGCCTATGTCGCCGAGCAAGGATTGGCCCTCGATTGGCATCTGGAAACCCACGCCCACGCCGATCATCTGTCGGCCGCGCCCTATCTCCAGCAGAAGCTGGGCGGCAAGATTGCGATCGGCGCGCACATCTGCGAAGTCCAGCACACTTTCGGGAAGCTTTTCAACGCGGGCACCGAATTTGCGCGGGACGGCTCCGACTTTGACCATCTCTGGGCCGATGGCGACAGTTTCCAGATCGGCAACCTGTCGGTCACCGTGCTGCATGTGCCGGGCCACACTCCGGCCTGCGTCGCCTATGTGATCGGCGATGCCGTCTTCGTGGGCGATACCATGTTCATGCCGGACTACGGCACCGCCCGGGCCGACTTCCCCGGCGGCGATGCCCGCACGCTGTTCCGGTCGCTGCGCCGTCTTCTCGACCTGCCGCCCCAAACGCGCCTGTTCATGTGCCACGACTATCTACCCGAAGGTCGCGATCATTATGTCTGGGAGACGACCGTGGCCGAGCAGCGCCGGGCGAATGTTCACGCTCATGACGGGGTCAGCGAGGACGAATTCGTGGCCATGCGCGAAGGCCGCGACCGCACGCTGGCCATGCCGCGGCTCATCCTCCCTTCCGTGCAGGTCAACATGCGCGCCGGCCATCTGCCGCCTGCGGAGGACAACGGCGTCGTTTATCTCAAGATCCCGGTGAACCAGCTATGATCGCCGCCGCCTTTCCTTATGCGCAGCCCGGCGCCGGCTTGGTTGGTGGGCTCATGATCGGCCTGGCCGCCGCGATCATGCTGCTGGGCCTGGGCCGGATCGCCGGGGTGAGCGGCCTCACCGCGCGCGCGACCGGCATCGCAAACAGTGGGACTCCGCGCGGAATCGCGATCGTCTTCATCCTGGGCCTGCCTCTTGGTGCGTTCATCGTCGCATCCCTGACCGGCGGCGTCGCGGCGACCTTTCCCGCGCCGGCCCTGCTCATCATCGCCGGGCTGATCGTCGGGTTCGGCACGAGACTGGGCTCCGGTTGCACCAGCGGTCACGGCGTATGCGGACTGTCGCGCCTGTCGCGCCGCTCGATGCTGGCGACCGGGCTATTCATGGCCAGCGGCTTCGCGACAGTGGCGGTGATGCGCCTTGCGGGAGCGCTGTGATGCGGATCGTCATTGCCCTGCTATCAGGCATGCTGTTCGGAGCCGGGCTGGCCATTTCCGGCATGGCCGATCCGGCGCGGGTTCGCGCCTTCCTCGATCTCTTCGGTCGCTGGGATCCCACTCTGGCTTTCGTCATGGGGGGCGCGATCATGCCGATGGCACTTGCCTGGCTCGTCCAGAAGCGGCTCGAGCAGCCGCTTGCGGACACGGCCTTCAACCTGCCTGAAACGCGCAGCCTTGATGGCAGACTGGTGCTCGGCGCGGTGTTGTTCGGCATCGGATGGGGCATCGGCGGGCTGTGCCCCGGCCCGGCCATAGCCAGTCTCGCCCTCGCCCCCGCAGCGGTCGCCCCCTTCGTTCTGGCCATGCTCGCCGGCATGGTTCTGCACCGTCTCACGACACGATAATCACGCGATGCCGACAAGGAGCATCCCCATGGACATCAAGCCGCTGACACCCCGCCTTTCCGTGTCCCCCCAACGGCTTCCGCAGGATATGCAGGAGATAGCGCGCGCTGGCTTCCGTTCGGGACTTGCCGCTGCCGCGAGCAACGCCCTGGCCGCGCTCGACGGCAAGGCGCCGGTGGCCGCCTATGACGGCTATGGCAGTTGTCCGCTGACCGTCGTGGCAGGCCAGCCGTCATGATGGAGCCGATCCAATATGCCCTCGGCGCCTTGTCCGGCGGCCTTGTCGGCTTCGTGCTGGGTCTGGTCGGCGGTGGCGGCTCCATCCTAGCCGTGCCGCTCATGGTCTATCTCGTCGGCGTCCCCAATGCCCATGTCGCGATCGGGACGAGCGCCCTTGCCGTCGCCGCCAATGCGGCTGCCGGACTTGCCGGCCATGCGCGCGCCCATCATGTCAAATGGCGCTGCGGCGGCATCTACGCCGCCGCCGGTATCGTCGGCGCGCTCGCCGGCTCGACCTTCGGCAAGATGGTCGATGGCGAAAAGCTGCTGTTCCTCTTCGCGCTGGTCATGCTGCTGGTTGGCGCCCTGATGCTCAAGGGGCGCGGCAATCCGGGCGATCCCGGCGCGGAATGCAACCGGGAGAAGGCGCCCAAGGTGGTCGCCTACGGCCTCGGGTCGGGCGTGTTCTCAGGCTTTTTCGGCATCGGCGGCGGCTTTTTGATCGTTCCGGGGCTCGTCGCATCGACGGGCATGCCGATGTTGATGGCAGTCGGCACCTCGCTCGTCGCGGTCACGGCCTTCGGGCTGACGACGGCCGCCAACTACGCCTTTTCCGGGCTGGTCGACTGGCCGCTCGCGCTGGTCTTCGTGCTGGGCGGCGTGGCGGGCAGCATCGGCGGCACATGGCTTGCGGAACGACTGGGTGGAAAGACCGGGCGACTGACCATGGTCTTTGCCGGCCTGATCTTCATCGTCGCCCTTTACATGCTCTGGCGCAGTGCAGCCGCATTTCTGCCGGGCATGACAATCTGACCCATCACGCTGATCGCGCTGGCCTGCTAAAAGGCGGGTGAAAGGACATGACCATGTTCGATGCCGTTGACGCCCTGTTGCTGGCCCGCGCGCAATTTGCCTTCACCGTCAGCTTTCATTTCCTGTTCCCCGCCTTTTCGATCGGGCTGGCCAGCTATCTCATGGTGCTGGAGGGATTGTGGCTGGCGACAGGCAAGGGCGTCTATGCCAATCTCTATCGCTACTGGCTCAAGATCTTCGCCATCGTCTTCGCCATGGGCGTCGTTTCGGGCATCGTCATGTCGTACCAGTTCGGCACCAACTGGTCGGTCTTCTCTGACAAGGCCGGTCCCGTCATCGGGCCACTCATGGCTTACGAGGTGCTGACCGCCTTCTTCCTGGAAGCAGGATTTCTTGGCGTGATGCTGTTCGGCATCAACAAGGTAGGGCGCAAGCTGCACTTCGCGGCCACCTGCGCCGTCGCGATCGGCACGTTCATCTCCGCCTTCTGGATCCTGTCGGTCAACAGCTGGATGCAGACGCCGACCGGTTACGAAATCGGGGCCAATGGCCAGTTCCTGCCTGGTCCAAGCTGGATCGCGATCATCTTCAACCCCAGCTTCCCCTACCGCCTCGTTCACACCGTGCTGGCGGCCTATCTGACCACCGCCTTCGCGGTCGGCGGGGTGGGCGCATGGCATCTGCTCAGAGACCGAACCAATCCCGGCGCGCGGACCATGTTCTCGATGGCGATGTGGATGGCCGCGATCGTCGCGCCCATCCAGATCTTCGCGGGTGATATGCATGGCCTCAACACGCTCGCGCATCAGCCGGTCAAGGTGATGGCGATGGAAGGCCATTACGACAGTCATCCCGATGGCGCACCGCTGATCCTTTTCGGCATCCCGAACAGCGTCACGAAGCGGATCGACTATGCCGTCGAAATTCCCAAGGCATCCTCGCTCATCCTGAAACATGAGCTGAATGCGCCGCTCAAGGGGTTGGACAGCGTTTCCGACGGCGATGAACCGCCGGTCGGCATCGTCTTCTGGGCCTTTCGCGTGATGGTGGGCCTGGGCTTCGCGATGCTGGGGCTGGGTGCCTGGAGCCTGCTCGCTCGCGCACGGGGCAAGCTGAACGACTGGATGTGGCTTCATCGCGCGGCGCTCATCATGGGACCATCCGGGTTCGTCGCGGTTCTGGCGGGGTGGATCGTCACCGAAGTCGGACGGCAGCCTTTCACGGTCTATGGCCTGCTGCGTACGGCGCACAGCGCATCCCCGCTCGACGCGCCTGCCGTGGCGAGTTCTTTGCTGGCTTTCGTCATCGTCTATTTCAGCGTCTTCGGCATGGGCATCTGGTATTTGCTGCGTCTGATGAAGAGGCCGCCGCAGGCGCATGAAACCACCCTTGACGGCGCGCCAATTCGTACCGCTGGCATCACACCGGCGCCGGCCATCGAAGGAGGGCAATGACGATGTTCGACCTTACCGTCATCTGGGCCGCCATCATCGGCTTCGCGATCGTGGCCTATGTCGTCATGGATGGCTTCGACCTCGGCATTGGCATCCTCTTTCCGCTGCTCAAGGTGGGCAAGGACCGGGACACCGGCATGAACAGCATCGCGCCAGTGTGGGATGGTAATGAGACCTGGCTGGTGCTGGGCGGCGGCGGGCTGCTCGCGGCCTTTCCTCTGGCCTATGCCATCATCCTGCCCGCGCTCTACGCACCGCTGATCGCCATGCTGCTGGGCCTGGTCCTGCGCGGCGTCGCGTTCGAGTTCCGCTGGCGCGATCCGGCGCACCGGGCGTGGTGGGATCTGGCCTTCACCGGCGGATCGGGAATCGCGACCTTCGCGCAGGGCGTGGCGTTGGGCGCCCTGCTGCAGGGTATCAGCGTATCGGGACGGGCCTATGCGGGCGGATGGTGGGAATGGCTGTCGCCCTTTTCCATCCTGACCGGATCAGGGTTGATGATCGGCTATGCACTGCTGGGGGCATGCTGGCTGAACTGGAAGACGGAAGGCGCTCTGCAGCGGCAGGTCGCGACCTATGCGGGACGCCTGGCAATCGCCTTGTTGGCTGTGATTGGTGCGGTCAGCCTCGCCACGCTCACGCTGGAGGCGAGCTACCAGAGTCGTTGGCTCGGTTGGCCCGGCGTTCTGGCCACCGCGCAGGTGCCGCTGGCCACGCTCATCGTCACGGCGCTGTTCTACCGCAGTCTTTCACGCCGCAAGGATGCCCAGCCATTCTTCTGGGCGCTTGCACTATTCGGGCTGTGCCTGCTGGGCCTGGGCATCTCGATCTGGCCCTACGTGATCCCCGCGCGGGTCACGATCTGGGAAGCGGCAGCGCCCTATCGCAGCCAGTTGTTCATGCTGATCGGCGGTGGCGCGCTGGTGCCGGTGATTCTGGCCTATACGGCCTGGGCTTACTGGGTATTCCGGGGCAAGGTTGGCAGCGAGGGCTATCACTGATGCGCGCCACTCTGGTTCGCATGGGCTGGTTCGTCGCGATCTGGGCGATCAGCGTCGCCGCGCTAGGGCTATTGTCTCTCCTTATCGGCAGCTGGCTGTCATGATAGCGGAATGCCCGAGACGATCCGCGATACCCTGCTCTCCGATCTAAAATTGGCTGGCTTCCTGCGATAACGGGGAGCCAGGTCCGTTAGGGTGCCGGTAACGCACCAAATTCAGTCGCGCCGTCTGAAAATATCTTCCTCAAACCTGCCATGCCTTCAAACGGCGTGTCGCAAACGACGAGAGCGATGCCGTCCGCCACCAAAAAAACCGGCCGGGACCAAAAAAATCCGTCCGCCAACTGAGGAAGAAGATTCGGCCTGCCGTCTCATCCGCAAATGCCGAGGTATTGCTGATGATCGAGACGAATTCGAGCAATCTGATACGACGCAGATATTCGAGTGTTCACGGCGCACGGGCGCAACCCTGCTTTTCCAACATGCTCGACGTTGCGCGAGCCGGGGCGCCAAGGGCAGTGCTGGGATACCGCCGCGCAGGCAACGAACCACTGTTTCTGGAATGTTATCTTGATGCGCCGGTGGAGGACTGTCTGACGGCCGCATTGGACCGGCCCATCGTGCGCAAGAGCGTGATCGAGATCGGCAGCCTTGCCGCCGACGATGCCTTTGCGATGGTCTCGCTCTGGGCAATGGCCGCAAACGATCTTGGAGGCGAATGCGAAATTGCCGTCGCGACCCTGACCGCGCCCTTGCGGCAGATGTTCAGGCGCATGGGCGTGCCATTGCATACGCTCGCCCCAGCCAGGGCGGACCGGGTCGGCGATCCGGAAATCTGGGGACGTTATTATGATAGCGATCCCTTGGTCTGCGCCGGACTCATAGCCGAGGGGCAGCGCGCGATCGGCGCCTATCTTTCCGCGCGCCGGAATATTGCGGCATGACCCGCCTGCTTCCGAGCATCCGCAGGCATGCTTCCGCGCAACCGGGCGGCATCGCGCTCGATCCCGTGGTCGGGCCGCCCGTGACATGGGCCGAGCTTGCAGAACGGGTCGCGTCCGAGGCCGTTCGCTATCGCGCGCAGCGGCACGGCGTTCCTGCGGTCCTCAGCCTCGACCATGGGGTCGAAGCCGCGGTGCGCGAACTGGCCCTGCTGGAAGCTGGCGTCCCCGTGCTGTCTCTGCCGACATTCTTCACGTCCGATCAAGCGAACCATGCCTGCTCCGCCTGTGGTGCGACAGGCGAACCCGCGGCGCCACCAAAGCCTGGGCCGTCCCTGCTGCCCGAGGGAACGGCCCGGATCACCTTCACTTCCGGATCGACCGGCGCGCCCAAGGGCGTATGCCTCTCAGCCAGCCACATGCTGAACGTTGCAGGCGCGGTGGTGGAAAACGTCGGGTCAACCCATGCGGGCCGGCACTGCGCGCTACTGCCGCCGGGCATCCTGCTGGAGACGGTGGCCGGCTTCTTCGCCACCATGCTGGCCGGCGGCACCTATGTCTGCCCGCCGCAGCAGGCGCTGGGGCTGGCCGATCCGTTCCGCCCCGATTTCGGCCGCATGGTGCGCATGATTGCCCAATGGCGCATCACTTCGCTGATTCTCGTGCCCGAATATCTGGCCGGCATTGTCGTTATGCTCGAGCGAACCGAGCTCCGCCTGCCGGACCTGACACTCGTGGCGGTGGGCGGCGCGCGCGTTGCGCCCGAACTGCTTGCGCGCGCCCGGCGAGTCGGGCTTCCGGTGCGCCAGGGCTATGGACTGACCGAATGCGGTTCGGTGGTTTCGCTTGAATCCGGTGCAGACGCGGCCAGCGGGTCCGTCGGGCGGCCACTGGGCCACATGCAGGCCTGGGTCGCGGAGGATGGCGAGATCATGCTGGAAGGCGAGATGTTCCTCGGCACCATCGGCGAACCGCGCCTGCCCGGTCCCTTCGCCACCGGCGACATCGGACGGTTGGACGAGGCGGGGCGGCTGTGGATCGAGGGGCGCAAGTCCGCCCTGATCGTCACCAGCTTTGGCCGCAATATCTCGCCCGAATGGGTCGAGACGCAGCTGACGGCACAACCGGCAATCCTGCAGGCGATGGTCCATGCCGACGGGCTGCCAGCGCCAGAAGCGCTACTGGTTCCAGCGTTGTCCGAAGCGGACCTTGCCGCCGCGATCGAGGCCGCGAATGCGGCGCTGCCGGCCTATGCCCGCGTGGCGCGATGGCGCGAGGTTTCCCCCTTCACGACCGACAACCGCATGCTGACGGGTAACGGCCGCCTGCGCCGCAAGGCGATTGCCGAGGCATGGCTGGAACGCGATCCACCCTTCTTCGACGAACTGGAGGCGGCGACCTTTCGCGACCGGCTGCGTTTCCTGACGATCCCGCAGGTCCGGGCGGGGCTGGCGGGCGCCATCGGGCGCCGCGCCTATATCGACTATCTGGGACAGGCCTATCATCATGTGCGCCACACCGTCCCGCTGATGCAGGCCACCCGCGCCCGCTTGCTGGACCGCCCCGAACTTGTCGCCGCGCTCGACGACTATATCGAGGAAGAGACGGGCCATGAGGAATGGATCCTGTCCGACATCGCCGCCGCCGGTGGCGACGCCGATGCCGCCCGTAACAGCGAACCCCATCCGGCGACCCGCGCCATGGTGGAACATGCCTATGCCCGTATCGCATCGGGCAACGCGGCCGCCTTCTTCGGCATGGTCTATGTGTTGGAAAGCGTCAGCGTGGCGCTGGCCCAGCGCGGCGCGAACGCGGTGGCGGAGCGGCTTGGCCTGCCCCCGGAGGCCTTCACCTATCTCACTTCTCACGGTGCGCTGGATCAGCATCATATGGCGTTCTTCGCCGGGTTGGTGAACGGACTGCCAAACGAGGACCGGGATGCGATCCTGTCCATGGCGCGCGAGATGTTCGGCCTGTTCGGCGCCGTTTTCGCCAGCATTGAACTGGAGGATGCACAGCATGTCGCGGCATGAAGCCTCAAGGCTCGACGGTCTGCGCGTCATGATGACGGGTGCGGCAGGCGGGATCGGCACGCCGGTCGCCCGGATGCTGGCCGAGGCGGGCGCGCATATTACCGGCATCGACCGCAGCGAGTGTACCGCGTGCCATGCCAGCATCGTCACCGACCTGTCCGACGATAGCGCCCTGACGGCACTGGCGCAGCGGCTGGAAGATGAATGTCCGGACATTCTGGTCAATGTCGCGGGCGTGATGCGGTTCGGACTGCATGAAAGCCAGCCGATCGAGGCGCTGGCCCTGTGCTACCGGGTCAACCTGCTGGTGCCCGCGGTGCTGGCTCGCGCAGTCGCGGCGCCGATGCGGGCGCGCGGATCAGGGCAGATCGTCAATGTCGGCTCCGTGCTAGGGGCGATCCCCTATCCCTGGTTTGCCGCCTATTCGAGCAGCAAGGCGGGCCTTGCCGCGCTGAGCCAGGGGCTGCGCCGCGAACTGATCGGCAGCGGCGTCACTGTCACGCACGTCAACCCGCGCGCGGCGCGCACACCCTTCAACAATGGCGAGGTGAACCGCTTCCTCGCGCTTACCGGCATGAAGGCGGACGAGCCGGAATGGGTCGCACGACGCATTGCCTCTGCCATCGTCGAACGACGGGAGACTGTGAGCATCGGTGTGATGGAACGGGTCTACGCGGCCCTGAACGCCATCGCGCCAAGGATCGTCGACAATGGCCTTGCCGGGCAGATCCGCAAGGCCCGCGCCGAATTCAGCTGATCGTCCGGGCAGAACCCGGCACCATCGTGAAGGAGAGAAGTCCATGAAAATCCGCACCGCCCTTACGGCCCTGGTCCCGCTGCTCGCCATGCTCGCGCCCACCGCCGCCTTCGCCGACATGGCAAGCGACGTGAAGGCCGTGAACGACGGCTGGGCACATATCGCTTACGAGGTGCAGGGATCGAGCACCCAAACCAAGGCGCTCGATCAACTGGCAAAGCAGGCCAACACGCTCGTCGCACGCTATCCGGGCAAGGCAGAGCCGCTGCTGTGGGCCGGAATCGTCACCAGCGAACAGGCCAACCGCGCCAACTTCTTCCACAAGCTTGGCCTTGCCACGCGGGCGCGCGACCTGATCGCCAAGGCCTATGCCATCGATCCGCGCGCGGCCGACGGCGGCGCGGCGCTAAGCTTGGGCGTCCTTTATTACAAGGTGCCCGGCTCGCCGCTCGCCTGGGGTGATGGCGACCGGGCGGTCAAGCTACTGAGGCAAGCGCTGGCGATCGATCCGGACGGCCTCGATTCCAACTATTTTTACGGCGACTATCTGCTCGATCGGGGCGACAAGGCCAGCGCGCGCGCCTATCTGCAAAAGGCGTTGCGCGCGCCGCATGACGCCAGCCGCCCGGTCTGGGATGCAGGCCGTCGCCGCGAAGTGCGCAACCTGCTCGCCAAGGCGGCCTGAGCGGAAGGCGACCCTTCATGAGCTTCGCTGGAAGCCTGGCCCGGCAACTCGCCCATCCGAGGGGCAGTTCAGGACGCCTGCTCGGCAGCGCAATGGATGTGCTCAACCGCCGGCCGATGCGCCTTGCCCTCGACATGCTGGCGATCCGGCCCGGCGAGGACGTGCTTGATGCCGGATGCGGCACGGGCGCGGCTCTGGCCGAGATGCGTTGGGCCGGTCCGGCATCGCTAACGGGCATCGACCGATCCGATGTCATGCTGAACATGGCGCATCGATCGCTCGGCGGCACAGCCACGCTGATAGCGGGCGATCTGGGGGCGCTGCCGCTGGAGGACCGCTCCATGGACGCGGCGCTGGCGCTGAACATACTGTATTTCGATGGAAGCGACCACGGCTTCGTGCGCGAATTGCATCGCGTGCTGCGGCCCGGGGGCCGGATGGTCGCCTACGTCACACATCGCGGCACGATGGAGGGCTGGGCCTTCGCCCGGGAGGGGCTTCATCGCCTGTACGACGCCGATGATCTGCGCGCAGCACTCATCGCGGGCGGGTTTGCGGAAACAGAGGTGGAGGTGCATGAAGTGGCGGTGACTCGCTCGGTCCGGGGACTTATTGGCCGGGCCCGACGCGGATCGTGATCGCCGCGGAGAAACGGATGGGGGCAGGTCAGGACGAACCGCAGGGCGCGGGTCTTGCCAGGCTGCTCGAAGTGCACCGGGCCGAACTGCTGCGCTTCCTTTGCGGGCGATGCGGATCGCGGGACGAGGCGCAGGACGTCATGCAGGATCTGTGGATCAAGGCGCGCGCACAACCCGCCGGGCCGATCGGCAATCCACGCGCCTATCTGTTTCGCATGGCCAACAACATCGTGCTCGACCGCCTGCGGGCCGCGCAGAGGGCAATGCGGCGCGAACGGGCCTGGCTTGAAGAGGATCATGGGGGCGTGGCCGAAGCACCGGAGGTGCGGATCGACGCCACCGAGCCTGTCGATGAAGCGATTGCCCGTCGGCAGGAAGCGGAAATCCTGCGATCGGCCATCGCCGGCTTGCCCGAAGGCGCGGCGCGCGCCCTGCGTCTCTATCGGTTCGAGGGGATGGGTCAGAGTGAAATCGCGCAAGTTCTTGGAATTTCTCGCAGTGGCGTGGAAAAGCATCTGGCGCTGGCGATGAAGCATTTGCGGGCGGCTCTGGCGAACTGCGGATCATTTGCAGCGGCGGCGTCGCAGGATCATGGGGCAGACGACGGCGCAAAGCCGCGAATGGAACAGGGACGATGAACCGCGAGAACCAAGCCAATCTTTCCGATGCGATGCTGTCCGAAGCCGCGGAGTGGCACCTGCGCTGCGTGGACCAGCAGGCGGACGCGATCAACTGGGACGCCTTCACCGCCTGGCTTGAAGCGGACCCGCGCCACCGGGTCGCGCTCGACCAGATGGCGCTGACGGCCGATGCCCTCGATCGCCATGGAGATGCGCTCAGCGTCGCCGACGGTAGCGAAGCAGCTCCCACGCCGCGTCGGCGCCGGGCCTATTGGCGCTGGGGCGGGCTGGCGGTCGCCGCCTCGCTCGCCATGATCATCGCCGTGCCGCAATTCATGACGCCTGCACCAAGCGTCTACGTGACGGACGCCGGCAGCCGGCGCATCGCCCTGGCGGATGGATCGTCCGTCCTGCTGGCGCCCCACAGCCGCCTGGCCGTGGATGGGCGCGCGCAGGATCGCATCGCCATGACTGGCGGCGCCACGTTCGACATCCGCCACGATCCCTCACGCACGCTGACGATTTCCACCGGAGACGTCAGCATCAGCGATATCGGCACCCGGTTCGACGTGCAGCAACAGGACCATGTGGTGCGCGTCGCCGTGGCCGAGGGCAAGGTTCGGGTCCACGCCGAAACGATGGCGCAGCCCGTCTCGCTCAGTGCCGGGAACGAGCTGACCTTCGATATGGATGGCGGGATCTCGGTGGTTGCTCCGGTAAAGGCGACCAATGTTGGATCCTGGCAGGATGGGCGGCTATCCTATGATAACGCCGCGCTCCCTCTGGTCGCAGCCGATCTGCGCCGTTATGCCGGGGTCAGGGTGGAGGTGCCGGCTGCATTGCGCTACCGGCGCTTTTCGGGGACTCTGATTGTCGACGATGGCGAAAAGGCTTTGCGCGATCTGGTCGAGCTCATGGATCTGCGTCTGAGCGGCCATGTTGGCGCCTGGCATCTGGAACAGCGCTGAGGCTCGCGAGGCAGGCACGCTGGCGAAAAAGAAATCGGGCGGCGATCTCTCCGATGCGTTGAGCGAGTTTGCCCGCAAACTGCGGATTTCCATCGGCGACGACACTAAATCGTCAACGTTGAGCGGTCGCTATCAACGCGGTCGAAGGGATGGCAAGCGTAAGTCGGGTTCCAGCCATCTGCCGCGCTTCGGCAATGACTGCCTCTTTCTCCCTATCGTTCAGGCTGCTCCAATCGGGTGACATACCAAATAAGGTGTCGGGATCGCCAAGGGCCGACACATCAAGTTCATAGTCATGCGTGACATATTCGATCTGGGGATCGCGATATCCGGCAGCGATCAATTCGCGGGAAAAATCCTCCGGTTCGCTCAGTGCCTTCACGCCTTCTGGCATTGTCATGCCTTCGCGTTCGGGGAAGAGCTTTCGGCGGATCTGGCCAAGCAGCAGAAAGGTAGCTGCGCCGCGGTCCTGCCATGTGGCGATGACTCCGTAGCCGCCGGGACGGGTTACACGCGCCATTTCCGATAATCCCTTGCGCCAGTCGGGAAACATGATCACCCCAAAGATAGAGAAAACCGCATCGAACGCCGCATCAGGAAGCGCGAGCGCCTGTCCATCCATGACGCGCGTCTCCACATTGGACAGGCCATGGGCTGCGATGCGGGCAACCATGCCCGGCGAGAAGTCGGTCGCCAGAACCTGCGCTCCGGTTCGGGCTGCGGCCAAAGCAAGTGCGCCTGTACCTGCGGCGACGTCCAGGACGCGGCTCGCAGGCGTCAGGAAAACCCGCGCGAGCGCCGCGTCGGCATAATGTGCCGTAAAAGGGTGGGCGGTTTTCTCATAATGCAGGGCGGCAGTGTCCCAATGATCAGGGCTTTCGAACTCTCTCATATCTTCACTCCGTGAATCATGTAACATAATAAGTATCGTGATTGATCGCTCTTGCCAATTGCGGCGCACATGCGAAGGATCGTCCCGTGCGAAACGACAGCCGCCTTTCCCGGATGCTTCATGTCCTGCTCCATATGGCACGGCAGGACGGACCCATGACATCGGAAGAAATCGCGCGGATGCTCGGCACCAATTCGGTGGTGATCCGCCGTACCATGGCGGGATTGCGGGAAGCGGGTTATGTGCTCTCGGAAAAGGGCCATGGCGGCGGCTGGGTAATCGTAACCAACCTGGAAAAGATTTCCCTTCTCGACGTTCACCGCGCGGTTGGCGGCCCACGCATCTTCGCGATAGGCAACGAGCGCCAGAACCCGGACTGTGCGGTCGAAAAGGCCGTCAACTCAGCCTTGGAAGGCGCATTGGCCGAAGCGGAGGCTTTGCTGATTGCCAGGCTGGGGGCTGTCAGCCTCGCGGAACTGGCCCGGAATTTCAATGCGCGATGTGATGTGAAAGGTGCAAAAGCGCATATCCGATGATCCGGCGACGGACAGAGATATGTCGATCAAGCAGGTCTGCGCGATGCAGCCCTGCGACTGGCTCGACATGCCCAGACCAGCATCAGCGCATTGCAGCACCCTCATTCCGCAGGAAAGCGGCATCATTTCATCAGTCACGATTCTGGTCGACATGGCGCAGGACCGTGTCCGCTTCCGGGCGATCCAGCCAGTCGGGACTGACCTGCAACCAGCGCACGACGCGTCCGGCGCCAACGAGCAGGAAAGCGGGCTGGGGCAATTCCCAACTGCCCGTGCCGGTCACTTCACCGATCCAGCCGGACGGCGGCGGCGACGGGCGGTGATCGGGCTGGAAGCTGATATGCAGCAGCCGCGCCAGGCCATTGTCGGCATCGGTCGCGACATGGAAGGGCAGATCATGCCGCGCCTTGATTTCGCGCAGGAGAAGGGGCGGCTGCGGACTCAATGCCACGAGTGGGATGCCCCGTTGTCTCAAGGCAGGAAACAGCGCTTCCGCATAATGGGGCAAAGCGATGTTGCAGGCCGGGCAACCCGCATAGCGAAAGAAGACGAACAACGCAGCGCCATCAGCGGTGAGCTCGTCCAGGCTCAGCGTGTCGCCGTCCACCTCCACGAAGGACAAGGGTGGCAACACCGTACCGGGTTGGGCCACGGCGGCGGGATCGAAACGTTCCAGCAACTGGTTGCGCTGCCGCGCATTGCCCTCAAGCTGAGCGGGGGGCCAGCTCCTCTCGCGCTCCGCCTGCAGGGCGGCATAGCGGGACTTGAGCGTTTCGTTGACTGTGGTGGCCATGATGATCTCCTTCGCCGTGCAAGCCCTTTTTGGCGGCGGCCGCCGGGCGCCGCCAATGAGACTTGGCCCGTCAATCACGAAGAATGATCATAGATCCATTTTTCAAGCGGTAGCCACACTGTAAGGCGCGACGGGGTCGAACACGTTCACATCTACGGAAATGGTGGGCATTTTCGTCACTCCTTCATTCCGTTCCCCGAACGGCCTTACAGCGCCCATGGGAGACGACGGACTCACCACCCCGCTAAGCGATCATGGCGAGTAGCGTTTGATGGCGCTCGGGAACTGTACTGGTGGTGCGGATCGGCTGCATTGGATCGTTGGTGCGGATCACGAACTGGGGCATGCCGGTTACGCGTCGCTCCTGAAGGGCAACCGAATAGGCATGATCGAATGAAGGAGCGCAGCCCGTTTGGCGGACAGCGCGTGCGGGATTGGATGCGTGGACATGAGGAAACACCCTTCATGGATAATCATGGGTCGGGAAAGACAGGCAGGTCAGGCATGGATGGCTCGTCGCGATCGAAGAGAATCCAGGATGCATCCGATTCGAACGCGGCGGTCAGGATCGCCCAGAACTCTGGGGATATATGAGAAGTCCTCTCGTCCCCACGCATGACGACCTCGGTGTGGACGAAGAAACCATAACCATGAGGTTCTATGATCAGGTCTGGATGCGCAACCTCGATCCGCCCACCGGCATTGCGGGGCGAGTTGGCGATGATCCTGTCGATTTCTTCTCGTTCGGCGACGGGCAAGTGCGCAGTCGAACAGACAAAAATGGTGGTACGGCGCATAGCGGCCTCCCAATATACAAGGAATTCGAACGGACGACCGGCGTCAGCCGGAAGCGGGCGTCACCGCGACCGTCTCCTTGCTCGCCGTCAACGGGAGAGCGTGGGACCATGGCGGGACATCTTCATGATCAGCGCGTCGCCGACCGCCTGGATGCCATTGTCATGGGATTGGGATTTCTGACGCATGGAGGCCATTTTCCGGCCACATCAAATCCCTACCCCCTCCCCTCAGCAGGATACGATGGGCGCAAGTGGATGAGCGCCGCCACCGGCTGGATATCGATTCAATCGACAGGGAGCGGCTAGGCTCTCTTGCCCGATCGATACATAAGGACTCGTCCAGTCGGCACGAGTTGAAGAAGGAGATCGAACTCGATGATATTACCCGTGACGACGGTAAATCCGAGCTTTTGCGCTTGGAGGAACAGGGTGCAGTCTTGCAGCGCCTTGAGCCGTTGATGCCGCGCATAGCCTTGCAATCGGCTCAGCATGCCCGCGAGCAAGGCAGCCCGCCCCAGAATCTCGGCATCGGGTGTGAAAACGCGGTGCGCGGGCATGGCTTCGATCTGCTTGCGGATGATAGTGATCACCGGACCTGTTCGTTTATCCTTGGGATCGAGCGCACCAGCCGAATGCATGAGTTCCTGGATGGCGACCGTCGAATGATTGACCTGCCGCGTGTCGATCAGACGCTCAACGACCGAAGGCGCGTGGCCCTGCATCTGGTCGATATAGACGCAGGTATCGAGCAACAGCGGCTGGCCGACCAGTTCCTCTTCGCTGGCGAAGGGGAGTTCGCTGTCCGCCCGCCGCGCAAGCGTCCTACCCGGATCGAACCGGGCCCAGCGCAGCGCGCCCGCAATATCAAATGCCACCACGTCAGAAACCCAGCTTCAGATCCGGGTCCACTTTGCCCCGAGCAGCCTTGAAGGCCTCGGAGAATTTGTCTTCGAGCGCGAGGTTCGCGAGGGCGAATTCAATGAGGTCGGTATCCGTCTGGATGCCCGTTTGCGCCTTGGCCTGCCTGACGAGCGCGGCACTCACACGGCCACCGATACGACCGCCCTTCTCCTTGAGGAGGCCCGAACGTTCGGCGGCCGCCATCACGGCTTCGACCCGCACATTCTGGGCGGAGACGATCACGTCGGCGGCGCTCCGCGCCTTGCCCCGAACTTGCTTTGCGGAGAGTGGCTCCGATCCATGCGATTTTGCCATAATGTCCAACAATATGAAATTTTGTCTAACGTAACGCAGCGGTGCTCTCAGATCAAGACTGGCCGTGGTCGGCCGAGGTTGAACTATCATCGCGCCCAGAGGCGATGGCCGGACCGTAAGGGTCCGACCAGTCGATATTGTCGAGAATCCATTGCGGCACGAAATCCCAATCGAAGCACATCGGATAATCATCTTCCACACGCCGCTAGGCCTCATCCCGTATCAGGCATATCGGGCCGGTTCTCCCCCAATTGTCCAGGAAATCACCGCCATGCAACGCCTTCATAGACGCCGGCCGGGCGCTGCGGTTCTGGCCTCGCGAACTGGCAGTCGACCTCGACGCGCAGCCCTTGGCATGACCTAACGGCGAAGCGGCGTTCGCCGGGCGAGATCGTTGCGGATCGTAGTCGCGGCGACGCCGCCTTCGCCCATCGCGTGACTGATCTGGTCCAGACCCAGCACCACGTCGCCGGCCGCGTAAAGCCCCGGAACATCGGTCCGTTGATGCGCATCGACCGTGAGGCATCCCTCAATCGAAAGATGGGCGCCAACCTGGGTCGCCAGCTCGGAACGGATATCCGAACCCAGCGCCGGGTACAGCGCATCGAAGACGAGCGTGCCATCCGCCATTGTGAGGATGAGGCTCACCCAGATCCTACGGGAACGCTGGACCGATCTCCTGCTGCTGATGGCCGAGCAGGCGCTCGCATCCGGCTCGCCCGGCAACAACCCGAGAGTTCCGGACAGCGAGACCATCCAGACTCTTTATCGCGAAGCCTGGACATGACGAACAGCCGTTCCCAACGCGTAGCCCCCGGTGCCGGACGCGGCACCGGGCAAGCTATCGCAAGTACGCTTGCATAGCGAGGGGCAGTCGATCATCACTGTCCCGGGGCTGCGTGGATGATCTCGCTCGGAAGCCGCCGGTCGTCCCGCAACGACGACCGGATCAGACCCGCTCGACCGCCAGCGCCAGACCCATTCCCACGCCGATGCACAGCGTCGCGATGCCGCGCCTGCCCCCCGTTTTCTCCAACTGGTGGACCAGCGTCATCGCCAGCCGCGCGCCGGACATGCCGAGCGGATGACCCAGGGCGATGGCGCCGCCATTGGCGTTCACGTGCGGTGCATCGTCGGGCAAGCCCAAACCGCGCATCACCGCCAGGCTTTGACTGGCGAAGGCTTCGTTGAGTTCGATCGCGTCGAAATCCCCGATGCCGAGGCGGAGGCGCGTCAGCAGCTTCTGCGTGGCGGGAAGCGGGCCGATCCCCATGACCCGCGGCTCCACGCCGGCCGACGCCATGCCCAATATGCGCGCGCGGGGCGTCAGCCCATAGGTTCTGGCCGCAGCTTCGCTCGCCACGATCATGGCAGCGGCGCCGTCGTTGATACCCGATGCATTGCCCGCCGTGACGGTGCCATGGGGGCCGAAAAGCGGCTTCAGCTTCTGAAGCGCGTCGATGCCGGTGTCGGCACGGGGATGCTCGTCGACCGCGAACTCCATTGTCTCGCCGCCTTTCCTGCCCGGCACGGAAACCGGCATGATTTCTTCGGCAAGAAAGCCGCTCGCCTGCGCAGCACCGGCGCGCTGCTGGCTGCGCAGGGCGAAGGCGTCCTGATCCTCGCGGCTGATGCCATGATCCTGCGCCACATTCTCGCCCGTGCGCGGCATCGTCTCCGTGCCGTAGAGCGCATCGAGCGCCGGGTTGACGAAGCGCCAGCCCATCGTCGTATCCTCCAGCTTCTGGGCGCGGCCGAAGGCGCTGTCCGACTTGCCCATGACGAAGGGCGCGCGCGACATGCTCTCGACGCCGCCCGCGACGGCAAGGGCCATTTCGTCGCTGCGGATCGCCCGCGCCGCCGCACCCACCGCTTCCAGGCCGGACGCGCACAGGCGATTGAGCGTAACGCCCGGCACTGTATGAGGCAGGCCTGCCAGCAGCAGGCTCATGCGGGCGACGTTGCGATTATCCTCGCCGGACTGGTTGGCGCAGCCATAGAAGACTTCCTCGATGGCCGAGGCGTCGAGACCGGGATTGCGCTCCAGCAGCGCCTTCATCGGCATCGCCCCCAGATCATCGGCGCGAATCCTGGCCAGGCCACCGCCATAGCGGCCGATGGGGGTGCGGACGGCATCGCAGATGAAGGCTTGCGTCATCCGAAAATCCTTTCAGGCGGAGAGATCGAGCGACAGGCCGGTGAGACGGCGCAGCTCTTCAAGGGTGAGACCATCGACCAGTTCGGTCGCGCGCGCGCCCTGCGGACCGACGTCGAAGACGGCAAGGTCGGTGTAGACCCGCGACACGCAGGCAAGGCCGGTGAGGGGGTAGGTACAGCGTTCGACCAGCTTGGGTTCGCCCTGTTTGGTCAGCAGTTCCATCATGACGAAGGTCTGCTTGGCGCCGATGGCAAGGTCCATCGCCCCACCGACGGCGGGAATCGCGTCCGGCTCTCCGGTGTGCCAGTTGGCAAGGTCGCCGTTGACGGAAACCTGGAACGCCCCCAGCACGCAAATGTCGATATGACCGCCGCGCATCATCGCGAAGCTGTCGGCATGATGAAAGAAGGCGCCGCCGGTCAGCAGGGTCACGGCCTGCTTGCCCGCGTTGATCAGTTCCCAATCCTCCTCGCCGGCGGCGGGTGCCGGCCCCATGCCGAGCAGGCCATTCTCGCTCTGCAGGAATATCTCGCGTTCCTGCGGCAGATAATTGGCGACCTTGGTGGGGAGACCGATGCCAAGGTTCACATAGGCGCCCTCTGGAATGTCGCGCGCAACGCGCTGCGCCATCTGGTCACGATTGAGACGGTTCATGGAATATCTCTCCGGTTCAGGCTGCATCGGCATGGACGGTGACGGAATCGATCTGGACGACGCGCTGGACGAAGATGCCCGGCGTCACGATCACTTCCGGGTCGAGCGCGCCCAGCGGCACGATCTCACTGACCTGCGCGATGGAGGTGCTGGCGGCCATCGCCATGATCGGGCCGAAATTACGGGCCGTCTTGCGATAGACGAGATTGCCCCAGCGGTCGCCCCGCTGTGCCTTGATCAGCGCGAAATCGGCGTGGATGGGATATTCCAGCACATGGTTGACCCCATTGATCTCTCGGGTCTCCTTGCCCTCCGCCAGCAGCGTGCCGTAGCCGGTCGGGGTGAAGATCGCGCCCAGCCCCGCACCGGCAGCCTGAATACGCGCGGCAAGATTGCCCTGTGGCACCAGTTCCAGCTCGATCCTGCCTGCGCGATAGGCCGCGTCGAAATGGTGCGAGTCAGACTGGCGGGGGAAGGAGCAGATGATCTTCCTCACCCGGCCTTCACGGATCAGCGCAGCGACACCCTGCTCGCCATTGCCCGCATTGTTGTTGATGATCGTCAGATCGCCCACGCCGCGCGCGATCAGCGCGTCGATCAATTGGTCGGGCATCCCCGCCGTGCCAAAGCCGCCGATCATCACGGATGCGCCGTCGAAAATGTCGGCGACCGCCGCCTGTGCCGACTCGATGCTTTTGTCGATCATGATCCTCACTCCTGATGGCGGGGATGTGCGACTGGACAGGAAGAGCGTCAACCGATAAACGATCATATAACCGATAATCGGTCAATATATGGAGGACGGACCATGGGCGAATTCGGCGAACTGGATCGATCCGGAGACCCGGAATTCATGGCATCGCTGGCCCGTGGCCTGGCGGTCATGCGCTGCGTCGCGGAGGCGCAGCGGCCAGTCACCATCGCCGATGTCGCGCGGCGCACGCAGCTCAGTCGGGCGTCGGTGCGCCGCTGCCTCTATACGCTCGCGATGCTCGGCTATGTGGGACAGGACGAGCATGGCTATGCCGTCCGGCGCAAGGCGCTGGTGCTGGGCCATCCCTATCTTTCCCTGAACGCGCTCGCCGCGCGGGCGCAGCCGTTGCTGGATGCATTGCGCGACGAACTGGGCGAGTCCTGCTCGCTCGGCATCATGGAAGAGGATCAGCTTTATTATGTGGCGCGCGGCGAAGCGATGCGCATCATGTCGGTCGGCCTGCGGGTCGGCAGCCGCCTGCCGCTTTATTGCACCTCCATGGGCCGCGTGCTGCTGAGCGGCCGGTCGGACGAGGAGCAAGAGGCCTATCTGGCCCGCACGGACATCAAGGCGCTGACACCGCGCACCGTCACCGATCGCGCGCGACTGCTAATCCTGTTCCGCAGTGTGGGTCGGGAAGGCTATGCGCTGGTCGATGAGGAACTGGAAATGGGTCTTCGTTCGATCGCGGTCCCGGTGACGGATCGCGGCAAGGTGGTCGCCGCGCTGAATATCGGCACTTCAGCGCAACGCATTTCGGTCGAGGAGATGCGGCAGCGCTTTCTGCCGGCATTGCAGGCGACCGCTGAACGATTGAGGTTGTGAACGACGCTTCGCAAACCCCATTCCGCCCTCTGCGGCGGCGATACTTTTTGTCCGCTTGTGTCCTTCAGGCATCGAAGCCGGGCGATTGGCGCTCCGCCTTGCGAAGCGCCGCTTCCCAGACGATGTCATAGTGCGGCTTGGCACCCTCGGCGGGCTTGCGTTCGCGGCTCATCTGGCGGCGGACTTCCTCCTGAGCGGCTTCCGGGGCGATCAGCACCTTGTCGCGGCCGGCGGCAAGGCTGCGGACCTGCGCCTTGCAGGCTTCCTCCAAATGATAGATGCCGCTGAACGCCTCGCCCGGCGTCGATCCCAGCGCCAGCGTGCCGTGATTGCGCAGCAGCATGACCTTGGTATCACCCAGATCGGTCACCAGTCGTTCCCGCTCGTCCAGGTTGAGCGCCACGCCCTCATAATCATGATAGGAGAGACGCGGGATAAGGCTGAGCGCCCGCTGGTTGAGCGGCAGCAGCCCTTCGGCATGGGCCGACACCGCCACGCCGTCGGCGCTGTGGAAATGGGCGATATAGTGCGCATCTTCCCGTGCGCCGTGGATCGCGCTGTGGATCACATAGCCCGCATAGTTGATGCCGTAATCGCTCTCCCCGATGACATTGCCGTCGAGGTCGACCTTGACCAGGCTGGACGCCGTGATCTCATCGAACATCAGGCCGAAGGGGTTGATCAGGAAATGATGTTCCGGCCCCGGCACGCGGGCGGAGATGTGGGTGTAGATGAAATCGTCCCAGCCATAGAGGGCGGAAAGGCGATAGAAAGCGGCAAGATCGACGCGGACCTTCCATTCCGCTTCGCTGATGCCCGACTGGCGGAAACGGTCATCCTTCAAGACTGTAGCCATGGCGATGCTCCTTTGCGCGGGATTTTAGGGAAGCGGCAGGGCGCCGCCCAATGAGAATGGCTGATGAATGGATTGGCGCTGCTCATACCGGGAATATGCCCGCGTCCACGATCGAGGCGACATCGATATGGGCGGGCAGTTCGCCATCGGCATGGAAACGATCGACCACCCGTTGCAGCAGCTTCACCACCGCCGCGTCGGGCGCGATCAGCAGCGGGTTCTGTCGCTCTACGATCAGGGCGGCGAGCTTCGGGTCAACCTTCGTCTGCCGCGCGAAGAGGCAGGCATAGTCGGCGGGATGCGCCCGCGACCATCGGCCCGCCTTGCGGAGGCGGCCAAGGACGTCGCGCAAGGCTTCGCGCTTCGCCGGGTTGTCGAGCGCGGCCTGGGACGCGGCGATCAGGGTCAGGCCGCTATTGATCCCCTCTCCGTCGCGCAGCACCCGAGCGCCGCGTTGTTCCGCGGCAAGCTGGTAGGTGCCGAAGGTCGCCCAGGCTTCGATCCGCCCGGCGGCAAAGGCGGCGGCGGCGTCATTGGGCAGCATGAAGCCGATATCGACCTTCCGCCGGTCGAGCTTCGCTTCCTTGAGCGCTTCGAGCAGCAGATAATGGGATATGCTGCCCCGCGCGCTCGATACGATCACGCGCTTGCCCGCCAGCCCGGCAACCGATCGGATCGGAGAGTCGGCGGGGACGATGATGGCGATATCCTTGGTCGACGAAATCGAGCCCGCAATGATCTTCAGCGGCACCCCTGCCGAGGCCGCCAGCACTACCGGCAGGTCGCCTGCCGGAGCGGTATCCACCGCTCCCGCGTTGAGCGCCTCCAGCAGCGGCGCGGCGCCAACGAAATTCGCCCACTCGACATCATAGGACAGGCCGTTCAAGGCGCCTGCCGCCTCCGCCTTCGACTGGAGGAGGTGGACCTGATCGCCCAGCACCAGCTTGGTGCGCCCGCCCTGCCCCGCGCAGGCGGTCAAGCTAAGCGCAGCGGCTCCAGCAAGGAAGGTACGGCGATCAGAAAGCAAGCGCGATCCGTCCATAATAATAGCCTCCCGCCGGATTGAAGGGCGACGGACCATAATAGCCCTGCCCCGTCTGGGGATTGCCCGGCCCGTTGGTTTCGGGGCGGACGTCGAACAGGTTGGTGGCACCGGCCGAAAGCGTGGCGAACTTCGTCACTTTGGCGCTGATGCTGGCGTCGGTGATGATCTTCGCGCCGAAATGCCGGTCGTCGCCCGCCGCCGTGCGCTGCGTATATTTGCCATAGCGGGTGGCGGTGAGGCTGAGGCCGAAAATGCCCTTGCTCCAGTTGAGCGTACTGACCAGCTTGCTATGCGGCTGGAGCACTTCCAGTTCACCGATCTTGTCGCCGCCGAAGAAGACCGATCCCGCGCCCAGCAACGAAGCGCCGGTGGGGCCGAACAATTGCGACGGGGTGGCGACGACATCCGTCACCTTCGTCTTCGAATAGTTGAAAGCGAGGGTCAGGCCCAGCTTGCCCAGATCGCCAAGGCTCTTCGAATAATCGGCGACCAGATCAAAACCCTTGGTCGTGGTGTCGGCGGCGTTGATGAAATATTCCGCCTGCTCGATGTCCGACAGACCGTTGGCGGCAAGGATGGCGGAAATGCCCGTGCCGAACAGGCGGCCGGTACGCTCGATCCGGTTCTTGATGCGGATATAATAGCCGTCGAGCGTCACCGACAAGGACGGCGCAGGCGTGAAGACGAAACCCAGCCCTGCATTCCAGGTCTTTTCCGCCTTCAGCGGCTTGGCGCCGAGCAATTGGCCGACGGTGGAATCCGCCGTCACCAGCTTTGCTACGGTGGGCCGCAATTCCGTCTGGCCAGTCGCCGCGTTGAAGAAGGAAGAGGTGCGCCCATCGGTCTGGGCATAGCCGATCTGCGTCAGCGACGGCGCGCGGATCGCGGCGCCGATATACCAGGCGTCGAGCGGATAGATTCCGTGATCGATATAGCCCGCATAGACTTTGCGGCTGATGTCGGCTTCATCGGCGGGCGACAGAACAATCGCCCCCTGCACCACGGGCGAGGCCGTGACGCCGACATTCCAGTCATATTGCTGGTCGCCGGGCCGGAAGCTGTAGGTCGCCGGTTGATAGGCCAGCGGGTCGCCCGCAAAGGTACGAAAACGGTCGAGCCGATATTCGCCGCCGATGGAGATTTGCAGCGGCTTGGCCAGACCGATTTCGACTTCCCGGTGCAGATCGACATTGTGGGTCCATTGCCGGGATACTAAATTTCGACGCACATGGTTGAAGATTAAAGATTTGCAAAATTCTAAAATTTGCAGATCCAACAAGATTACCAACAACCTTATGGAACCTACTTCGACTTCTATAAATCCCTTGGTTCTTTGGGTCAATACCAACAAATTTTCGTTCTTGTCGAGGTGATGGACGAATCCCGAATTTAGACCTAACTTCCAAGCCGGGGGACTTGATGCCGAAGATCTAAATCTCGGAAGGCTATGCCCAACAGACCAGCTAGACCGCTTTGAATGAAACGCAGCTGGCGCAACGATACTCGCCCGTCGCGATCTCGATTGGACTTTCCCGGGCCGGGCCACATCGTCAACCCGATGGAGCGCTAAGTGCCTCATGCACTTGGTCGGCTGATGATCAGTACGCTCATCGATCCGATCTGGCGCGGAACATAGACATCGTCGACATAGACGGCCAGCACCGGTTCCTGGATCGGGTCGCTTTCGCCCACGCTGGTGAGATTGCGCTGCTCCAGCAAGTCGGGCGTGAAGGCCGAAATGGCGATAGCTGTCTTTTGCAGATCAGTCGCCCGGCGTTCAGCGGTGACGATGATTTCACCCCTGGCATGAGCATTGTCTGTGGGCTGTAGCTGGGCTTGGGAGGTTTCAAGGACCATAGGAAACAAGACACATAGGGTGCCCGCCAGAAGAAGCTGATCGGAAAATTTCATACTTTGGCCTGCCAAAGCTGCCCCGCGCAGCACAATTTATCTACTATATTAATAGACAATTTGGTCAAATGATTCGTGGCGGTTCACCCATAAGCTACGCTCAAGGTTGCGCGGGTTAGCCGATGCCTTCGCCATTCTTGGATTTAATGTAATTTTGGTCCCTAGCAAGCGACCGATGATGTTTTTCGCGTGAGCGCAAATTTCTAGGAGTGACGGTCAGCTTAGGCTTCCCTCGCGCGCAAGCGGAGGTCGCGCTCGTTCGTGATAAACGGTCAGTCATAGGTGGAACGCAAGACCGCAGCCGAAATCGCGAAATTCACTAAATCTTAGAGACGAATTTCCGCTACTGGCTGGGAACGCAAAGTCTTCCGCACAATTGCAGGACGGCGAGACCGTATGCCAGCGACTGGGCAGCGATGTGGCTGAAACAACAGTATTAGACTTCCTGAAACGTCTTGAGACGGGGGCAGGATTTGAACCTACGACCTTCAGGTTATGAGCCTGACGAGCTACCGGGCTGCTCCATCCCGCGACACTAGAGATCGCTGCGGAGGCCGCATACTGGGTGTGAATGGGTTGTGTATGTTTTCAAAGCGCGAGCTGCAATGCCTGGCGACGCCCTACTCTTCCGGGGCTTGAGCCACAGTACCATCGGCGCAGACTGGTTTCACGGCCGAGTTCGGGATGGGATCGGGTGGGTCACAGACGCTATGGTCACCAAGCAATGAAGCTTGCGCTTTGGGTTTCAATCGATGCCGTGCATTTTACGGTAGATATATCTGGCTTGAGGTTGATCACCACGTTCGATGAGCGACGCTGGGATTATCCAGCACTGTCATTGATGGTGGGACTCTCAGGCGCGATCAGAGCAATTAGGACCGGTTAGCTCCATATGTTACCACACTTCTACATCCGGCCTATCAAGGTCGTGGTCTACGACCGCTCGAAGAAATCTTATCTTGAGGGAGGCTTCCCGCTTAGATGCTTTCAGCGGTTATCCCGTCCATACATAGCTACCCTGCTGCGCCCTTGGCAGGACGACAGGTACACCAGAGGTATGTTCAACCCGGTCCTCTCGTACTAGGGTCAACTCCTCTCAAATTTCGACGCCCACGGCAGATAGGGACCAAACTGTCTCGCGACGTTCTGAACCCAGCTCACGTACCACTTTAATTGGCGAACAGCCAAACCCTTGGGACCTGCTCCAGCCCCAGGATGTGATGAGCCGACATCGAGGTGCCAAACGATTCCGTCGATATGAGCTCTTGGGAATCATCAGCCTGTTATCCCCGGCGTACCTTTTATCCGTTGAGCGATGGCCCTTCCACGAGGGACCACCGGATCACTATGACCGACTTTCGTCTCTGCTCGACTTGTCAGTCTCGCAGTCAGGCGGGCTTATGCCATTGCACTCTAACAGACGGTTTCCAACCGTCCTGAGCCCACCATCGCGCGCCTCCGTTACTCTTTAGGAGGCGACCGCCCCAGTCAAACTACCCGCCACAGAGGGTCCCTGCACCGGATAACGGTGCGAGGTTAGACATCAGAAAACAACAGGGTGGTATTTCACCTATGGCTCCACGACAACTGGCGTCATCGCTTCAAAGCCTCCCACCTATGCTACACAGTTCTTTCCTAATGCCACTCTGAAGCTGCAGTAAAGGTGCACGGGGTCTTTCCGTCTAACCGCGGGTACTCCGCATCTTCACGGAGAATTCAATTTCGCTGAGCATATCCTGGAGACAGTGGGGAAGTCGTTACGCCATTCGTGCAGGTCGGAACTTACCCGACAAGGAATTTCGCTACCTTAGGACCGTTATAGTTACGGCCGCCGTTTACCTGGGCTTCAATTCAGTGCTTGCACACCTCCTCTTAACCTTCAGGCACCGGGCAGGCGTCAGGCCCTATACGTCGTCTTGAAGCCGACTTAGCAGAGCCCTGTGTTTTTGCTAAACAGTCGCTACCCCCTGGCCTGTGCCCCCCACAAGTGCTTGCGCATATGTGGGGCCTCCTTCTTCCGAAGGTACGGAGGCAATTTGCCGAGTTCCTTCAGGATACTTCTCTCAAACGCCTTGGTATACTCTACCATTCCACCTGTGTCGGTTTAGGGTACGGTCTATACGGAGGGGCTATTTCCTGGGACAACTTCCCTGCCTGGACCAATCCAATAAGGCCAGACAAGTTACGCCATCCGTCACACACCTCCAGGCCCACGAATATTAACGTGGTTCCCATCGACTACCCCCTTCGGGCTCGTCTTAGGGGCCGGCTTACCCTGCTCAGATTAGCTTTAAGCAGGAACCCTTGGAATTTCGGCGACAGTGCATCTCACACTGTTAATCGCTACTCATGTCTGCATTCGCACTTCCGATACCTCCACCACCCATTACCAGATGGCTTCAACGGCCTACGGAACGCTCCGCTACCGCTCAGATCAAAGATCTGAACCCTAAGCTTCGGTGCACGTCTTGAGCCCCGTTACATCTTCGCCGCAGAACCTCTTATTTAGACCAGTGAGCTGTTACGCTTTCTTTAAAGGATGGCTGCTTCTAAGCCAACCTCCTGGTTGTTTTGGAAGTTCCACATGCTTTCCCACTTAGACGTGACTTGGGGACCTTAGCTGTAGGTTAGGGCTGTTTCCCTTTTGACGACGGACCTTAGCACCCGCCGTCTGTCTGCCGGACTAGACTCGTTGGTATTCGGAGTTTGGTTAGAGTTGGTAGATCTCGCGACCCCCGCATCCATCCAGTGCTCTACCCCCAACGGCAATCATCCGACGCTCTACCTCAATAGATTTCGCGGAGAACCAGCTATTTCCCGGCTTGATTGGCCTTTCACCCCTAAACACAACTCATCCGATAATTTTTCAACATTAAACGGTTCGGCCCTCCAGTGCGTGTTACCGCACCTTCAGCCTGGTCATGCCTAGATCGCCGGGTTTCGGGTCTAATGCATCATACTCAATCGCCCTAT